>NZ_CP109599.1:7732930-8078361 GCF_036231945.1 Streptomyces sp. NBC_01429 | reverse complement strand
CCGGAGGAACGACGCACGGTCCTACGGACCGTAAAGACGATAAAGCCCTACGGGCTTTATGTAATTCCTCCGGAATTACAATTAAAATTCCTCCGGAATTCAATAGGCCGCAAGCGGCCTGAACGCCCCTCCGCTCCGCTACGGGCCACGGCCTTGATCAACCGGTCGTCACTTACTCTTCCGCTAATTGGAGTTCCTGTTGGCCCGCTGCGCGGGCGGCTGGCTACGGAGATGAGGGGCGTCGTGATCCTGCGTCAGGCGGATCATATGGGCCGAACCTTCCCCGTGCATCACTGCCTGGAACTGGGGTGCCGATTGAGATTCCACCTCACTGCCATCTGGACTAAACGCCAACCAGTGCATCGTGTCGCATACCTGGGTAGGTGTTGGTGATTTCACTTACACCTTCTCTCTATACCCAAGGCGCGCCTGTCTGCTCTACCAGTCAAATGGGAGCGCCTCGGATCGAGTTCGATCCGAGGCGCTCCCTCTGGCCCTCTGTGATCATTCAGGGCGCGTGCGCGTGCTCTCAGAACTCAATGTTCGGGGCCTCTGTGAATTCGGCATCCGAATAGGGGTCGCCGTATTCTCCGGTGTCGGGGTCGTAGCAATAGGCATCGAACAGCTTAGCCTTAGTGAGGGGCTCCGGCTTTCCGTCGACGAACTTCCATCCGCATACCCGATCTTTGACGCTCCATGTCCTCATGATCATGCCGCTGACCATCGGCGCGGAGGATCAGGGCATGCGGAAGCGAGCACGGGGTCTTGCCGGACGGGCCTGCTTTCCGGGGTGTGGTCGGCGAGGGCGGCTAAGTGGCGTTCGGCGTCCAGGACTGCGGCGCAGCCGGTGTCGGCGGTGGTGATGGCCTGGCGGTAGGTGTGGTCGACGACGTCGCAGGCGGCGAACACCCCGGGAATGCTCGTGCGGATGGTCGGAGCCCGGGCCCGCCTTCCGCGTACCGGCCGCATCAGCGCACCGCCTGAGCGGACGGGGCCGCGGCGGCGCTGCGCGTAGTGAAGTTGATCATTCCGGCCCGTGGTGCTCCTTCGGCTCCCAGGTCGTGGTCCAGGGCTTCGCCCAGTCTGTTGTCGCAGACGTCTTCGAGTCGTTCGGAGACCAGGAGGCGGTGCTCCCCGGCGCGCCACGGGTGACTCGGGACGAGCCGTGCCGCGGTTCCGTTCGGCGCGAGTGACGCACGCGTCCGAACGGCTTCTCCGGAAGGGGCCAGGACTGCGATCTCGTCCTGGCAGAGGACGGCGTCCATCACCCTGTCGAAGTGCACGACGACGGGATCAAGGCTCCCCGCTGTCGGGGAGACGAGACGCCAGCGGGTCTCGTCGACCGCCTCCAGCACTGGATCGCTGACGCGGAAGGTATGGCGTGCTGTTTGCCCGAGCGCCGTGACGGCGAGGCTGTACGTGCGCCCGACGACCAGCGCCGCCTCGTGTGACGGGTCTGTTCCCAGACCGCGTTTGATCCTTCCTGGCTCCATCAGGACCGTCAGGCGGCGCCCGTCGACGGACCAGAGCTCCTGCGGCAGGACGAGGAAGGGCTCAGGCACCACCTGTTCCTCCTCATCCACCAGCCAGAGGCGGTCACGATCGAAGTGCGCCTCTCCCTGCCTGGGAAAATGTAGGTAGAAACGCAGGGTGTTGGCGGGCAGGACCTCGGCTTGGGGAGAGATGCGGATGGGCAGCTCTGGTGAAGTCGGGATCGGCGTCTGTGGCGCACTCAACGTTGACGCCTGCCGTTCACGCCGTCACCTTGTGCGGGCTCTCGACGCCCGGGAAATCCATCTCCACCCAGATCTTGTCCAGCCGCCCGGGGAGCGGGGCGACCATCAGGGTCTCCAGCGTCAGGTCGCCGGTGTCCGCGTAGCGGGTCAGCGAGACGAAGAAGCGGTCGCTGAACAGGTCCGCCCGCAGCGATGATCCGACGAACAGCACCTGCTTGCCGACCGGCCCGGCCGGCATGAAGGGGGACTGGTCGAGCATCGGGCCCTGGGTCGGCCGGTTCTCGGGGGTGAATCCCTCGGCGGAGCGGATGCCGGAGAGCGGGACCACGACGGGGCCGCGGCTGAGGTTGGTGATGAACAGCTTCTCCTCGTCCCCCTCGCGGTAGGCGACCATGCTGATGGGCTGGCCGTTGCCCATGTCGCCGATCGTCTTGCCCCGCACCGTCGCTCCGTGCTTGAGCTCTGCGACCGGGATGGTGACCAGCGGGCTGCAGGCGTAGGCGGCGACGAGGGTGTCCTCACCGTCAATGGTGGCGAACTGCATGGCCCGGATCGGCGCACGCGTTTCATACATGCCGTGCGCGAGGTGGTAGATCTCCACTTGGGTCTCGCTGGCCTCCCCGGTGAACGGGTACGGGATCCGCCGCAGCGTGGAGGAGAACTCCTGGTTCGAGACGCCGGCGACAAACACCTCTCCGGCGTGGAACTTCAGGTCCACGATCGTCATGGACCGCAGCGGCGTCCGCGCCTTCTCGTCGAAGTAGGACGCCGGTGGCATGGGGAAAGTGCCGGCCCGGGACTTGAAGGTCTTGCCCTCGTCGGGAGCGTCGGACAGCTGGTGCACCGTCACGTTCGACGAGGAGAGGTCGAAAAGGCAAACCTCGCCGGCCAGCGAGACGCTCACGACCGCGGGGGCCAGGCGATCGCCGTTGCGCACCCCGACTGACAGGTACGGCTCGCGCGTCAGGGGATGGACGGCCATCCCGTTCATCACCAGTCTCTTCGCCGTCACGCCCAGCGCCGCGGCGATCTTCTCGTCGATCGACTCGAAGAGGAAGGGATCGAGCGAGGCCGGAGCCTGGCCCCGGCCCGTTTCGAAGGCGAAGACGGCCCCCGACTTGCTGTCGCCCACGAAGAGAACCCCGTCGGGGTTGAAGGTCAAAGCTCCCGCCGACCGCGGGGTGACTTGGTCAATCGTGTTCACGATGGTCTCCTGGCCGCTCTCAGTGGCGTACCGCCCACATGTTTTGTAGGGATCACTCCACTCTGCGCTCCAAAATTGGAGTGTCAACTACAAAATCTGAGCGGTCCGCGAAGGCATTTCGCACCTACCCCCGAGGGTGGTCGCGTTCGCCCGGGCGGGCGGCTTCGGCTGCGATCCGTGGGATTGGGTCGGTGGCCACACATGTCGGAGTGCGTGAGATCGATGGTGACGAGGGCAACGGCCTGGTGCGGATGGTGCGTCGGTGCGCCGCGTCGGTGGTGGCCTGGTGGATGGCGCAGATGGTGCTGCCGTCGACCCCGGGCGTGGACTTCGCGAGCCGGCCGACTCCGCTCCGCCCGGGTCCGTGTTCCGGGCGGAGCGGAGTCGGCCGGTTCGCGTGACCGAGCTTCGGCGTTTGCTGCTTCGCGGGCGAGAATGTCAGACCGCGAGGCGGCCGCCGTCGACCGGCAGCAGCACGCCATGGATGAAGCTGGCCTCCTCGGTGGCGAGGTAGGCGATGGCGGCGGCGATCTCTTCGGGCTTCCCGACGCGCCCGGCCGGCGCGCCCTTCGCGAGCTGATCCAGCGCGTCGCCCATGGGAATGGTGCCTTCGGTGCGGGTGGGGCCGGGGCTGACGGCGTTCACGCGGACCCCGGCGGGGCCGAATTCGGCAGCCCAGGACTTGGTCAGCAGCATGAGAGCGGCCTTGCTGGAGCCATACAGGCCCATCCCGTTCATGCCGAACTCCGACACCATGGTCGTGATGTTGACGATCGCCCCGTGGCCGCGTTCGGCCATCGCGGGGGCCAATGCGGCCACCAGCAGGTAGGGCGCCTTGACGTTGACGGCGAAGACCTCGTCGATCTGATCGGCCGGGGTGTCGGCGGTGGGGCCGAAGGGGAAGACGCCGCCGCCGTTGACGAGGATGTCGACGTGGCCGCCGCCCGCCTGGGCGGCGCGGGCGGCGAGTTCCCGCACGCTGCGCTCGTCGCCCAGGTCGGCCGCGACGAAGTCCGCCGTCCCGCCGGCGGCGCGGATGCCGGCGACGACGGCCTCGCCGCGGGTCTTGTCCCGGCCGGACACGATGACGTGCGCCCCCAGGGCGGCCAGACGGTCGGCGGTGGCTTTGCCGATGCCGCTGGTGGAGCCCGTGATCAGGGCGGTGGAACCGGTCAGATCGGTGGTCATGAGAAACCCCTCAGCTAGTGGAGCAAACGCTCCAAACCATGCCCGGCTATTTTTGGAGTGTCAACTCCAAAATCGGGGTATGCTGAACCCATGGACCAGTCAACACCCGAAAGCCGGACGGACCGCACATATCGGACCGGTGCGGTCGTCGAGGCCACACCCAGGCCGGTGCGGAAATTCACGACGAAGGGTCTGGCAACCCGGGCTCGCATCGTCACCGCCGCCGCCGAGCTGGTGTTCGCCCACGGCGTGGCCCGCACCGGCATCGAGGACGTCCAGCGTCGAGCGGGTGTCAGCGCGTCGCAGCTCTACCACTACTTCACCGACAAGGACGACCTGATCCGGGCCGTGATCGCCCACCAGACCGACGGCATCCTGGCCGCCCAACGACCCGTCCTCGACGAACTCGACAGCTTCGACAACCTCTACCGCTGGCGTGACCTGCTCGTCGACCTGCAAGAGCAGCGCAACTGCGTCGGCGGCTGCCCCATCGGATCGATCGCGGCCGAGCTGGCCGACAACGACCCCCACGCACGAGCGGACCTCGTCGACGGCTTCGAACGCTGGGAGGCTCCGATCCGCGAGGGCCTGGCCCGCATGCGCACCCGAGGCGACCTGCGCCCTGACACCGACACCGACGCCCTCGCCCTCGCCCTGCTCGTTGCACTCCAGGGCGGACTCCTCCTTACTCAGACCCGTCGCGACACCACCCCCCTGCGCACCGGTCTCGACGCCGTCCTGGCCCACATCCGAACCTACGCGACTGAGCCGACACAGCACCGTGACCCCATCTCGGCCGGGCGGCACTGATTCCCGATGAGGTGGCCCGGATGACGCTCAGCACCTCCCAGGCCGCCCGCGAAGGCCGCTTCGCCGGGTCAGACCCCCTGCTGGGCGAAACTTCTCGGCCGCGAACTGCACACCATCGCCGACCAGTCGACCGTCGAGAAGTAGGACCCACTTCGATCGGCCTCGCGCTCCTCGAACGCGTCGGACTTGGGCATCAAGATGCACAGCACGTCGAAAAGCGCCTGCGCGAAGTCCAGGGCATCTGCCGCGCCTCCGCCCTGATCGGGTTCACCTCGTGGGCGCCCCGGCCTGCTGGCTGCCCCCACCACCACAGCGTCCACGCTCGCACCGTTCGTCGGCGCCGCCTCTGCCTCACCGCCGGGCGGCTACCCGCACCTGTTCCTCCTGCTGACCGCCGTGTCGCCGATCGGCGCCGTGCTACGCCTGACCGCCCGGGCGCCGGACGCATCGCGGGCGCCGGCTAGCTAGCCCTTGATCAGTTTCTGGAACTCCGGGCAGTTCACCGCATGCCACTCCCGCACCAGGACCTCCTCGTCGGCCCGCACGACTTCGGCGTGCCAGGGCAAGCAGCTACCGCACGGCCAGATCTCGTACGGCTCGCCTTCATCGTTCATCGCCGCGAGATCCACCGAACCCACGGGCGCGCTGTACGTCGTGTTCGACTCAGAAGTCGCCATAGGAGCACGTTGCCAGACCAGCGATACTCAGGGCTCCACATCCCAAACTCAGTGGACAACGAACAGACCAAAACCCTGTCCACAACTTCGGCTCGAACCACCATCCGGGCTCGTCCGGCAGGACCGGCGCCGCGCGGGCCAGGGCGACCTTGACCGGATACTCCACGTCCCGATCCTGCGTCGTACGGGACCGCTCCGCACACCGGCAGGGGGAACTCACTTCCCCGGCAGCGTGGCCCCCGGGGCCCAGGTTAGCCCTGGGGCCGGCCTAGGCGGTGAGAGCGGTGATCAGGGCGTCCGGCGGGGGCGTAGTGCCGGTGGCGAGATACCGGATGCTGTCGCCCTGAGGCGGGACGGCTGCTCCCCTGAGGAGCGGGTGCCGGCGGGAGTTCGCGGTGCGCCACCCCTGTCGTTCGTCCCACACGAGCGCGGGGGCCGGCGGGGTGGGGCCGTCCAGGAGGACCACGGCGGTGACGACGTCGTCGGCGGGATGGTGGACGGTCGGAGCGGCGGTCGTGGTGGTCCATCCGCGGTCGTGGAGGGCCTGGGCGACGGCGGCGAAGTACGGGGCCGTGCGGCGGGCGCGCAGGACGGCCTGGGCGCGGATGGCGGCGCGGCGTACCTGTCCGGCCGGGTAGCCGAGGGCGTCCGCGGCTGCGCCGGGTGTCAGGGACGGGTCGGCGGCCATGAGGTCGGCCATGCGGTCGGCGCGCAGGCGGGTGAGGATGTCCTGTGCGGTGTCGCGGTGAACTCCGAGCTCCTGGACGATGTGGGCGGCGCTGATGGTGGGGTCGGCGTCGAGGAGCGGGGCGGTGAGAGCGGGGAGCTGGTCGCGGGGGATCTGGTCTCCAGTTCGTTTCGGCCGGCCGCCGGCGGTTGCGGAGGCTGCCCTGCCCGGCCGGCTGGTCTGGAACTGATGCACGATGCCTCTGGGCCAGTGCTCCACTCCGCGGACTTCGGTCTTGTGCTCGGTCAGGAGTGAGTCGGTCTTGTAGCTGTCCCAGGAGCGGGGGGTGACGCCGATTTCGGCCGCGCACTCCCGGCGGTCCAGGAGGTCTTCGGCGTCGTCCTGGTCCGGGAGCTGCGGAACGGGCTTGCCTTGCAAGTAGGCGTCGACCTGCTCGCTGTCGTACAGCTGTGTCCGGGCCCGAACCGAGCTGATCGGTGCCGGGAATCCGGCGGCCTCGTACGGCTTGACCTTGGTGTATCTCTGCGTGCTCAGGCCCTGTTGCGCGGCCAGGTCCGCCAGAGTCCGCGCGAGGTCGCGGCGTCCTGCTCGGATCACGGGGGTCTCCTCAACTCGCCGTCGATAAAACGGTACCGGTGTCTTAGTCCTGGCTCAGCGTACGGGTATGCTGCGCCGTACGAGGGCGTGACCTATGGGTTATGCGCTTGGGTTTGGCCGGTGCCCGTGCTACCCGCTCCCGAGAGCGGACTGAGGGCGTCGGCCTCTTTCATGTCCTGGTCGTGTTTCCCGGTGGCAGGGCCGCCTAGCGGCGTCGTACCGCCGGGCGCGTACTGCGGGAGATCTGGCTCGTCCCGCAGCACCCGATCCTGTCCAGCACGTTGGGGGGCCCGCACGAGAAGGGCCCGCACGGTGGTGCGGGCCCGTGTGCTGTCGGCGTCGCTACAGCCAGTGGAGGGCGCGGCGGATGTCGCTCGCGGCCCCGGACAGGTTGTCGGTGTCCAGCCGGGTGCCGAAGTCGTACGGGTCGTCGGCTGCTTCCATGACGCGCTCCGAGGCGGCGTCGAAGATGCCGGCGAACGCCTCGTCGACGCGGGCGGTCTTGAGGGCCTGGACGATGTCGTCCTGGTCGGCGCCGCCGCGCCGGACGGCGTCGGCGAGGAGGTTCAGGGCGGCGGCCGCGGCCGGGGCGAGCACGGTCAGCTCCTCCCCCGCGCCTGTGTCGGCCGTAGTGCCGGTCCGCTCGGCCGTCTTCTCCACGTGGGTAATCCGGGCGAGGGCCGGCTGGTGGTCCGTCATGATGGTGTTCTCCCTGTCTCGTTGTGCGGGATCGGTCGGGAGTGGCGCGCTCTGACAGTGGACACCCTGAACAAGAAAACTGTACCGCATTTTTATGACTATGGATGCGCCACGCGCACGCAAGATCGCCGCCCGGACCCGGGCCACCGCACAACCGTCCTGGCCTCGGCCAGCCGTCGAACCCGACTCGTCGGCCGGTCCGGCCGACGAGAACGCCGCAGGCCAGGAAGAACTGGCCGACATCATTCCTCTGGAGATCTTCGACGCCCGCAAGGAGGCCGAGAAGTGGTGGTGAATATCCCCGATACCTCCGGGGACACCGATCAGCCCGGCGAAGCACGCACCGACCCGTCCACGACGCTGGCCGGGTGGCGTCATTTCCTCAACACGGACCCAGCCGTCTTCGACACGCTCGACGAACAGCAGTGGCGATCCATGAGCCAGCCGTTGCGGGAGGTCGACGACGAAGCCCGCATCGCCTACCACTCCGAACTCCAGGTGATCCGCACCTCGACCGTCAAAGAGATCGCCCACCAGGGACGGCTACTGACCCTGCTCAATCAGCGCGAACATGGCGCCCGGCGCGGAATGATCGTCTCCGGAGACTGGACGACCGGGAAGACGACCGCGCTACCCGGCTCAGCCGGACGTGAACGACGCTGGGCTTGCCGACGGTGTGCTGCCGCCCACGCACCCGGCCAGCGGATCGCGCTCTTCGCACCCGCCCACCACCATCACGTCTGTCTGCGGCACAGCCTATGGGTCGGTAAGGCGGCACACCGTCCACAAGATCAAATCGACCTGGCACAGTTGCCGGGAACCGTCCGCGCTCAGCGCTGGCACCGCCGACTACTACGCCGCTACGGGGTCGACTTGATCACCCAATGCCTGCACGCCGCCCGGGGGTTCTGGCAGACGCTTGCCGCCCGCTACTTCGCCCATGGCCACGGCGCATTCCACGACATCATCCGCAAGCAGGCCGGCGCGCGGACCGGTTGGGGACCGGGGCTTTACGCGATGGCCTATCCCGGCATGGTCGCCGCCATGTCCCTCGCGGTGATGCCCTCCTGGCGCTCGATCGTGGCCGACAGTGGTCACCCCGATGACATCGGTCGAGTCCTCGCGGAGTTCCAACGCCGCCTGCCCGTCGGCGCTCCTCACCTGGCCGGTCCCGCCCTCGTCGGCCTTGGTCAGCTTGTCGTTTATGGTCCGAGGTCGAACGCGGATCGAACTTGGTGAGCGTTTTCGCAGTTCACAGGACGTGAAAGCGGCCTTCGGCTGATCCTTTGCTCCGTCACAGAGGCGGAGAACCAGCGCGAAGGCCGTGGTCGTGAGTTTGGTACATCAGGGCGTCCTGCGGGATGCGTTCGCGGAAGCGTCACACTTCCGGTCGGAGTTGTATCCGGCCCCTCGGGTTGCTGCCGATCACTCTGTTCGCGCTCTTCGTCGCCGTGACCGCATCACCCCTCTACCGGCACCTGGCCTGGACAGCCGAAGCACGGAAGCTGATGAGCGACAACGTCGGTTAATGCAGTCCATCCCATCCTCAACGCGAGAACGCGGAAGATAAAGAACAAGGCCGGGGGTGTTCTTCGGCCGACTCACCGTCTTCAACGTGAGTCCGAGGTGTCTCTTTGCCCAGGTCACGAGCTGTCCGGCATAGCCGGAGTCGGCCCAGGCGATCGTGATCTCGGGGTGCATGGGCCGCAGCCGGCGCGCGACCCGTCGCGCGCCGGTAGAGGCGCCACCTGAGAGTGAAGGGAGTGAGTGGCGTGGTCTGCCGGCCCGCGACGAGTAGGCTGATCGTTCATCATCGGACGGGGGAGGCTGGCGTGGACTATGGCGATAAGCTCTTCTGGCTCTCGGTTGTGATTCAACGCAAGTACGCGCAGATCTGCGCCGAGTTCGACCTGACCCCCTCGCAGGCCACGCTGCTCTGCGCAGTCAGGAACGAGCCGCGGCAGATGGCTGACCTCGCCGCGTCGTTGGGTATGACCAAGAACGCATTGAGCCAGCTGGTCGATCGCACCGCGCGGCGCGAGTTGGTTGGCCGGGCAAGCTCGGCTCAGGACCGACGGGTCGTCATGCTCAGAGCGACGCCCACGGGGAAGGTGCTCGGCGAGGCCGTTTACGCCGAGGTCGCCAAGCGCCTGCCCGAGATCGCGAGGAACCTCGACGCCGACGACCAGCGCGACTTCGAGCGCGTGGCCACCGCCATCGTGGACACCTCGGACCTCTCTTCGCCCACCTCGAACCAACCCATCACACCGTGAGGTCCCGCTACATCCGCACCTTGACGTAGTTCATGCCGTGAACTAGTTTTGTTCACGGCATGAACTACTGAAGGGTGGCAGCGATGAGCACACAGACGACCGGCACGATCGCAGTCTTCGGCGCGACGGGGCAACAGGGCGGGGCGGTGGTCGACGCGCTGCTGGACCACAAGGCGCGGGTGCGGGCTTTGGTCCGCAACCCGCAGTCCGACCGGGCTCAGGCGCTGGCCGCCCGCGGCGTCGAGCTGGCGGCCATCCGGGCCGACGACCCGGCGTCGCTGGCCGCCGCGCTGGAGACGGTCGAGGGGTTCTACTTCATGACCCCGGAGGCGAACAGCCTCGAAGAGGTCGAGGCGGAGATCCGCATCGGTACCGCGCTCGTCGACGCGGCGGTCGAGGCGGGCGTCCCGCACGTCGTGTTCAACTCGGTCTTCGGAGCGGACCGGGAGTCGGGTGTGCCGCACCACGACTCGAAGCACTCGATCGAGGAGCACCTGAGGATGTCCGGCCTCAGGGCCACGATGGTTCGCGCGACCGCCTTCATGGAGAACTTCGCGAGCGTGATGGCACCGAGCCTGGAGCATGGGGAGATCGTGCTGAGGCTGCCGATGCCGGAGGACGTCGCCCTGAAGATGATCTCGGTCAGGGACATCGGCCGGGTCGCCGCCGCGCTCCTGCTCGACACCGCGGAGGCGCCCGGCGGAGCCGTCGAGCTCGTCGGCGACGAGCTGACGGGCCCCCAGATCGCCGCGGCGTTCGGCGCGCGCGCCGGGCTCCCGGCACGGTACGAGGCCCTCCCGTTGAGCGTGCTTCCCAACGACCTCGACAAGGCGATGTTCCGCGAGTTCGCGAAGGCGCCGGAATACCCTTCGGACCTCGCGGTGGTGCGCTCGATCGAGCCGGCCACCCTGGACCTGGTCGAGTGGATCCGAGCCACCGGCTGGACCGCGCCCGCAAACGTGGCTGGTTCCTGAGCCCCCGGCCGCGATGAACGCCCCGCGATCGTGCCCACGGTCTCGGCGCTCTGGGCACGGCAACGCATCCGCTAACGGTTGAAGTAGTCACGAAGCTCCCGGGGCGTGCCCGAGGCCGACACCGGCACACTCGTTGTCGAGAGGCCGCCGGTCGACGGCGAGATGAGTGCCTTAGATTACTTGACTCTGTCGGGGATCTTGGAGCTGTCGAGGTCAGGTGCCCAGGGCTCGCCAACTTCGGCCGGGTATCGCGCGTTGGTCGAGGTAGTTCTGGAAGGCAGTCGGTCGGCGGGGCTTGGGGGCTTCCTCGGTTGGAGGCAGTCCGCTGAGGCGTTCGATGTTGACGGCGATGGCCGTCAGGACGTGCTGGATGTGGGCCTTGCCCTGTCCTCGGTAGCGGCAGTGGCGCATGCCGTGTCCGTGGGCGAACTCGTTGACCGTGCCCTCCACTCCGGAACGGACCGCGTAGCGGGTCTTCCACTCGGGCGTCTGTTGCTCGGTGCGGACGCGCAGTTGCAGGTCGCGGAGTTCTCGTAAGGGAAAGCCCACCGTGCGGGCGCTGTCTGCGGTGGTGGTGCACTGGGTGCGGGCCGGGCAGGGCCGGCACTGGCTTTTGGTGAACCTGGCCACGATCAGCGGGGCCGCGGTGGGTGAGGAGGTCGAGTAGGGGCCGTGCCAGCCCTGGCTGACCTGGCCCTGGGGGCAGGTGACCTGCTGGCGGTCGTAGTCGATGTGGAAGTCGTCCCGGGCGAAGCCCTCGTCCCGGCGGTGTTGCCGGGTGGGGTTGCTCCGCAGTGGCCCGGAGACGGTGACCTGGTGTTCACGGGTGGCTTGTTCCAGGTGGGGCAGCGCGGTGTAGCCGGCGTCGACCAGGTGCTCGGCGGGCAGCAGCCCGCGGCGTGACAGGCGGGCGTGGATGCCGGGCAGGATCTGGCTGTCGTGGGTGGTGGCCGCGGTGGTGGCCACGTTCGTGATCACGTTGAGGCTGTCGGGAGCACAGGTCTCGGTCAGGTGTGCCGAGAACCCCTTCCAGCTGATGATGTGTCCGTGCCGTGCGTAGCGGGCCGAGGTGTCATAGGGAGAGACAACCGCCCGGGACGAGGGCGGCAGCCCGGGCCCGCCTTCCTTCTCGGCGGCGCGCCAGCGCAGGCGTCCTGCGGCGTCACGGTGGTAGTTCTGCACCATGATCTGGCGCAGGGCCTGGATGCGAGGGCCGGACGTGCGGTCCGCTCCATGCCGGTAGAGGTGTTCCAGGAGCCGGACGGCGTCGTGTCCGGCGGCAAGGATCCTGGTCTTGGGCTTGGTGGGGTTCTTGCCCAGGCGCACCGGCCGGCCGTAGCGAAGCCCCCAGTCCTCATCGACCAGCTCGTCCAGCAGGTGAGGGGAAGTGCCGGCGACTTCTTCGAGTGCGGCGCGGACCGCCTCGGTGATCAACTCCACGCGGGTCAGGTCACGCACCGCGGCCAGGACGTGGGTGGAGTCCGTGCGCTGCGTGGTGCGCTCGCGCACCAGACCGGCCTCCTTGAGGCGGGCCAGCGCGAGGTCGAGGAGGCGATCAGCACGGTCGCCCTCGGCGAGACGGTCGCGGAAATCGGCCAGCACACTGTGGTGGAACACGTCATCATCCAGCTCCATGGCCATCGCGTACTTGACGTCGATGCGACAGCGAACCGCCTCAGCGGCCTGCCGGTCCGACAGGCCGAGCAGGAACTGCAGCACACAGACGGTGGCCAGTTGAGCAGGCGACAGACCCGGACGCCCGTCACGCGGGTACCAGTCGGCGAAATCCTCGTCACACCACAGCTCATCCAGCCGGTTGCGCACCCATATCGCCGTCGTGCCGCCCGGGTTACTCGCCCGCGCCACCTGCGCGGTCAGAGAAGGGAGTTGCTCACCGGAACAAAGTCGAAGGGACAACGGGCACCTCGACAACTGCGTCGGTCATCGGAACTACCCGAGCATGCCCGTTGACCATGCTCCCGCGCCGCGAAACTCCAGGATCCCCGACAGAGTCAAGCTCAGGAGTGCGCCACGGTAATGCGTCGCATCGACCGCTACACGGAAGGCAGTCAGCTCCCCGATAGTTGACCTTCACCTTGGGAGAAGCCACAGCATCGGTGGGGCCGGGCGATGTGCTCGGCATGAGGAGGAGAGCGGGCATGGGGTTGCTGACCATCGGGACGTTCGCGAAGGCGTCCCGGCTGTCACCGAAGGCGCTGCGTCTCTACGACGAGCTCGGACTGCTGACCCCCGCTCGCGTCGACCCGGTGACCGGCTACCGTCTCTACTCCCCGGAACAGCTGGACCAGGCCCGGCTGGTCGCCTGGCTCCGGCGCCTGGGGATGCCCCTGGCCCGCATCCAGCACGTCTGCACGCTGGAGGCAGGCCCGGCAGCCCGGGAGGTCCGCGCGTTTTGGGCCCAGGTCGAGGCCGACACCGCCGCGCGGCGAGACCTCGCTTCCTTCCTCATCGGCCATCTGTCCTGGAAGGACCCCGCTATGTCTCCGACCACCAAGCCCCTGGGAATCCGTTACGCCGCTCTTTCCGACACGGGCCTTGTCCGCGAGAGCAACCAGGACACCGCCTATGCAGGGTCCCGCCTGCTCGCCGTCGCCGACGGCTTCGGCAGCGCAGGAGCCCCAGCGAGCGCGGCCGCCGTCGAGGCGCTCAAGCGCCTCGAAACCGACAGCATCCCGGCGGGCAATCTCCTCAACGTCCTCGAAGACGCCATCGAGCAGGCCAAACAAGCCGTCAACGGTGTCGCTGGATCCAGCTCATCCCCCGAAGAGGCCGGCACCACACTCACCGCGATGCTCTGGACCGGCTCACAGCTGGCCCTCGTCCACATCGGCGACTCCCGCGTCTACCTCGTGCGCGACGGAGAGCTGTTCCAGATCACCCACGATCACACCATGGTGCAGTCGATGGTCGACGAAGGACGTCTCACCCCGGAGGAAGCCGTCTCCCACCCCCAGCGGGCGCTGCTGATACGAGCCCTGGGCCAGGGAACCGATGCCACCCACGACATGCGCCTTCACGACGCTCAGCTGGGAGACCGATACCTGCTCTGCTCCGACGGCCTGTCGGCCGTGGTGCAGACCGAAGAAATCCGGCGGGTGCTCTCCGAGATCAGCGAGCCCGAGCAGGCCGTCCACGAACTCATCGCCCTCGCCAATGGCTGCGGCAGCCCCGACAACGTCAGCTGTGTGGTCGCCGACGTCATGGAGCTCCAGCAGTAGGAGCGAGCGGCATGCACTTCGAGTTGCACCAGATCCCCTCTCAAGAACTCATCCGTGAAGCCGACGAGTACCGACTCGCCCAACAAGCCAGGAGGGTCGAGCCGACACCCCGACCCATGGCAGCCAGCACCTCGCAACCGACTCCACGGCGCCTGCTGGCCTGGCTCCGCGGGTGAACGACCGCGCTGCCTACGGTTGAGCGGGACACCAACCGTCAGCCTGTCCCGCACAACCGTAGGCACCGCAGGTCAGAGCATCACCCTGCCCACAGTTATCTGGGACAGGACACGGCGCGCCGCCCGCCACCGCGCGGGCTAACATGCGAAACGCCTCGTCCCCGGCAACTCCAGGACACCGTTGGCGAATTCGGCCCACTGCGTACGGGTGGGCACCAGCCCGCGCCGCATGTGGACAGATCGTCCCACTCAAGGGATCGGATACCTGGGGTTCTTGCGGCATGATCGAGTTCGGTATCGATCTATGGAGATCCATATGGCATGGTCTGAGCGCATAGTGACGCGAGACGGTGTGCGACTTGTCTGCCGAGACTGGGGCGGACCGGGCACGCCCATCGTGCTGCTACACGGTCTGGCCGGCCACTCGGGGGAGTGGGATGCAGCAGCCCGGCATCTGAGTCCAGGGCATCGGGTCGTTGCGGTCGACCAACGCGGGCATGGAGCCAGCGAACGCCACGCGCAGGACGTCTCCCGTGCTGCATACGTTGCTGATGTGATCGCTGTTATCGATCAGATGGGGTTGCGACGCCCGGTGCTGGTCGGTCAATCTCTGGGCGGACACACCGCCATGCTCACCGCAGCCGCACATCCTGACCGAGTCCGCGCACTCGTTCTCATTGAGGCCGGCCCAGGCTCTGGGAACCCGGATACTTCCACTGAAATTGGCGTTTGGCTCGATTCGTGGCCGGTGCCGTTCACTACTCGCGAGGCTGCGGCCCAGTTCTTCGGCGGCGGATCGGTCGGTGCAGGTTGGGCGGCCGGTCTGGAAGAACGCGATGGTGGCTGGTGGCCGCGTTTCGATCGCGACGTGATGGTCCGCTCGCTGGCAGAAAATAGCCAGCGCCCATTCTGGGACGAGTGGGAGCAGGTGAGGTGTCCGACCTTGGTGGTTCTGGCTCAGTCGAGTTTCGTCCCGCCGCCGGAAGCTGACGGCATGCTCCGTCGAGGACCCGTCACTGTGGCCGCCAGCATTCCCAGAACCGGTCATGACCTGCACTTGGAGCAACCTGGGACTCTGTGCACCTTGCTCTCGGACTTCCTCGACGGGCTTGCCTGATTCCTGGCCGGCGCTGGACCGAAGCTCAGGAACCGTAATCCTTCCGATTCCACTGTGCTCTTGTCTGCGGGCAGCCGACGCACTACCCAGCTGGCCGGAGGGCTGCTAGGTGAGACGTTCGCGTGCCCGCTCGGGGTGTTTCGGACCACCAGGCGTTGAGCCGTTGGAAGTTCATCGCTGTCGCGGTGAGCTGGTGCTGCAGACGGGCCTTGGCGAGGCCGTGGTAGCGGCATCTTCGCAGGCCGAAGCATCGAATGCCCTGAGAGATCGTGCCTTCGACGCCGGCTCTGCGTGCGTACTGCTCCTTCCACCTCTGGGTGTCTTCCTGGACCCGTGCCTGCTGAATCGCCTCATACTCTGCTTGCGGGCGAAGGGTGATCCGACGACCCATGTCCGATTTGTTGTTGGAACGGGTGCACTGCTCTCGGGTCTTGCAGGGACGGCAGGCAGCCGTCGGAAACCGTGCCCGGACCACGGCCGCCCCCTTCTGAGAGCGGTCTTCCCGCCAACTGGTGGTGGTGATGCCGTTGGGGCAGGTCACCTGCCGGCTCTCCCAATCGACGGCGAAGTCGGCCTGGGAGAATCCGCCGTTCTTGGCCTGCCAACTGGTGGAAGCGAGGATCGGGCCCACCAGGTCGACCTTGTGATTTCGGCGAGCGGCGACCACTTCCCGGGCTGTGGCATAGCCCGCGTCGACCAGGTGGAGGTCGGGCAAGAGATCGCGCTCGGCGAGGTGAGCGTGGATCGGGACGACCAGCCGCACGTCCTGCACGGTGGAGTCGGTCGTAGCAACGTGCGTGATCAGGTTCGGGCTGTCCGGCTCGCAGGTTTCGGTGAGGTGGACCTTGTAGCCGTCCCAGAAGGTGCCGCGCTTCACGCTGCCCCGCGCGTCGGTGTCGTAGGGCGTCACCAACCGCTCCGCGCCTGGTGGGCGGTCCTTGAGGTCGCGACGCCGGACCTGCCCGTCATCGACGAAGTACTGCTGGATCCACATCTGGCGCAAGGTCCGCACCCGGTCGAGCAGAAGAAGAGACGGCGGGGCGTCCGGTCCGTTCAAGGCCATAAGCAGGTTCAACCCGTCGGCACCGATCTGCTCGGTCTGCTTCGTCTTCCCCTTGGGTAGCCGGATGTCCTCGAACCGGATTGCGTACCGGTCGAACCAGTCAGGCGGCACCCAGTCGGCCAACCACTCCGGCTCATGGGCGGCCACGCTGTTCAACGCGGCCCGCAAGGGTCTCGCCGAGCCGAACCAGTCCATTGATCTGCCGCGCGGCGGACAGCACGATCGTAGAGTCCGTGCGCGCACGGCCACCGGCCTTGAGTAAGCCGTGCTCCACGGCGGCCTCAAGAACTCGGTCCAGGAGGTCGACCCCGGCATCTCCCGTAATCAGCCGATCCCGGAACTCGGTAAGTACCGAGTGGTCGAACCCCGGATCGGCCAGCTCCAGCCCCAGCAGGTACTTCCAGTCCAGCCGTCCGCGCACCGCGTCCGCAGCCTGCCGGTCCGACAGACCCTCGGCGAACTGCATGACCGACACCAGCGCCAGCCTGCCCGGCGACCACGCAGGCTTCCCCCTCCTTGGATATAGCCCGGCGAAGTCCGCGTCCGAGAACAACTCACCCAACTCGTCACGAACTCGCATCGCCAGACTGCCCTTCGGGAACGCAGCCCGTGCCACCCGAGCCGTCTCCCCAGGAACTCCGTCGATCTTCCTCGCGTGCAACGACACCGACACCCTCCCCAAACACAACGTCGGCCTTCACGACCACAACGGGGTCATGAAGCCCGACGTCACGTTCGTCCCCGAATTCGCCAACGGTGTCACTCCAGTGCCGGGGGCGAGGCGTGTCAGGTCAGTTCAGGCGGCCCAGCCGATCGACGAGACGTAGCTGTAGGCGTCGAAGTCGCTGCCGAGGTCGTCGAGGATCTCGTCCCAAACCGCGTCCAGTTCCTCCAGGTCGTCGTTCATCCAGGCGTCGACCGCCCGGTCCCAGACGCCCCGGACGTTGACGCTGCGGCTGGACAGGTCCCGCCGGTGCTTGCGGTCGACGCCGACCTGGTTGACCGGGTTGACCTCCACCCGGGTCCCCCGGCCCCCGTTGTTCAGCCGGTGCTTGAGTTCGGCGGCGACGTTGCGGCGGCGCAGTTCCCAGTAGGCGGCGTCCAGGCGGGCGCGGTTCGCCTTGTTCGGGGTGCGTTCTTCGGCGAGCCAGGCCATCAGCGTGCGCGGGGAGACGTGGATGCCGGCGCGGTACATCGCCTCATATCCGGCGTCGGTCTTGGTGAGGTAGCGCAGGCGGGCGGCGAGGCCGCGCTCGCTGTCGACGGGCGAGGCGATACCGGTGACCATGTGCTCGATCGCGATGCCGAGCGCTTCGGCTCCCGGTGCGCCGTCGGCGCCGTATTGGCCGAAGTCCATCCAGCGTCCGGCCATCAGCCGTTCACCCGCCCGACGGTGTACTCACCGGAGGTCTTGCCCTCACCGTGCTTGATCTTCATCTGGGCCACGCCGCGCCCCTCGGAGAAGGTCTGGCGCCAGTCACCGATGACGTGGAGTTCGTCGGTGTGCTTCATCATGCAGATCTCCAGCCCGGCATGGTGGGCCTTGTAGGCGCGGCCGCACTGGAGGGCGTATGCCTGGCTGTGGATGTTGTGCATCCAGTCGGGACGGATCATCTCGCGGTTGTGGATCGACTCCCCCATGGTCGAGATGAACTTGCTGTACATGGCCTTGACGTACTCCAGCGTCAGCGTGTCCCCGTTCGCGATGGCCTCCTCGCGGGCGGCGGACAGGAGCTTGCGCAGGGCATCCAGGAAGTTCTCTGTCGCGCCGGACGTCCAGGACTCGTGGATGACCGGAGCCTCGGTCAAGCCCCACTTCGGGCCGGAGACGCGCAGCAGGAGCCGCAGAGTGGCGTCGGTGACCCACAGCGCGCCGGGCTCGTCGCGGTCCCCGATCGGGTCGGGCAGGTGGGGGTGGAGCCATTCGGCGGGCGTGATCAGGTGGACGCCGCTCCGCTTGGGGCCGACGCCGTCGGCGCCGGTGGTGTGCTCCAGTTTCCCGATCGGGAGCCAGACCTTCATGGCGGACAGGTAGGCGGCGTTGACGTCGAGGGCGGTCACCCGGACATCGCCCGGGACCCGGGCCGAATAGGCCGGGTTCTGGAAGGAGGGGCGCGCCTCCCAGATCAGGTCCGGCTCCTTCTTCGAGGGCTTCTTCAGCACGTCGGGCAGCACCGGGTAGGCGGTGTACTCGTAGCGGGCGGTGGCCCGGGTCTCGTGGAACAGGGTCATGACGTCGGGGATCGCCCGCTTGAGCAGGGACGCGAGGGCGGCGTCCATGTCGCCCCCCGCGCGCTCGGCTTCCTCCTGGACGGCGCGGGTGATGAGCTCGGAGGTCTCGGCCTGGGCGCGGGCGGCCGACCGGGCGCGACGCTGCGGCCGGGTCGGCCCCGGCGCCGGGGCTGGGGCCGGAGAGGCTGCCGGGGCCGGGGAAGCCGCGACCGGAACAGGGCCGGTGTTCGCCGTCGGGGTGGTGGCGGGCTGGCACAGGGCCCCGGCGTGGAGCGGGCGGCCGTCGGTGGACTGGTAGGCCGTCTCGACACCGCAGCGGACACAGGGGCCCGGATCGCCCTCGACCGCGAGGCCGTCGGCACCCCGCAGCGTCTCCAGGCCGCTGAATGCCGCCGGTACCGGAGCGGGCGCCGCCGTGGCAGGGGCGGTCTGCACGGGGGCGAGTTCGTCAGCGAACAGCGCCGCGACCGGGTCCGCGAACTCGGCGGGCCGCGGGTAGATCTCGGCGAGGCCCTTCAGCAAGCGCAGGTAGGGCAGGCGGGCGGGCGGGACGGGGTCGGTGGCGCCGGTCTCCCAGTTCGCGACGGTGCCGCGCTGGACCCCGACCGCGGTGGCGACCTGGGCGCGGGTCAGGCCGGCGGCCTCGCGCAGTCTGCGGCGCTCCTGCGGCGGCGGGATCGCGGCGTTCAGCCGGGCCTCTTCGAGCAGGGCTTCCACACTGATTCCTTCACTCATACGAGAACTGTACCGCATTTGCACGTACATTGGTGATAGATTGTGCATCGGTTGTACGGATGGCTGTGTGGAGACCGCGAGGAAGCAGAGGATATGCAGGAGACGAATCCGCAGGGGACCACCCTTCGGCCGCATCAGGCCGAGGCCGTGGACGCGATCATCCAGGGCCTCTTCCTCCACGGCGGGGCGCTGCCTGCCGGGGGTCTGCGCGGCCAGGTCCACATGTCCACCGGATCCGGGAAAACGATCACCGCTGCCGTGGCCGCGCTGCGCATGGTTCCGCGCGGCGTGATCGGCGTTCTTGTCCCGACGCTGGACCTGCTGACCCAGACGATCGAGGCGTGGCGCCAGGCCGGGCACACCGGCCCGGCCGTCGCGGTGTGCAGCCTGGGAGCCGACCCGCTGCTCGAAGCCCTCGGGGTGCGGTGCACGACCAACCCGACGCAGCTGGCGCTCTGGGCGAGCGGCGGGCCGATGCTGGTCTTCGCGACGTACGCCTCCCTTGCCTCGCAGGGCTTGGCCGACGACCAGGGCGACACCCCGGACGCCGCCGCGCCGGGCGTGCTGGAGCGCGCGTTGCGCGGCTCCTACGGCCAGCGCATGGCCCCCTTCGACCTCGTGGTCGTCGACGAGGCGCACCGCACTTCCGGGGACACGGCGAAGGCGTGGGCGTGCATCCACGACCAGAGGCGGATTCCGGCGGAGCGCAGGCTGTACATGACCGCGACGCCCAGGCTGTGGGAGGCGGGGCCGGGTGCACCGCGCGAGGCCGTCGCGGACGAGGAGACCGGGGCGCTCCCGCCCGGCGGCGGCGAGGCGCTCGGCGGAAAACTCGTGGCCTCGATGGACGACACCGAGCTGTACGGGCCGGTTCTGTTCGAGTTCGGGCTGATGGAAAGTGTCGAGCGCGGCGTCCTGGCCCGGTTCGAGATCGACGTGCTGGAGATCCGCGACCCCTCGCCGCTCACCGAGGAGATGTCGCTGGAGGAGCGGCGGGGCCGGCGCCTGGCCGCGCTCCAGGCCGCGCTCCTCAAGCACGCGGACGAGTCGGGCACCCGCTCGTACATGACGTTCCACAGCAGGACGCTGGACGCCATGGCTTTTGCCCGCGCCCTGCCGGAGACTGCCGCCCGCCTCCATGCCGCAGACCCGGCCGCCTACCCCGCGCGGATCGGCGCGGACTGGCTGTCGGGCGAGCACCCCGCCCCCCACCGCCGCGACGTCCTCGCCCGCTACGCCGACGGACTGGACGCGGAGGGGTGGGTGTGCGAGCTGTCGTTCCTCTCCTCCTGTCGCGTCCTGGGCGAGGGCGTCGACATCCGGGGCAAGCGCGGAGTCGGCGCGGTCGTGTTCGCGGACACCCGCAGCTCGCCGGTGGAGATCGTGCAGATCATCGGGCGCGCCCTGCGCCAGGAACCCGGCGAGGGCAAGATCTCCCGAATCCTGGTGCCGGTGTTCCTGGAGCCGGGCGAGGACCCCGGCGACATGATGGCCTCCCCCAGCTATCGCGGCCTGGTCGCGGTCCTCCAGGGCCTGCGTGCCCATGACGACCGGGTCATCGAGCGCATGGCGCTGCCGACCACGACCGCGCGCGGACAGATCACCTCCGTCCTCGCGCTCGACCCGCAGGAAACAGCCGGCCGCGACGGCGACCAGGACCAGGGCGAGAACGGGGAGAACGCCTCCGACGCGGCGGCCGACCTCGACGGCGACCAGGACGCGGACGCACCCGACGACGCCAGCGCGGACAGCGAGAAAGAGGAAGACCAGGACCAGGACGACAAGAACGAGGACGAGGGTGGGGCCGCTGCGGCGCCGGGCATCGCGGGCACGAACACCCCGCTGCTGCGTTTCTCCGCCCCCCGCGATCCCGCGACCATCGCCCTGTTCCTGCGCACCCGCGTCCTGCGGCCCGACTCCGAGGTCTGGCTCACCGGATACACCGTGCTGCGCACCTGGGTCCGCGAGCACGGCCACGCGGCCGTCCCCAGCGACACCACCGTGCCGGTGGGCGACGACGCGGACCTCTACGGGCTGGGCGGCTGGATCAGCGAACAGCGCCGCGCCTTCAAAGCCGGGACCCTCAAGCCGTGGCGGGCCGACCTCCTGAACGAGCTGGGCATGATCTGGTCGGTCGCCGACGCCGGATTCTGGAAGAAGCTCAGCGCCGCCCGCACCTACCACGCCGCCCACGGCAGCCTCGCCGCCCCGAAGAACGCGGTGATCGACGGAGTAGCGGTCGGCCAGTGGCTCGCCAACCTCCGCAAGCCCGGCGGCCTCGGCAGCGACACGGACCAGACCGAGGACCGGCGCGCAGCACTGGAAGCGATCGACGCGGACTGGCGTCCGAAGTGGCCTATCGACTGGCAGCGCCACTATGCCGCCGCACGCACCCTGCTGGGCGAGGAACAGGGCCCGACCGAGGTGACGCCCGGCGTCACCGTGAACGGAGTCGACGTCGGCACCTGGACCACCCGCCAGCAGGACCCCGCCGTCTGGGCCACCCTGCTGCCCGAACAGCGCGAACGCCTCGAAGCTCTCGGACTCAAGCCCCTGCCCGCGTCCGCCCCGGCCGCCGACGCGACGCCCGCGACCGGTCCGTTCGAGCGCGGCATCACCGCACTCACCCAGTACGCGGCGCGGGAAGGCCACCTCAAAATCCCCCGCCAGCACACCGAAACCGTCGTGATCGACGGGACGGAGCACCAGGTCAAGGCCGGTGTCTTCCTGGCCAACCACAAGAGCCGGCGCACCAAGCTGGGTGCGGACAAGCTGGGCGCGTTCGCGGCGCTCGGGTGCGACTGGGCAGCCGGGTGAGCACCCTGGCGCTGGCGCTGGCGGGCGCCCTCATGGTCGGGTACCTACTGGGCCGCTGGTGCCCCTGGCAGCGGCTCGGTGACTGGGCCCTCGACCAGATCCAGGCCGCCGGACCGTGGGCCCAGGTCATTACATCTCCTGTCGTTGGTGCACTGGTGCTGTCGTCCGTGGCAAGGTGCCGGGGTCTGCGGGCTTCGGCAGTGGCGCCGGCGAACTCAGGGGGCTGCGATGTCGAGGGACTTGCTCTTGAACTGGCCGGCTATGACGGTCTTCATGACGTGCTTGCCGGCCGGGTTGCTGGTCAGCTTCTGGATGAGGGTGCGTACGGTGATGTCCCGGCGGGTCTGGGGGACGAACATCGGCAGTCCCTCCTTACGGCCGAGGTGTTGCTGGGTGGCGATGAAGGGCCGCAGCCTCTGGTCGTACTCGCGCAGGGCCCGGGGGATGTTGTCGGGGTTGCGCTGCAGGGTGGTTCCGAGGAAGTCGGCGCCGGCCAGGGAGCTGGAAGCGCCCATGCCGGAGTAGAGGGTCAGGCACCAGGCGGAGTCGCCGAGGAGGACGACGCGGTCGGTGTGCCAGGTCGGCATCACCACCTGGTGGGTGGAGTCGAAGAGGACATCGTCGGCCTGCTCGAACTGCGTCAGCAGGTTCTCCAGAACGGGCCCGGTGGGCTCGGGCCCGAAGGCGCGGCGCAGGGACTCGATGGGCGGGCGGCGGAACTGGGCGTCCTCGTCGTCGGTCCGGTAGTTGAAGAGCACGCCGGGCTGGTGGTCGGTGAAGGGGAAGACCCAGACGGAGCGGCCCGGCTCGGCCAGGATCAGGCCGTCGTTGGGCCGGAAGCCGGGCACGGCTTCCTTGAGGACGGTGGCGCCGATGATGTGGTGGAAGGGCCGCAGGTAGTCGGAGTCCGGTCCGAAGGCCAGGCGTCGGACGGTGGAGCGCAGCCCGTCGGCCCCGATGACGAGGCCGAAGCGCTCGGTGGTCTCAGTGGTGTCCTCGCCGACGGTAGTGGCCAGGGTGACATCCACGCCGTCGGGGTGCTCGTCGAGGGCGACGGGTGTGGTGCCGTACCGGATCTCGGTCTTCGAGGCGACCTGGTCGTAGAGGGCGGCTTCGATGTCCCCGCGCAGGATGAGGCGCGGCTCGCCGGGGAGGTCGCCGTAGCCCATGCCGGGCCGGCGGCGGCCTTCGCGGTTGATGTCGTAGGTGACGCTGGCGGGGTCGGTCCGGTTACCGATGGCGTCCAGGACGCCCATCCGCTCGGCGGTGGCGCGGCCGGTTTCGAACAAGCCGATGAAGTATCCGGCGGCACGTCGTCCGGGTGCGCGTTCGACGAGTACGGGCTCCCAGCCGATCTCGTGGAGCCGCATGGCTGTGGCCAGTCCTCCGATACCCATGCCCACGATCAGGGCGCGGGGCGTGTTCATCAGGGTCACTCCTTTGTGTGGGGGTGCGGTCCTTGTGGGGGTGGTGACGGTGCCCTCGGCCTTCGCGGGCACCGTCACCGGCGGTGTAGCGGGTTCGTCACATGTGGACGGTGGGGGCGGCGTCGGGGTCGTGGACCGGTGCGCCGCGGCGGAAGAGCAGACCGCAGATGACCATTCCGGCGGCGAAGAGGGCCGCGGACCATCCGTAGGCGGTGGAGTAGCTCTCCAGCGTGGACTGGGCGATCAGGTCGGGGGTGGGCTGCTTGCCGGCGAGGAAGTCGGTGGCGGCGCCTGCGGCCAGGGAGCTGAGCAGGGCGGTGCCGATGGAGCCGCCGATCTGCTGCATGGTGTTGACGCTGGCGGAGCCGACGCCGGCGTCGGCCGGGTCGATGCCGGCGGTCGCGGCGCTCATGGCCGGCGCCATGATCAGGCCCATGCCGAGGCCGAAGAGGAGCAGCGGGGGCAGGACGTGGGCGGCGTAGGTGGAGGAGGCGTCCAGGGCGGTGAGCCAGATGAGTCCGGCGGCGGAGAGGGCCATGCCGAGCGGGACGACCGGCTTCGGTCCGAAGCGGGGGGTGAGGACGCTGGAGGACAGCGTGGCGCTGATCATCACGGCGCCGACCATGGGCAGGAACGCCAGGCCGGTCTCGACCGGCGAGTAGCGCAGGGTCTGCTGCAGGTAGTAGGTGAGGAAGAGGTTGACGCCGAACATGCCGGCAGCGGAGATGAACATCGCGATGGAAGCGGCGCCGCGGTTGCGGTCGAGCAGAACCCGCAGAGGCAGCAGCGGGTGGGCGACGCGGGTCTGGATCCCAACGAACACCGCGATCAGGAGGACACCGGCGGCCAGGAAGCCCCAGGTCCCGGCCGAACTCCAGCCGTCGTGCTCGGCGTTGGCGAATCCGTAGACCAGGGCGAACAGTCCGGCCGTGACGGTGATCGTGCCAGGGACGTCGATCTTGACGCTCCTGTCCCGGCGGTGGCGGGGCAGGAGGACCAGGGCGCCGACCAGCGCGACGGCGGCGAAGATCAGGTTCACGTAGAGGCACCAACGCCAGTCGAGGTGCTCGGTGAGCACCCCGCCCAGCAGCAGGCCGATACCGCCGCCCGCGCCCGCGACCGCACCGAAGATACCGAATGCGGCCGCCCGCTCCTTGGCGTCGGTGAACGTCGTGGTCAGCAGGGCCAGCGCGGTCGGGGCCAGCAGCGCGCCGAAGACACCCTGCAGGGCGCGCCCGGCGACCAGGACCTCGAAGTTCGTGGCGGCTCCGGCCAAGGCGGAGGCCACGGCGAACCCGACGAGGCCGACGACCAGGGTGGTCTTGCGGCCGATCAGGTCGGCGATACGCCCGCCGATCAGCAGCAGGCTGCCGAAGGCCAGCGAGTAGGCGGTTACGACCCACTGGCGGTTGTCGTTCGAGAAGCCCAGGTCAACCTGCGCGGAGGGCAGGGCGATGTTCACGATCGTGGCATCCAGCACCACCATCAGCTGGGCTATCGCGATGACCGCGAGGATCAACCAACGACGGCCATGATGCCGCGCCGCTGACTGATCGGCCCCCGGTGGGCGAACTTCGTTGGTGACGGCAGTCACAGCAATCTCCATAAGAACGACGGAAGCGGAGAATGCATCTCCATTTACGACGCCCACCGTAACACCTAAGTGGAGTAGCCATCTCCACATGCGGGCCTATAGTGGGATCATGAGCCACACAGCCGCCCCCGGACCGCCTCCTGGCGGCACCCCCGCCCGCCCTCTTCGCGCCGACGCGGAACGCAACCGTCAGCGGATCATTGCCGCAGCTCAGCAGGTGTTCGCGCAGCGTGGGATCGACGTAACCCTCGACGACATCGCCCACTACGCCGGCGTGGGAGTGGGCACGGTCTACCGGCGCTTCGCCAACCGCGAGGAGCTGGTCGAAGCGATCTTCGAGACAGAGATCCAGCGCATCATCGATGTAGCGGAAGAGGCCCTGACCCGCGAGGACCCCTGGGACGGGCTCGTCCACTGCTTCACCACGGCCGGCCAGGACTTCGCCGACGACCGCGGCCTGAGAGAAGTCCTGCTCATCGGCACGCACGGCAAGGACCGGGTCGCCGATGCCCGCGACCGGCTCTCGCCCGCGATCAATGCCGTCATCGAGCGCGCCCAGCGCCACGGCTCACTCCGCGACGACATCGAGGTGACGGACTTTCCCCTCATCCAGATGATGCTCGGAACGGCGACGCAGTACAGCCGCGCCGTCTCCCCCGGCCTCTGGCAGCGCTACCTCACCCTGATCCTCGACGGCCTCCGCGCGAACCGCGAGGCCCCCACCCCCCTGCCTCACCTCGCGCTCAGCCAGGAGGAATTCGAACGGGCTGCGCAGTGACGGGCTTATGCCCACACGGCATGATCCGCCCTCCGCGCCGAAGAAGGGTCTGACGGGGCGAGACCAAGGGCTCCGCTCGGTCGCACCACGGGTCCGACGGCCCATGGCGAACGCCACGGGCGAAGCACCGTAGCGGTGCCTGCGCAGACTTTGACGCGCGTCGCGCCGCTCACGCCGCGGACCGGGGCCCGTCCAGCAACCTCGCGCGCGGATCCGCCCATTGGTTCGAGGGGGCGGCGAACACGTCGCGCCGGTTCAGCGCGCGGTGGAGCTGCTCCAGTACACACACCACGTACGCGTCCCGATCGACCGCCCCCTGGAGCAGCTTGGCGTTGGAGAACACCGCTCGCTTCCACATCGCGGGCACCAGCTCGGCGTCGACCTCCCGGGGCAGCAGCGGCCGGTCCTTGACCCGGCGCCGGGAGAGCGCGGGCAAACGACGCACCGCCTTGAGGATGCGCCGTCCGGCTGGGGCGGCGCCCAGCGCGTCCGACTCGCCGAGCAGGGACAGGAACGGGCGCACGGTGTTGTTGCGCAGGGCCAGCTTCTCGCGCATCGCCGCCTCGGCCGAGCCGTCGTCCTCGGGCACCAGGGCCTCGACGGTCGCCACCGCGCCGGCCACCGCCGTACGCGGCACGGCTTCCTCGACCGCCGCCCACAGCGCGGTGGCGTCCAAGTCTGTGTCGTGTTCGACGACCAGGTCCAGCTCCTCGGTGAGGATCTTCGACGCCTTCGCCAGGATGCGGGCCGCCTTCTCCAGCTGCGGCAGCATCGCCAGGCGTTCCCGACCTGACGCCCGGCGGGCCGGGCTGATCAGCCGGTTTGCCATCAGCACCGCGAACAGGTCGAGCGCGTCGTCGACCGCCTGCGTCTCCAGCTGCCGCACCACCGCCGTCAGCAACGCGGTCCGCCGCGGCTCCGGCGCCCGCAGAATCGTCTGCGCCTTGCTCAGCTGCCCGTACCGGGCCAGCGCGGACAGCCGGTTCACCCGGCACCCGGGACAGGTTCACCCGCCCGAGCGCGAACGCGGAGATCTCCTCCACCCGCTCCATCGCGCGGACCATGGCGGTGCCCGTCGTCTTCACCGGCGGTGTGCGCAGGCGCTCCAGCTCCGAGACTTGCTTGCCCTCCGGCGCCACCAACAGTTCGGCCAAGGCCGGCGCGAGTGCCGCAACCGCCACCGAGACACCCGGCAGCAGCACCCGGTTCTTCCGCAGCCACGTCACAGCGTGGTTGAACAGCGCCACCGGCCCCTCGGCGTGCGTCCACGCCCGCCCGTACAGGAAGCTGCGGAACTCCCGCCCCCACCGCCGGTCGGTGAAGTCGCGTTACTTGAACCGCTCCTGGATCTCCTCCGCGTGCCCGTACGGCGTCCTGCGTCGCTCGGAATACCGCTTCACGCGCGACGCGTCCTCGATGCCGAGCTGTCCGGCCAGATACTCCACGACCTCCCACGGCACCGCCAGTGGATCGTCGCCCAGGAACCGGCCGATGTAGCGGACGGTGCAGATCTGCACCGCCATGCCCAGCCGGTGCGCGTCCGTGCGCCGCAGCGCGATCAGGTCACGGTCGTCATCGTCGAGGAAGAAGAACCGCTCCAGCTCCGGGCGTGTGGGCACCTGGGAGAACGTCCCGTACGCCTCGGCCTGCTCATCTTCTTCGCGCTCGGTATGTCTCATGAGACATCC
This sequence comes from Streptomyces sp. NBC_01429, assembly GCF_036231945.1. NCBI lineage: Bacteria > Bacillati > Actinomycetota > Actinomycetes > Kitasatosporales > Streptomycetaceae > Streptomyces > Streptomyces sp. NBC_01429. Next base: position 8,050,649 of record NZ_CP109599.1, on the reverse strand, counting down.
AGCCGACGCAAGCCGGGGCCTGGATCTGCAGGCTACTGAGATTTGATGCGTGATGTCGCTGGGTCGACGTCTTGAATCGCGAAGACGAGGGTTCCCCGCGCGGCATCATGCGAAGATCACCAGTAACGGGCTCTCCCGCATTGGTCGTGAGGCGTGTTGGCCTGGGTCCTGAGGGAAGGGCCCGCTTCGCGGAGCTGCGCTAGTAGTAGCCCTTCGTGCCGTCGAGTAGCTCCCGGACGATGTCCGAGTGCCCCGCGTGTCGCCCCGTCTCCTCGACGAGATGGAGCAGTATCCAGCGGAGGTTGGCGCTGCCGTCGCGGAAGTCGGGGTGGCGGCCGACATCGTCCATGTCGGCCGCGGCAACGATCTCGTTGCCGCGGGTGCACTGGGCCTCGTACTCCGCGAGGAGCTCTGCGAGGGAGCGGCCGTCGGTGTGCCAGTCGGCGTTCTTGCTTGACTCGTCGAATGCGGGGTTCTGCTTCTTATCGCCGCCGAGGAACACCACTTCCAGCCATATGTGCTCGGTCCAGCGCATATGGGAGATGAGACCGGCCATCGTCATGGCCGGTGAGGTCGGGATGACCGGACGGCGCGCGTCCTCGTCGCTCAGCCCTTCGCATTTCCAGCGCAGGATCTGCCGCTGCAGGTCCAGCCAGCCGATGAGCGCGGTGCGCTCGTCCGCTTGGAGCGGGGGGCGTTTCAGTTCCGATGACATGCCGGCGCACGCTACCAGGGCGGTCGGGAGGGGGCGCCTGGATGACGGGCTCTTCCGCGATTTAGGATCTTGGTCACGGTTGGGGACAGCGGGGTATTACTGCTGATCTTCGCATGATGCCGCGGGGCGGGCCCTCCTCTTCGCAGTTCAAGGCACCCAGTGACATGACGCATCAAACCTCAGTAGCGGGGCTGACGACCCCGGCGGGGCCGGATCGGGATGACGGTGGTTGAGACGTCCCTGGCGAGCTGCTGGCGGAGGGCTTCGTTGTCGTGGTGGAGGGCAGCGATCGCGGTGGCAGCGGCCTTGAGCTTGTTCTCCAGGAGGGTGCATTCCTGGGTCTTGGCGGCCAGCCGCTTCTTCAGGTCGGCGATGGTGGCGTCGCGCTGGGACTCGCCGGGGGTGGTCTTGCCGTGAGTGGCGATGTGGGCGTCCCAGTCGGCGAGGACGGCGTAGGCGCGGTTCATTGTGGCGCGGCTGATCTGGGCTTCTTTGTAGAGGTTCTCTTTGGTGAGGCGCCCGTCGGTGCGCTGGGGCCGGCGGGTTGTGGCGGATGTGCCCGGTCAGATAGGTGTGATGGCGGCGACTGCGGGCCTTGGGGGCCGGCTCCTCGCCGTCCATCAGGTTCTCCAGGTAGGTCAGCAGTTGCAGGGCGTGAGTGTGCCTCAGGTCGTGCCATCTCCACCTGCGTGCGGGCAGGTGCGGCGTGGTGGAGTCGGCGAGGGCGGTCATCCACTCCCAGGCCCGGTGCCGGTACCCCTTCCAGGCGTCTGCCCCAGGCATCAGCCCGCCCCGGCAGACGAACAAGGTGAGGGCCTCCAGGCCGAACTCGCCCTCGTAGACAGTGATCCGCCGCAGCTTGGCGGGCATGGCCGACATACGGAACTCGCGGTCGACGCCATCCAGCGTTCCGCGCACCACGCCGCCAGCGACGTCGACACCGGCGACGACGAACAGGTCGCGGGCCTTGCGCTCCAGGGTCCCGGCGGCGGCGCGGACGATGTCCGGAGGTTCGAGCACGCAGAACAGGTCAGCGGACGCGGCAGCGTCTTCGGGGACGTAGAGGGTGCGGGTCTTGCCGTACTTCGCGCACGCCTGCACCTCGAACTCCGAGCTGCCGCCCTGCATCCCGGGCCACAGCCCCATCTCGGGCAGCAGCACTGTGGCCCACTCGCGCCATCGCGCCCCCGTACCCAGGGCCAGGTCCGACCCGGCCCGGTTGCGCAACGGAGCCCAGCCCCGGTAGCCCCGGTTGACCTGCTCGTCCGGCAGCTGCCCGCCCAGGCCGACGTCGCGGAAGTACCGGTACTGCTCGAAGGCCAGGTGCCGGATGTCCATGTTCGACCGCACGCCCGGAGCCAGGGCGTTCCGGCCTCGGGCCGCCAGCCGCACCAGCTGGGCCGGCAGCGAGCCGCGCGCGACGAGGAAGCCGTAGAGATCATCCAGGATGGATGCCTCCTTCCCCCAGGTCCTGGCGGCGACCGGCTTCCTCTGCCACAGACGCCGCCAGTTGCGATAGGCGACCAGGTCGGCCTCCGTCGCGGACAGGACATCGCTGCCCAAGCCGGCGAGATAGCCGTCCAGCCGGGCCGCCATCGGCCCGTAGTCCCGCAGCGTGGTCTCGTCGAGCAGTCCCGTGGACAGGTACCGGCCCCACTCGGACAGAGCGGGCAGCGGCATCATCGTCTCGTCGTCCAGGAATACCGGCATGCCATCCAGCAGTCCCCGCCGCTTCAGCAGCGCGGCCACCTCTTCGGCCGAGACCACCTCACTGTCGAGGTACCAGCCCAGCAACCCCGACTGTACGAAGGCGAACTCCACCCTGATCCCTCCCGGGGCCAAGGCGCACTCCCGTCAGCCCAACTGCCTCATGCCCCACCCGTCACTGGGACTGAACCACAGGCTCCGTGAGACAGAAATGAACAGCGGGAAGAACTCATCAATCAGAAACCCCACCGGCACGAGGCGGACCGTAGCCAGCAGCAGCAGTCGCCCGGAGACCTTTCCACGAACCCCAGCGGCAGCCGCATCCCATGTGCTAGCCGACCAAGATCAATCTCACCGGCACGTTCTGTACCGCAACTAAGGCCGTGTCCTACGTGGTGAGTTTGAGGAGTCGTTTGTAGCAGCAGAGGGTGGCGGCGAGTCCGAGGAAGCCAGGTAGTTGCGGGGGTGGCGTTCGTAGCGGTGGTTGAGTCTGCGGTAGCCGGTCAGCCACGACATGGTCCGCTCGATCACCCACCTCCGGCGTCCCAATCGCTCGCTGGACTCGATGCCTTTGCGGGCGATGCGCACGCCAATTCGCTTACCCTTCAACCATCTGCGCAGGTCAGGGATGTCGTATGCCTTGTCCGCGTGCGGCTTGCCTGGCTTGTAGTGCCAGCCGTTTTCCGGGTCGTGTCTCGTTTGGAGACCGGCGACCATCGGCTTCAGTCCCTGGCTGTCGTGGGTGTTGGCGGCGGAGACTCCGACGATCAGGGGCAGTCCGGCCGCGTCGGACAGGACACGCCGCCCCGTCCGGGGACCAGCTGGGCACGTTGATCGTGCCCTGCCCGCCCTCGATCGCGACGAGCGTCGGCGGCGGGGTGGTGTTCGGCGTTGATGCGCTGGGCTTCTTCGAGCTGGTCTTCGAGGATGACGATGCGGCAGGCGGCCTCGATGGGGGTCCCGTTGTCGACGAGTTCCCGGGCGCGGGCGGCGATGCGCAGCTGGTAGCGGGAGTAACGGCGGTGTCCGCCGGGGCTGCGGAGCGGGGTGATGAGGCGGGCTTCGCCAATCGCGCGGAGGAAGCCCTGGGTGGTGCCGAGCATGTCTGCGGCCCGGCCCATGGTGTAGGCGGGGTAGTCGTCGTCATCGAGACGGCCGAACGAGTCGTCTGCTGTCATTGCACCTCTCTGTGGAACACGCTGGAGGGGCCCTGGTGCCAATGGCACCAGGGCCCCGAAGGAACTGCTACACCATCTGCCGGCCCTGGAACTGCGCCGGCCTTCTGTGTCCGCACGCCCACTCGGGAGAGGGCGGGGAATGCGGGGATCGCGGTTGCTTGACCGGAGACCACCTCACTATCGATGTCCTGCGGTACCCGGGCTCAGCGATTCCGCCCGGGCGATCCTGATGGCGCTCAACTCCTCCGTTCTTCCCTCTTGATCAACTACTGCTTTGTACTGCTGGTGACCTGAACAAGCGCCACTTCCGGCAGCCAGCCCCGTCGCCCGTCCTGCGTCTTCTCTGGCTCAGAACCCCACTGCCGAACCTCCCGGCACGCGCGTCCGCAGCCGACGCCTTTACCGAGGAACCACTGACAACCGCACTGCTGGTCCTGCGAACTGCATATTTCGGTACTGCCACCGCGTTCACCGCGGCTCTGCTCACGGCGGCCCCTGAACCTGCGGGCCACCCGGTCCGGTCGTCAGTCCCGTCGCCGTCCTGAAACAGCCCTGGCTTCGAAACTCCACCACCGCACCGTCCTGCGCACTGCAACTGCTGTACTGCTGCCCGCCAGTTCGTCTCTGCCGGGCCTTGCTGATCTCGGCTACGAGAGAAACCATAACTGCGCCACCACCCAATGTCTACTCCGACCGACTTAGATTTCCGCGCGTTCGACGGCGAGACATTCGGACCCCGCCGGGTTAAGGGGGACCGGGTGGGGCACAAGGGGCGGACAGGCGCGATCAGGCGGTGACGGGCCAGAGGCCAGGGGGAACCTGATGGACACGATGTGCGCCGACGCCACCACCGCCCGCTCCGCAACCAGCACCGTTGCCGACCCGCGCGAGACCACGCGACGCTTCCTCGAAGTCCTCCGGCAGCCGGCCGTCGCCCCAGAAGCGGCCGACACCGTGATCCTGGTCGTCTCCGAACTCGTCACCAACGCCCTGCGCCACGGCGGCGGCACCTACACCCTCCGCCTGACCGCCCACCCTGACCTCATCGAGGTGGCCGTCAACGACCCCAGCCCGCAGGCCCCGCGCATGCGCACCCCCGACCTGAACGGCGGCACCGGCGGCTTCGGCTGGCACATGGTCAACCACCTCGCCCGCACCACCGCGGTCACCCGCCGGCCGCCCGGCGGCAAGACCGTCAGCGCCTTCCTCCGGTAGCACCCGGGAGCGCATCACCCACTGGTGGAGTGTCGGTATTCGAGGGTTGCAGTATTCGCGCGGAGGGCGAGCACTCCCACACCCGGTCGCGGTGACAAGGCGTACAGCTCTCACCGCAGCGGACCCTGTCTGCACGAAGACGCCGGATCAAGAAGAAGAGACCGACCTGTTGCGGCGAACCCGCGCCGACGCCCGCGCTCCGGTGCGGGCCTTCGTCCGCTGCCACCGCGCAGTACGGGCCCTTCCCGGCAGCGGAAATGCCGCGGCAGAAGGCTCACCCGGCGCTAGGACGTTCACGGCGCCGGTACGGCGCAATGTGCTGAATCGCCCCGAGGAGATCGAGCCGGCGCCGTTCGCCGATGATCCGGCCGTCTGCCAGATAGGAGAAGTTCCCGGCCTGCACCGAGATCTTGTTGTCGAAGTGTCAGCTGATGACCACCAGGTGACCGCCATCCGCCGGGCGCTATATCGGATCGCAGGAAACGATGGGAGACGTCACCGCTCGCAACCAGCTGCCGACACTCCGCGCGAAACACCCGAACCGCGCTGGAAGGACACGTCATGACCGCGACCGCGACCGCGACCGCGCCCAGGGCCTCGACTGCACCAGGGGTGCGGTCCTGGTGGGGGATCCCCTACGCCACCGCCGAGCGGTACCGCCGCCCCGTGGTCGCGGACTTCGATGCAGACCGACCCTATGACCGCAAGGGCGTCGTCTCCGTCCAGCCCGACAGCGGCGACTGGCTCGAAGCGGACACCGGGATGGGCGAGGACTGCCTGAACCTGAACGTGTGGGCTCCCGAGCAGTCGGCCGACAAGGCGCTGCCGGTGGCCGTGTACATCCATGGCGGCGGATTCGAGTTCGGCGCGAACACACAGATCACCTCGAACGCCGCCGGTCTCGCCGCGTCGGGGCGCGTGGTGGGTGTGTCGCTCAACTACCGGCTCGGCGCGCTGGGCGCGCTCTCGCTCTCCCAGTACGGTGGGCACCTCGCCGAGGCCAGCAACCTTTTCCTGCAGGACGTCATCGCCGCGCTGACCTGGATCCAGCGGAACATCGCCCACTTCGGCGGCGATCCCGACCAGGTCACTGTCTATGGTCACAGCGCCGGCGCCTACTCCACCTTCGGGCTGCTCGGCGCCTCCTCCGCCGATGGCCTGTACCGGCGACTGGCCGGGTTCTCCGGCGGGCCCGCTCGTAGCGTCCCGGCCTGGTGGGCCGAGGAGCTCGTGCAAAGGTTCGTCACCGAACTCGGCGTGGCGGACAACCCGGAGAAGCTGCTCGATCTCGACGCGGTCTCCCTGAGGGATGCCCTGCGCGAGGTCGCCCCGACCGACCTCGGAGTCCGGGGCGGGGTGGACAACAAGGCCACCGGCGTCGTCCTGGACATCGGGCAGCCCGGCGCGGTGGTGCACGCCCATCCGATGGACGTCCTGGCCTCGGGCGCGCACCGTGATGTTGACGTGCTGCTGAGCATGGCAAGTGACGACATGGTGTGGTGGGTGGCGAACGACCTCGACCGGTTCGACCCGCACACCCTCGACCGCGTCGTCGACGAGGTCGCGGGGTGGCGCATCTCCCGCTCCCGCGCGAAGAGGCTCGTCGATGCCTACGACCGGGACGGCCGTACCCCGGCCGAGGTCCGCGCCGCGGTCATGGCGGATTATCTCTTCGCGCTCCCGGCCGCCCGCGGCGCCCTGGCGCATGCCGCCGCGGGCGGCAACGCTCATCTCCTGATGATCGGGCCCGCCGAGGGCGCGCCCGCGGTGCACGGCAGCGAGATGTACGCCCTGGTCGGCCAGGAACAGCCGGGCCGCAGCGCAGAGCAGGCCGAGCGTGACACGCGGATCCGCGACATCGTGCTCGACTTCGCCACCGGTGAGCAGTCCCGTCTGTGGCCCGCCGTCACGGACAAGCCCACCTCGGGAAGCGTCGGCAACCCGCCCTTCGAGGCCACCGCCCACTACCAGCAGGCCCTCGACCTGTGGGAGGGCATCGACCGCCCCTGACGGTCACCGCGCGATCCCGAGATGCAGAACGGCGCAGAGTCACCACTGAATGATCACCCGGGCACCTGTGCCTGGAGCCCCGGCTCCGTTTTCACATTCCCGGGGGACGAACAGAACAAGGAGTTCGGCATGAGCCGATCGACAGCAACCGGCGGCGCCGCACCGGCGACGATGCGGGCCGTCGTCGTCACCAGGCCCGGCGGCCTCGACGCACTGGAGATCAAGGATGTGCCGGTGCCCGTCCGCAAGCCCGGCTGGGTGCGGATCAGGGTGAAGGCGTTCGGCGTCAACGAGTCCGAGGTCACCACACGCAAGGGCGAGTCGGACGCGGTGGTCACCTACCCGCGCGTGCCCGGCATCGAGGGCGTCGGCGTGGTCGATGCGGCCGACGAGGACAGCGGGCTGCGGCCGGGACAGCAGGTGGCGACGATGATGGGCGGCATGGGCCGCTCGTACGACGGCGCGTACGCCCAGTACGTGACCGTCCCCGCTGGGCAGGTCATCCCGTTCGAGACCGGCCTGCCTTGGGAGGTCGTCGGTGCGCTGCCGGAGATGTTCCAGACCGCCTACGGATCGCTGACCCGCGGCCTGGACCTCAAAGCCGGGCAGACGCTGCTGATCCGCGGCGGCACCTCCACGGTCGGGCTGAGCGCGGCCACCATCGCGAAGGACCTCGGCGCCACCGTCATCTCCACCACCCGCAGCCCGCAGAGGGCCGGGGAATTGCGGGCCGCGGGCGTCGACCATCCCCTCGTCGACAACGGCACGATCGCCGGCCAGGTGCGCGAGCTGATCCCGGACGGCGTCGACGCCGCCCTGGAACTGGTCGGCTGCTCGGTCCTCCCCGACACCCTCCGCACCGTCCGCCGGCACGGCACCGTCTGCTTCACCGGAGCCCTGGCGGGCCAGTGGTCCATCCCGGACTTCACCCCGTTCATGATCCCCTTCGGAGTACGCCTGACCTCCTACGGCGGTCAGGCCAGCGACCTCCCGGCCGACGTCTTCGCCCACCAGCTCCAGGCCATCGCCGCCGGACGCCTCAACGTCCCGGTCGCGAAGGTCTATCACGGCCTGGAACAAGTCCGAGACGCCCAGACCGACCTCGAATCCGGCACCACGCCGGGCAAGCACGTCGTCGTCCTGGACGACTGAAGGAGACGCATCCCCCGGTTCGCCGACAGGCACCGGCTGGGGCATGCACAAAGAAAGGGAGGACGCCGTGGGCGTCAACAAGGAAGAAGTCAGCAAGACCATCATCGAGCTGGAGAAGTCGTACAACGAACGCTTCAGCGTCGGCAACCCGGGCGGCTACCTGGACGGCTTCGCGGACGAGGTGAGCTACTTCGACCCGATCCTCGAGAACATCGTCGTCGGCAAGGAGAAGACCGTCGCGTGGCTGTCGACCATCTACTCCAACCCGCACATCGCGCGCAGCGAGTACCTCAACCCGATGGTCCACGTCGGCGACAGCGGCGGCTTCGCCGTCCTGGCTTACAACCTGAAGACCTACGTGCTCGACGAGGACGGCAACGAGAAGCAGCGGCGCGCCTGGAACGCAACGCACGGCTACCGGCTCGTCGACGGCCAGTGGCTCATCGTGCACTCCAACTGGGCGTTCTCCCAGACCGTGACCGAAAGGATCGCCTCCTGACCGCGGCGCAGCCTGTGGGCCCCAGCCTGACCGGGTTCCTCGGGCATGGCGAGCGGGGCCCCGCCTGTGCCGCCGGCATCCGGCCAGTGGTCGTCCCAGCCGCACCGATCAGCTCCGAGACACCAGCGCACCCGAATGACCGAACACGAGGATCCCATGATCACCGGCACCGCAACCGACGCCTACAGCTCCTTCACCGTGACCGACCTGGAATCGACCCGCACCTTCTACCACGACGTACTCGGGCTGCGAGTCGAAGACCGGGACACAATGCTCACCATCCGCCTCCCCGGCGGTGCGAGCACCGTCGCGTACGCCTCCCGCAACCACCAACCGGCACGATTCACCATCCTCAACATCGTCGTCCCTGACCTCCCCAGTACTGTCGCGGACCTCACCCGACGCGGCGTGGATTTCGTGCACTATGAGGGGGTGCAGATCGACTCGGACGGGATCTACCGCGCCAACGGCCCCTGGTTCGCCTGGTTCACCGACCCCTCCGGCAACGTTCTTGCCGTCTGCGAACGCGACCTCCGCACGGCCTGCGCGAGGCGTACCGGATGATCGACGGCGAGTGGCACGTCGGGCACTCCCACTGGGCGTTCACGCAGACCGCGAAGGCAGCCGTCTCCTCCTGACGGGCAAGGCGCCTGTGCCGGGTTTGCGTCACGCGCCGGTCCTCGCCTCGCGGGCAGCGAAGGCGGCCGGGGTGAGGCCGGTGCGATCGCGGAAGAAGCGGCCGAAGTTCGCGGGGTCGGTGAAGCCGAGGTGGACGGCCACCGTCCGGGCGTCCCATCGGGCACCTCCCAGCAGGCGCCGGGCTTCCAGGAGGCGGCGTTCGTCGATGAGTTCACGTACCCCCTTGCCGGTGGCGTCCCGGGCGGCACGACTCAGGGTGCGGACCGAACAGCCGAGCAACTCGGCGTAGTCCGCGGCTTGGTGCAGCTCCCGGAAGTGCAGTTCCAGGGCGTCCAGGAAGCGTCCGTACCTGTCGGTGCGGCCCGTGTCGGCCGTGGCCGTGCCGGTGGGGGTGATGCCCGGGACGTTGGTCAGGCGCAGCAGCAGCGATTCGAGCAGGCTGCGGCGCAGGGCGTGGTGGATGTCGAGGGGGCGGTACCCGAGTGCGCGGTGTTCGTCCAGGAGCTGGAGTGTCGTCTGCTGGAGCCAGGCGGCGTCGTCAGGTTGCGGGCTGAGCACGGCAGGGGCGTTGTGCGCGGTGAGCGGGGCCAGGAGACGGGCGATGTCGGGCCGCAGTACATCCGGTTCGAACAGGACGAACGGGCCGCGGGCGGAGCCGGGCGGATGCCAGCACAGTGTGTGTCCGGGACGCACCCACAGCCACTGGCCGGGGGCGACGGTCCGCGTGACGTGGTCGACGTCGTGCCGCAGCTCGCCCTCGGTGATCGCGATGAGGTAGTGGAAGGTGGCGCGGACCGGACGGGGCGGGTTCCACGGCCAGTCGTCGTGCTGGGCGAAGAAGTCCTCAATGGTGTTCACCTCAAGGCCGTACGGAGTGCCGACCGGGGGCTGGAAACCGTACAGCGGAACCGCGGCGGGACCGGCCTGCCTGCTCGGCCTGGGGTGTCGCTTTTCGACCATCATATGTCCGCAGTTTACCGCGCCTTATGTCGGTCTCGGGGAGAGAGTGGGAGGTGCCGCCACGACCGTGCGGCGCGCCACTCGCGTCATGGGATGCCCAGCCCGCGCTCACCTGAGGAAGGGAACATTCATGAACGGAACGACCCTGCACAAGACCGCCGCCGCCTGCGCCGAGGAGCTTCCCGGAGCCCAGCTTGAGCATCCCTTCGGCGACGACTGGGAGGTCTTCAAGGTACGCGGCAAGGTGTTCATGCTGATGACCGAGGTTCCCGGGCGTCCCGTCGTGATCCTCAAGGCGGACCCCGGCGAGGCCCACGCCCTGCGGGAGCAGTACAGCCACATCACCCCCGGCTACCACATGAACAAGAAGCACTGGATCACACTGGAGGGTGGGGAGGGTGTCGACGAGGAGCTCGTGGGGGAGCTCGTCACCGATTCCTACCGGCTTGTGGTCGCTCTCCTGCCCAGGGCCGAGCGGCCCGTCGACCCGCACACTTACGGCAGCGGCACGTGGGCGGCCCGGTGAGCACGGCCGGTGACCGGCTCCAGGACACCTCCCGCCGGGCGGCCCTGGCCCTCCCCGACGTCAGCCACGGCTACCCCTTCACCCCCGGACTCGACGTGTACAAGGTCGCGGGAAAGGTGTTCCTGATCGTCACCGACGACCCGGACGATCAGATCATCACGGTCAACTGCGAACCCGAACACGCCCGCGCGCATGTACGCGGTTACGCCTCGATCACACCGGGCCGCTACCTCGACAAACGGCACTGGATCTCACTCGGTCCTGGTCCCGGCATCACCGAGCGGCTGGTCACCGACGCGGTCGAGGATTCCTACGACCTGGTCGCCGAGCGGCTGTCGCGACGCGACCGCCCCGGTGCCCGATGAGCGCCGCGAGCTTCCCCACGATCGGCTGACCCGACGCCTGTCAGTGCCCCGTACACGGCTGGCCACGTCCGCACACGTCCGCCTGCGATCCGAGAGGCCGATGGAACCGACCGAAGCGACCCTGCCGCTCTTCGACGAGGAGCCCTCCCGGCCCCTCGCCGACCGCCTGCGCCCCACCCGGCTGGAAGATGTCGTCGGGCAGGACCACCTCCTTGCCCGGGACGCCCCGCTGGGCCGCATGGTCGCCCAGCAGCGCCTCAGCTAGGCCATCCTGTGGGGTCCGCCCGGAGTCGGGAAGACGACCATCGCCCGGCTTCTCGCGGACGCCGGCAACCTGGCCTTCGAGCCGGTGTCGGCCACCTTCTCCGGCGTGGCCGATCTGCGGAAGGTCTTCGCCGCCGCGCGGAGCCGACGCGGCATCGGCCAGGGCACCCTGCTGTTCGTCGACGAGATCCACCGCTTCAACCGCGCCCAGCAGGACAGCTTCCTGCCCTACGTCGAGGACGGCACGGTCACCCTGATCGGCGCCACCACGGAGAACCCGAGCTTCGAACTCAACGGCGCCCTCCTGTCCCGCACCCAGGTCCTGGTCCTCAAGCGCCTCGACGAAGCCGCACTGTCCACGCTCCTCGACCGCGCCGAGCAGCTCACCGGCCGCCATCTGCCCCTGGACGACGACGCGCGCCGCGCACTGATCGCCGTGGCGGACGGCGACGGCCGCTACCTCCTCAACATGGCCGAACAGCTCCAGGCCCTCCCGGACACCGAGATCGCCCTGGACACCGCCGGGCTCGCCCATCACATCCAGCAGCGAGCCCCGCTGTACGACAAGGTGCAGGAGGGCCACTACAACCTGATCTCCGCGCTGCACAAGTCGATGCGCGGCTCCGACCCGGACGCGGCCCTGTACTGGCTCGCCCGCATGCTCGACGGCGGCGAGGACCCCCTGTTCGTGGCCCGCCGCCTGGTCCGCTTCGCGAACGAGGACATCGGCATGGCCGACCCGCACGCCGTCCAGCAGGCCCTCGCCGCCTGGGACGTGTACGAGCGACTCGGCTCCCCCGAGGGCGAGTTGGCGATCGCCCAGGCCGTCGTCTACCTCGCCACCGCCCCCAAGTCCATCGCCGTCTACCGCGGCTTCAACGCCGCACACCGATCAGCCCGGCACACCGGCTCACTCATGCCACCCGCCCACATCCTCAACGCCCCGACCCGGCTGATGAAGAACCTCGGCTACGGCAAGGACTACCAGTACGACCCTGACACAGCCGACGGCTTCTCCGGTGACGACTACTTCCCCGACGACATGGACCGCGAGACGTACTACCAGCCCAGCCGCAACGGCTACGAAGCCCAGATCACCGAGCGCCTGCGCCACTGGACCGCTCTGCGCGCCCGCCGGCAACGCGGCTGACCGGCCGACACCCACGAAGAATCATCACAGCCGGAGGAGTGAAGACAGCGCGCCCGAGTTGCCCGTGACGTGCACTCACCCGAGCCTGCGCCGCATCCGAGGATGCGGTTCGCCTACTCCCCGTCGTTCCCGAAGGAGAGAACAGATGGCAGACCAGACAGCAGCAGACGACTTTGGCGCCTTGACCATCCGGCCCCCGCTGGACCCGGAGATCGCGCACGGCGGCGGGATGATCATGGGGGGGACGCCGGGACCACGTGAGTCATCTCCTCCCCCACGTGATCGAGGGGAGCGCGGTCGTCGTGTCGGTCGAATACCGGCTGGCGCCGGATCACCCCGATCCCGCGCCGGTCGAGGACTGCTACGCGGGGCTGGTGTGGATGGCGAAGAACGCGGACGAGCTCGGCATCGACACCTGCTCGGCGGAGGGGTTCCGCGACGAGATCCTGATCTACGCCGGCCGCTTGTCCGAGGCGGGCGTGAGCGTCGATTTCCACATGTGGGGCGGAGGCTTCCACGGGTCCGACATGTCGGTGGGTGATGCGGCTGTGTCGCGTGCCTCCAACGCGACCCGCGAGGAGTTCATCCGGCGGGCTCTCGACAGGTGAGCGGTGCGACAACGCGAGATGCGACAGAGCTCGATTACTCGCCCAAGCTTCGATCCCGTGTGGCGCCGCTTCAAGAACTCGCGGAACCTCTCAGTTCACAGTCGCGGGAAACAGGCGCTCGACAGCCGCGACGATGGCAGCCCGGCGCGCCACCAGGAATGCAGCGCGGTCATCGCCGGACGGAGGCAGCAGATCAGGCTGTGCAGCCCAGGCGGTGGCGATCTGGTGGACGAGGACCAAGATGTCGACCGGGTCCCAGTGGGCGTCCAGCCGGCCGGCTTCCTGGGCCTCGCGGATTTGCTCGATCTTGCGGACCACAGAGCTTCCAGGAGGGTGTTGAGCCGGCGGGCAATGTGCTTGGGCAGCACCCGCCGGGTCTTCGCCGAGGCCGTCTCGCTTGCCGTGCGCTCCGTCGTCGTGGCGCACGGCGGCCGGGCTCGGCCGGGCTGGGGGGGCGGTGGTCTGACGGCCGTGGTCGGCCAGGGCACGGCCTGCGATGTCGTCGTCCAGACCGTGTGCGACCGCTCGGCCGCGCAGGGTCTCCAGAAGGTGCCGGCGGGCTTCGGCCGGGACGTGGCGTTAGGCGAAGTTCCTGCGGACGGTGAAGACGACCGCGGCGACGTCCACCACCGGGTCCACCCAGGCCCGGATCGCCGCCCCGACCGTACGGCAGCGGTGCAGGATCGGACGGAGCGGTTCGACCAGATCGGCGTGGGGTCCGGCGAGCGCTGTTTCGACGATCTCGCCGTGGTGGGACCGCTACTCGCCGAAGTCGTCTTGACGTAGATGTGGGCACCTTCCGGCGCCGGGCTTGTCGATCAGCCACGCGATGCGAAGCACCGCCTCCTTGTCGGACGGCACCAAGGGATCGGCATCGGCGTGATCACAGGCGTTGATCATGATCAGCGGACTGCTCCATGACTTCCTTGATGCCACCGCCTCCCCCTCCCCGCTTCCTGCTCGCGGAGGCGTCCGGGCCCGGCCCTCAGTCGTCGGCGGGGTTGCCTCGATGTCGTGCCCAGAGCGGGGCCACGAACCAGCAGAGCAGGAACCAGACCGCCACCACACCGACCAGCGCGGCGGCCCAGGCGTCCTGGACCGCCACTCTAAGCACCAGGAGCAGCGATGACGTCATGGTGCACAGCAGGAGCACGAGTCCGAGCACGGTCAGGCGGGAGGCCAGGAGCACCGTCTCCGGCTTGAGCCGCCGGCCGGTGAGAAGGCGATGCAGTGCGACCGGGCCCACCAGGACCCCGACGGTGGCAGCACCCAGGACCACGGTCACGGTATAGATGTGCCGGTCGGTGTCCGAGAGGTCGGTGAAGCGCTGCTGGAAGACGACGGTGAGCAGGAATCCGAAAAGGATCTGGACCCCTGTCTGGGCGACCCTCAGCTCTTGGAGCAGATCGCCCCAACGTCGGTCGGCGCGCTCTTCCGGAGTCTCCTCACCCCGCCCGCGATCGTGTGTGCCGGTTCGCCCTCGCCTCGTAAGGCGCGCGTCGCCCTCGTGGTCACGCATCCTGTTCGCCTCCTCGGCGCGGTTGGCTCCGGCGGCACCACTCTGCGCCCATGTTGAAGGATGTGGTTGGCACAGCACACCACGCGGGAGCCGCGCCGGACGGCCGTGTGCCACAAGGGTTGGGATGCTGGCGCACCGCAGGTCTCTGTCGAACTGGTCCGGCTGCGTATCACCAGTGTCGTCGGAATGTCCCGGACGACGTGACTGACGTCGGCCAGTAGGGCTCGCAGTCCTTGACGCGTCCGTATTCCGGGGAACGGCCCCGGCGTGGGTGGGCCGGGGCGCGCTCTGCCCGGTGGCCGGGACACGTGGCTGATACGCCGGAGCCCGCTGCTCCGATCGGTGAAACGGCGGTGTCAGACGGTCAGCTCCAGTTCGTCTTGATGTCGAAGGCGTATTCGAACTGTGCGACTTCCTTCTCGTCGTCGTTCACGAAGGATGCCTTGGCGGTGTAGCTGCCGCGGCTCAGAATGCCGCTCGGGGCCTCCTGCCAGCCGTGGCGGGGGAAGCGCACCGTGTGTTCCTTGTCCTGCTTGCCGAACGAACCCAGCATCTGGTTGTCCTTGGCGACCCGGATGCCCTTGCGGTACACCACGGAGAGGTACTTGACGCCGCTCGCGATCCCGTCGTCGACCGTGAAGGCGACGGCCAGCCTGTAGGGCCCGCCTTCGGCGAGAACGAACGGCTTCGCCTTGAGGTCGGCCAGCTCCTGGGCGTCGTCCAGCCGCCATGTGGTGGAGGGGCGGTCCTCGACTTCCAAGGTCAGCGTGCGCAGGGTGACGGTGCCGGCAGTCCCCTCCCCGATGTCCAGGCTCTCCTTGTACTTTTGCAGCTGTGGGTCGTTGTCGTCGCCTTGCTGCAGGGCGTTCAGGCTGACCTTCTTGCCCACCTTGTACTCCGGCGCGTCGTCGTCGGGCATTGCGTCCCCTTGTGTGTCCACGGACAGGATCGGGATCGGCTGACCCCGGGCCAGCAGGACAACACAACGCTCATCAGCACGAAGCAGGCGTGCCGCACTCCTGTTACGGTGGCAGCCAGTTGATCTACAATCCCGCCGGGTTTCGCGCCTGCTGGCTCTCTGCCCATAGCGTCGGCGGGGTTGCCCCAGGGAAGTCCTGCCTTGCAGGAGGGCTACCCAGCTACCCGGGACCGTTACGGCGGGTCGCTGGGCCGCGTGTCGGCGCTGCGGGGTTCCCGCTCTCCGTCATCAAGTTCACCAGGATGAGTGATGCACCGGCGACCTGGTGCTGCCAACGCCGACCGCGCGCCGAGGTCTGACGGCTGTCAGACGATCGCAACGGGGGGGAACGCACCTGCGGCAGCCAGATACCCCAGAACACCCCGCCCTTTTTCCTGGGCCGCGTCGCCACGTTGTTCGCCGTGGAGGCATCGGGAGCTCCGCTGTGTGGGAGGGGCAGGGCCTGGAAGCGAGGCGATGAGCCTCAACAGAGCGATCCGACCACTCCAGCAGCACGGGCCGGATCCGGTTAATAGCAGTTCCGGATCGTCGCCGCATGGCGGGCCCGGGAACGAGGGCCGCCGTCGTGCAGCAGCCGGGCCCAGCCTCCGACATCGTGGGCGCTCTCTGTGGCTGGAGACCGTCGAGCTTGGGCTCCAGCCACAGTTCGAACGACGACGGCCGGTCGTCGAGGAACACGCCGATGTGGTCGAGCGAGGGCCCCGTCCTGCGCCTGCGGGTCACGTGTTGCAAGGTGGGGAGCAGGCTGGGCGCCGGAGCCGACTGGACATCTGGTGGAGGGACGACACACAAGGAGGCGATCATGAGAGCTCTGACCTGGCACGGAAAGCGTGATGTACGGGTGGATACGGTCCCCGACCCGAAGATCGTGGATCCGACCGACATTGTCGTGCGCATCACCTCAAGCGGTATTTGCGGCTCGGACCTGCACCTGTACGAGGTGCTCGGACCTTACCTGGACCCCGGCGACATCTTGGGGCACGAGCCGATGGGCATCGTCGAGGAAGTCGGTTCGCAGGTGACCGCGGTATCGGTCGGGGATCGTGTGGTCGTCCCGTTCAACGTCTCGTGCGGCGCCTGCTGGATGTGTGGACAAGGGCTGCATTCGCAGTGCGAGACCACGCAGGTCAAAAAGCGCGGGATGGGCGCCTCGCTCTTCGGCTTCTCCAAGCTCTACGGCCAGGTCCCCGGCGGCCAGGCGGAGTTGCTGCGGGTGCCGTTCGGCAACACACTGCCGGTCAAGGTGGAACACGGGCCACCCGACCAGCGCTTCCTCTATCTCTCCGACGTCCTGCCCACCGCGTGGCAGTCCGTCGCCTACGCCGATATCCCGCCTGGTGGCAGCGTCACCGTGCTCGGCCTCGGGCCGATCGGTGACATGGCGGCCCGCATCGCCCTCCACCGCGGAGCAGGCACAGTCATCGGCGTCGACCTCGTACCCGAACGGCTGTCCCGGGCGCGCGCCAGAGGCGTACACACCATTGACCTGAACGAGCACGGCGACAACGTCGTGGACGAGATCCGCCGCCTCACCGGCGGACGCGGCTCGGACGCCGTCATCGAGGCCGTCGGCATGGAGGCACACGGCGCCCCTCTCACCAAGGCCGCCCAGCAGTTCGTGGGTCTGCTGCCTGACAAGCTGGGCGAGAAGATGATGGGCCGCGCCGGCGTGGACAGCATGGTGGCCTTCAACACCGCCGTCGAGGCGGTACGGCGCGGGGGCACGGTCTCACTCATCGGCGTTTACGGAGGCGCCATCGATCCGGTGCCGATGCTGACGATGTTCGACAAGCAGATCCAGCTCCGCATGGGGCAGGCGAACGTCAAGCGCTGGGTCGACGACATTCTGCCGCTCCTCAACGAGGAGGACGTCCTTGGAGTGGACGGATTCGCCACGCACACCCTGCCCCTCGAAGAAGGACCCCAGGCGTATAAGACCTTCCAGGCCAAACAGGACGGCATGATCAAGACCGTCCTGACTCCCTGACCGGTCGGCTACCCGCCAGGCCAGCCTCTCCCCCGCACGCACGTGCCCAAGGAGTGTTCATGACTCGTGCTGTCGCGCTCGTCTGCACATTGAGCCCGTCGCCCAAGAACTCCAGCAGTCACCTCCTCGCCGAACAGGTGATGGCAGAGTTGTCCAGCATCGGAGTGGAGGGGGAAACCCTCCGTGTCACCGACCACGACATCAAGCCGGGGGTCGCGCAGAACATGGGCGAGGGAGACGCCTGGCCGGCACTGCGGGAGAAGGTGATGGCGGCTGACATCCTCCTTCTCTCCACACCCATCTGGCTCGGCCACCCCTCCAGCGTCTGCCAACGCGTACTGGAACGCCTGAACGCCGATATCTCCGAAACGGACGACCAGGGAAGGCAGTTGACCTACGGAAAGGTCGCCGCGACCGCTGTCGTCGGGAATGAGGACGGAGCCCACAAAGTGAGCGCCGATCTGTTCCAGGGCTCAACGACCTGGGCTTCACCCTCGCCCCCGGAGCCATCACCTACTGGGTCGGCGAGGCCCAGCACGGAACCGACTACCAGGATCTCAAGGAGACGCCGTCGGGCACCGCCGCCACGACCCGGGCCCTCGCCGTCAACGCCGCGCACCTCGCGCGGCTCCTGGCCGCGGCCCCTGTCCATCGAGCTGAGCAAGCCCGGTGTACTCCCTGCCCGCGTGCGGTCAGGCGAGAGCAAGGCCGTGCCGTACCCCAGAAGGAGGCGGTACGGAAAACCACTACGGAAAGGACGTGAGTCGCATGCGCGTGGCATTCCTCGTAGCACCCGAGGGCGTGGAGCAGGTCGAGCTGGCCGAGCCGTGGAAGGCCGTGGCCGACGCGGGTGGAGAGCCGACACTGGTCTCCACCGCCGAGGGGGAGATCCAGGCGTTCCACCACCTCGACAAGGCGGACACCTTCCCCGTCGGCCGCACGGTGTCCCAGGCCGGCGCCGCGGACTACGACGCACTGGTGCTCCCCGGTGGCGTCGCCAACCCGGACGCACTGCGGACGGACGGGGCGGCCGTCGCCTTCGTCAAGGGCTTCTTCCAGGCGGGCAAGCCGGTGGCAGCGATCTGTCACGCGCCCTGGACGCTGATCGAGGCCGACGTGGTGCGCGGCAGGACGCTGACATCATGGCCCTCCCTGCAAACGGACCTGCGCAACGCGGGAGCCACCTGGGTCGACGAACAGGTCAGGATCTGCACCGCCGCCCCCAGCACTCTGATCACCAGCCGGAAGCCGGACGATCTGAACGCCTTCTCCCACGCGTTCCTCAAGGAATTCGGCGCCTGAGAGCAGGCTCCCCCGACCTGGGCCGCGCCGGCCTCGCCGCCCTGTCCCGCGCTGGGAAAACACGTGTCCGAGGTCGCGAAAAAAGCGGGTCGAGCGCAAGCTGGAGCTGGAAGAGCGTGCATGACGATGGGAGCGCGTGGTGGTCGTCCTCGGCATCATCCTGCTTGTGGTCGGTTTTGTCACCAGCATTTCCGCTCTGTGGACGATCGGCATCGTCCTCGTCGCGATCGGCGCGATCCTGTGGGTGCTGGGCGCTCTGGGGCACGCTGTGGGCGGCAGGCGGCACTACTGGTGATAAGCCTGGGTCTCACTCGCTGACGCCAGACGGCGTCGGCGGCGCTGTTCGGGGCCGGACAGTCAGGCGACTACGAGGTCGTGGCGTCCGGCTCCGCGCCGAGCCACACGGTGGTGGCATTGCAGAATTCCTTGATCCCGTGCCCCGCCAGTTCACGGCCGTAGCCCGAGCGCTTCACACCGCCGAAGGGCAGAGCCGGGTGCGAGGCCGTCATTCCGTTGAAGAACACACCGCCCGCTTCCATGTCCTGGACGAACCGCCGCATCTCGCCCTCATCGCGCGTCCAGACGTTGGAACTCAGCCCGAAGGGCGTGCCGTTCGCAAAAGCGATGGCCTCCTCCACCCCGCTGACCCGGTACAACGTGGCCACCGGACCGAATGTCTCCTCGGTGTGGACGCGCATCGTGTCCGTGACACCGGCGAGCACCGTCGGTGTGAAGAACCAGCCCCTCTCGTAGCCCTCGGGCCGGGCTCCTCCGCACAGCGCGGTGGCTCCCCGGTTCAGGGCGTCGTCGACCAGTTCCTCCAGATCGGCGCGGCCCCGTTCGGTGGAGAGCGGTCCGACGTCCGTGGACTCGTCCAGCGGATCCCCGACGGTCAGCGCGCGCACTCCCGCTGTGAACCGTTCGGCGAAGGCGTCGTAGATGTCCTCGTGCACGATGAACCGTTTGGCGGCGATGCACGACTGGCCGTTGTTCTGGACCCGCGCCGTCACCGCTGTCCGTGCCGCCCGCTCGACGTCCGCAGAGGACATGACCACGTACGGATCGCTGCCGCCCAGCTCCAGGACAGTCTTCTTGATCTCGTCGCCGGCGATCGAGGCGACCGAGCGGCCGGCCGGCTCGCTGCCTGTGAGGGTCGCGGCGGCCACCCGGCTGTCGCGCAGAATGGCCTCGATCGCGTCGGAGCCCACCAGCAGGGTCTGGAAGCACCCCTCCGGGTAACCCGCCCTGTGGAAGAGTTCCTCCAGGTAGAGCGCGGTCTGCGGAACGTTCGAGGCATGCTTGAGCAGGCCGACATTGCCCGCCATAAGGGCGGGCGCGGCGAACCGTACGACTTGCCAGAGGGGAAAATTCCACGGCATCACCGCGAGCACCACACCAAGCGGGCGGTAGTGCACCCGCACGTGGGCGGCGCCCGAGTCCACGACATCACCTTCCGCGGGGTGCTCGTCCGCGAGGAGCGCCTCGGCGCGCTCCGCGTACCAGCGCATCGCCTTGACGCACTTGAGGGCCTCCGCGCGGGCCTGCGCGAGGGGTTTACCCATTTCGGTGGTCATCGTGCGGGCGATGTCCGGGGCGTCCCGCTCCAGCAGATCAGCGGCGCGGCGCAGTAGCCTCGCCCGTTCGCCGAAACCAGTGAGGCGGTACAGGCGGAACCTGTCGGCGGCAGCCGCGAGCCGGTGTTCGATCGCGTCCGCTCCGAGCGCGTCGAAGGTCTTGAGCGTCTCGCCGCTGGCGGGGTTCACCGTCGCGATGGGCATAGTGTTTCCTCCTCCTCGTACGAACGCTTTCGACCCTTCCGCGCACCGCCACCGCCCGCAACATGGCGGGAGGGCCCCGCCCGGCGGGGCTGCGGGCGAACAGCAAACGGCACCACGCGTGCGGGCGACGGCCGGGGGTACACGCAGTTCATGACCGTCGCGAAGATCAGTGTTCTCGTCCTTGACTGCGCAGAACCCGTCGAACTGGCGGAGTTCTACTCGTCCTTCCTCGACGCGGAGGTCCGCGTAGGCCCGGATCCGGACTTCTTGGAGATCATCGGCAATGCCGGGGTCCATCTCGCGGTACGGCGGGACCATGGCTACGCGCCGGCGAGCTGGCCACGGCCCGAGAGCTCTCAGCAGGCACATCTGCGCATCCTGGTGTCACGGGGGGAAATCGACGAGGCGGAGCGCGAGCTGATCGCTCTCGGCGCACGGCCCCTGGACACCAAGGACAACGGCGGGCCGCGGGACACCCGGCTCTACTCCGACCCAGCCGGACACTCCTTTACCCTGGCCATCCTGACCTGACGATATCCAAGCCCAGCACTCTTTGTGTCGCTGATCCGAGGACCGGCTGCGCGTTCCGGCCTCTGTATTCAGCCGGCCGTCCCCGCATGCGGTGCCCCTCCTGGCCGCAGACACAGACACAGACACAGACACAGAGAAGAGTGCGGGTCCTCCGGGATCTGAGGCGAGCGCGGTCCTCAGTTCGCGGCGCTCGCCGCCGCCCGGGCAACTCGCCCGGCACGGCTTGAGCAGCGGCCCAAGGCCCACCCGGCGGACCGGTCTATCGCGCCTTCTGTAGCCATCTGGACCGTCCTACCGCTCCTGGGGCGGCTCGGAACCCTCTCGGGCCGGGCCGTCCTGAGGCCGGTTGGGCTGTTCCTCCGGCAGGGGGCGACGGGGTTCCCGGGCCAGGATGCGCCGGCCGTAGACAAACCCGGCGATGAGGACGCCGACGACGACGAGGCCGAATACCAGGGGAAGGAGAGCCGCGGCCCCGGGCGACGCGGCGTACGTCTCTGCCAGCGTGTCACTCATGTCACTGCTCATGACGGCCGCGTACCCCGCGAAGTCTCATCCATCCTCCCTCGCCCGACTCGAATCCCACGCCAACTCGTACGGCCGCCTCCCTGTGGCGTGTCCCGGTCGCTACGCATGAAGTGGGAGCACGGCAGCCGGGCCCGTACTGGGGCCGTGTTCGGGCGAGCGGGCCGGTGGTACCCGATGGGGCGAAGCGAAATGAGGCCGGCAAGAGAGGAAACCTCATGTCATCGCAGAACGACCCGCAGTACACCGTGCCCGGTATGACGGCCTCGGAGGGCGGGGAGACCGTCCAGTCGCTCAGGATGCGGCTGCACGCCCTCAATGATCTCGCCCTGACCCTCAAGCACGTCCACTGGAACGTCGTCGGACCGCACTTCATCGCGGTGCACGAGATGCTGGACCCGCAGGTGGACGCCGTTCGCGGCATGGTCGACGAGACCGCCGAGCGCATCTCGACCCTGGGCGGCTCACCCGCCGGGACGCCGGGCGCCCTGGTGCGCGAGCGCGGCTGGGACGACTACGCCGTCGGCCGGGCGGAGGCCATCGAGCATCTCGGAGCCCTGGACCTCGTCTACTCGGGCATCATCGCCGATCACCGTCAGACGGCCG
Source organism: Streptomyces sp. NBC_01429 (assembly GCF_036231945.1). NCBI lineage: Bacteria > Bacillati > Actinomycetota > Actinomycetes > Kitasatosporales > Streptomycetaceae > Streptomyces > Streptomyces sp. NBC_01429. The sequence goes on along the minus strand of NZ_CP109599.1, from coordinate 8,028,437 downwards.
TCTCGGTCGGCAAGCTGGATCCGGTCACCCAGGACATGCTGATCCAGCACCTGCGCAGCCTGGAACTCTTCCAGTGGTTCATCAGGGCGCACCTGGAGAGCGCGGGCGGCAGGCTGAGCACCAGGGGCGGGACCACCGAGACCGATGCGGCCGCCGCGGCGGGAAAGCAAGTACTCCACCGGCCCTGAACCGAACTGCGGCCTTCCGGGTCCGGCTCCCAGCAGGAGGACGAGCATGCGCGAGACCAGCGTGAGCGGCGAAGAGAACCCGACGGGGCCGACCGCCGGAGAATCGACGGCCGGGAAGCTGACGGCCGGGGAGCTGACGGCTCTCGACGCGCACTGGCGCGCGGCGAACTACCTGGCCGTCGGCCAGATCTACCTGATGGCCAACCCGCTGCTCCTGGAGCCGCTGGCACCGGAACACATCAAACCGCGACTGCTCGGCCATTGGGGCACCTCCCCCGGCCTCAATCTCGTCCACACGCATCTCAACCGGCTCATCACGGCACGCGACATCGATGTGCTGTGCGTCTGGGGGCCCGGCCACGGAGGGCCCGCCGTGCTGGCCAACTCCTGGCTGGAGGGCACGTACTCCGAGACCTATCCGGACGTGAGCCGGGACCTGGATGGTATGGAACGCCTGTTCCGGCAATTCTCGTTCCCCGGAGGTGTTCCCAGCCACGTCGCGCCCCAGACCCCGGGCTCGATCCACGAAGGCGGTGAACTGGGCTACTCCCTCGCCCACGCCTACGGAGCCGCGCTGGACCACCCCGATCTGCTGGTCGCCTGCGTGATCGGCGACGGGGAGGCGGAGACCGGCCCGCTCGCCGGTTCCTGGCACGCGAACAAGTTCCTCGACCCCGTGCACGACGGCGCGGTCCTGCCGATCCTGCACCTCAACGGGTACAAGATCGCCAACCCGACCGTGCTCGCCCGACTGCCGCAGGACGAACTCGACTCCCTGCTGCGCGGCTACGGGCACGAACCCCTCTACGTCACGGGCGACCGGCCCTCGTCCGTCCACGGCGCCATGGCCTCTGCGATGGACCGCGCCGCCGACCGTATCGGCGAGATCCGGTACGCCGCCCGCAAGGGCGCGATGACCAGCCGGCCTGCCTGGCCCATGATCGTGCTGCGCACGCCCAAGGGCTGGACGGGTCCAGGCGAGGTCGACGGAGTGCCGGTGGAAGGGACGTGGCGCGCGCATCAGGTCCCGTTGAGCGGTGTCCGGGACAACCCCGACCATCTGCGTCAGCTGGAGGCGTGGCTGCGCTCGTACCGCCCCGACGAGCTGTTCGACGCGACAGGCGCACCGGGCCCGTCGGTACTCGAGTACGTTCCCGAGGGCGCGCGCAGGCTGGGCGCGACTCCGTACTCCAACGGCGGGCTGCTGCTGCGGGAGCTACCGGTCCCGCCCCTGGAGCGGTACGCGGTGCGCGTGGACGCGCCCGGCAGGGCTTCACACGAACCGACCCGAGTGCTCGGCCTCCTGCTCAAGGACATTATGGAGGCGACCAAGGGCCGGCGGGACTTCCGGGTCGTGGGCGCCGACGAGACCGCCTCGAACCGGCTGGAGGCGCTCTACGACGCCACGTCCAAGGCGTGGCAGGCGAACGTACTCGGCACGGACGAGCACCTCGCCCGCGACGGCCGGGTGATGGAAGTGCTGTCCGAGCACCTCTGTCAAGGCTGGCTGGAGGGCTACCTGCTCACCGGCCGGCACGGGCTGTTCTCCAGCTACGAGGCATTCGCCCATATCGTCGACTCGATGGTCAACCAGCACATCAAGTGGCTGCGGACCTCCCGGCGGCTCCCCTGGCGCCGCCCCATCGCGTCCCTCAACTACCTGCTGACCTCTCACGTCTGGCGCCAGGACCACAACGGCTTCTCCCACCAGGACCCCGGTTTCGTCGACCACGTCCTGAACAAGAGCCCCGAAGTCGTACGTGTCTACCTCCCGCCGGACACCAACACACTCCTCGCCGTCGCCGATCACGTGCTGCGCAGCCGCGACTACGTCAATGTGATCGTGGCCGGCAAACAGCCCGGCTTCGACTGGCTCACCCTGGAGGAGGCCCGCGCGCACTGCGCGCGTGGCGTGGGGGTCTGGGAGTGGGCCGGTACGGAGGACGGCTCCCGGGAGCCGGATGTCGTGCTGGCCTGCGCCGGTGACGTGCCCACGCTGGAGACCATGGCAGCCGCCGACCTGCTGCGGCGCCATCTGCCGGAGCTGGCCGTACGCGTGGTGAACGTCGTCGACATGGCCCGGCTCCTGCCGCACGAGGAACACCCGCACGGGATGAGGGACTCCGAGTACGACGCCGTGTTCACCACCGACAAGCCGGTGATCTTCGCCTACCACGGCTACCCCTGGCTGATCCACCGCCTCGCCTACCGCCGCGCAGGACACGTCCACCTTCACGTACACGGCTACAAGGAGGAGGGGACAACCACCACACCGTTCGACATGGTGGTCCGCAACGACCTCGACCGCTACCAGCTGGTCATGGACACGATCGACCGGGTACCGGGGCTCGGTGTCCGGGCTGTCGCCGTGCGGCAGGCCATGGCGGACGTACGCACCCGCCATCACGCCTGGATCCGCGAGCACGGCACGGACCTGCCCGAGGTGGCCGACTGGACCTGGTCCGGCTGACCGGGCCGTTCGCCGTCGACCACCGGCGTTTCAGAGGGCTCGCAGGGCGGGCAGCAGTGTCTTCTGCGACCAGTCGAGGAACGGCTCCTGGTGGTCGCCGCCGATCTGGATCAGCGCGATCTCCGTGAAGCCCGCCTCGATGTACGGCTTCACCGCTTCGACAAACCGTTTTGTGTCGCTGTCGCACGGGATGGCCTCGGCGATGTCCTCCGGGCGCACATGACCGGTGGCTTCGGCGAACGCGGCCGGGTTCGGCAGTTCCGAGTTCACCGGCTACGGCCCCACGGACCAGCGGAACTGCTCGTGCGCTCGGGCGACGGCCGCCGCCCTGTCGGCGTCGTAACAGACGGGAAGCTGCCCGGCCTTCGGCTTGCCCGCGCCCCCGTGCGCGGCGAAAGCCTTGAGCAACTCCTCCTTCGGCTCGGTGGCGATCACCAGATCGGCGAGCCGGCCGGCGAGTGAGCAGGAACGCTCACCCGAGACCGCGATGCCGAGGGGCGGCTCGTCCGGGAGGTCCCACAGCTTGGCGTTGTCCACCTCGAAGTGTACGCCGCGGTGGTTCACGGTGCCCCCGGCCAGCAGGGCCCGGATGATCCCCACCGCCTCTTCGAGCATCCCGATCCTGGTCCACGCGGAGGGCCAACCACCACCGGTCACATGCTCGTTGAGCTGTTCACCCGAGCTCAGCCCGAGACGGAACCGGCCCTCGGACAGCAACTGCATCGTCGCGGCCTTCTGCGCGACCACCGCTGGGTGATACCGCCTGGTCGGACAGGTCACGTACGTCATCAGAGGAATACGCGAGGTAGCCTGGGCCGCCGCTCCCAGCACACTCCAGGCGTACGGTGAGTGCCCCTGGGAGACGAGCCAGGGAAAGTAGTGATCCGAGGTCACGGAGAAATCGAACCCGGCACGCTCGGCCCCTGTCAAGGTGCCGACGAAGGCTTCGTCGGCGCTCCCGGTGTCCGGGCGGAGCAGGTGGGCCAGTGGGTACAGGGCATCGGCATGCCGGTGATGCAGATCCGGGAGCACCTGTGCGTGGATATGCCGGGACGGCGACGCGCCGACGGGGGCAGCACCCGGCGCTTCCTGCTTCGGGACTGGATGCGCCACACTCGTCACCCTCAACCCGTGCGGACAGGTCCGCCGGGGGCAGGGGCGCTCTCCGCACATTAGACCTCCGCATCTCCGCTGGCTACCCACACTTTCTCGCCCTCTGTCCGCGACCGCGAGAGATGCCCGACTACCGTCATCCCTGAGGCTTTTACGCTCCGACCCGTCACTCGATGACGGTGTGGATTCGGCGTAACCGCGGTGGAATCTCCAGCAGTTCGATATCCAGGGGGCCATCTTGATGTCACAGGCGATGACGAGCCTCTCGGCCGGGACCTGTACCAGAATCCTGGCCGGATTGGCCTTGGTGAGGGCAGCGGCGGGGCGCGGTCACAACCCTGTGCCGTCACGGCGGCGGCCGGCGAGAACCGTGAGCAGATCCTCGATCGAGGCGAGCCGGGCCTGCAACGCCTCGATCTCACCGCGGGTGGCACCCTGCTGTGCGGTCTTGAGGACGAGGACCAGTTGCCCGTCCGGTTCGAGACGGCCCTCGGCGATGTCGCTGACGCCTTCGCCGTTCTGGAGACGGACCGCGTGCTCGATCTCGGAGGGCCGCAGGGCCAGGCGCCGCAGAGCCCGGTGTTTCAGTTTGCCCTTCGCCACGACGACGGTGGCTGTTCCTTCCAGCAGCCTCGCGGCCCGTGGATCGCGAGCCAGCCACCGGGTCACCGCGGCGTTGACGGCCACCAGCGTGACGGCTCCGATCGCTCCGCCGAGCACGCTGTTGTCCGGACCGATGACCGCGTTCTGCACCACGTTCGACAGCAGGAAGATCACCACAACGTCGAAGGTGTTCACGCCCGCGAGACCGCGTTTGCCTGACAGTCGGAACAGAATCACGATCATGGCGTAGACCGCGACCGTGCGAATGATCTTCTCCACGATCGGAATCTGAAGGGCCAGCATGTCGTGCCACACGGCAGGGAACTCCTCGGGGGACGTGCGTACGGGAGGGGTGCGGGTGCGGGGCGGGTGTCGCCAGGCGGCCGGCGAATGCGGCCGGCGGCTGGCGGAGGCGGAGCTGGTCCTGTGGTGTGGCGGTGCTCGGCACACGGTGGCTGACACGCATACCCAACGGCCGCGCTCCCGGAGTGGTAATGGCGGCGCGTCTCATGATCTTTGCCGGCGTGGCCCTGCTCGTGGATCCGCGTGAGTGGTGGGGCGCCTCAGACGGCATGTGATCGAGCCCAGGGAGCGCAATTCGAGCGGGTAGGGGGACTCCCGACGTCTTCGCCGATCTCCCCGACGGCTCTCGTTGGAGCGCGACCATCATCACTCTCGCCCAGGTCGAGCTTGTGATGAAGAGGTGGGCGACAAGCGGGGAAGCCCTGGAAGGTCGCTACTTCTGGGTCTCGGACGGTCTCATCGTCCGCGATGCCGGTTATCAGCAACATGACCCACGTACTCGTCGGCCTGGTGGAGAACAACGAGTTCGCGCAGGTCCTTCAGCGGCTCGACGACTGACAGGGTCCGGCGGTCACGAGAGTCTGATTCTGAAACGATCAGTTGGGGGTCTCCGCGAGGGCCCCAGGACCAGAGGTGCGTTCCAGCGTGAAAGGCCAGAGAGGGTCATAGCCGTGCGGCCGTGCGGATCAGCCCGGCGAGGGCGAGGGAGCGGCTGTGCGCGGGCCAGGCGATGTGCGTCACGACGGGGGGTGCGTCGGTCAAGGGGACGGCGGTGTGTTCGGCCCACAGCCAGGCGCGGGCGGAGTCGGGGAAGACCGCCAGGGTACGTCCCAGGGCGATCAGCTGGGCCAGCTGCGTCTGGTCGTGGATCTCGGGGCCCCGGCCGGGCGGATACGTGCCGTGGCTGGACCAGCGCGCGAGCGGGAGATCGGGGATGTCGCTGACGTCGGCCAGGGACAGAGTCCCGCGCGCGGCGAGAGGGTGCGCGGTGGGCAGGATGGCGATCTGCCCCTCGGTCATCAGTTCCTCGCTGTCGAATCCGACGAGGGAGTTGAACGGCGCGTGCATGAGCGCGACGTCCGCGCGGCCGTCGCGCAGCATCTCTCCCTGCTCGCACGTGCCGCTCGGCAGCACTTCGATCTCGGCGGAGTCCGGCTCGGCCGCGTAGGCATCGATGAGCTTGTGCAGCAGCTCGTGGGACGCGCCGGCCTTCACCGCCAGCACCAGGCGGTTGCGGGGGCCACCGGGATGGTCGGCGCCACCGGCGCGACGGGTACGGCGAGCTGCGGCGGCGGTCGCGTCGAGAGCTGCGCGGCCCTCGTGCAGCAGCACCTCTCCGGCGCCGGTCAGGGAGACGCCGCGGCGGTTGCGTTCCAGGAGTGAGACGCCGAGGCGCCGCTCGAGCTGCTGGATCGCCCGGGACAGCGGTGGTTGGGCCATGCCGAGGCGCTCGGCGGCGCGGCCGAAGTGCAGTTCCTCGGCGACGGCCGTGAAGTACCTCAACTCGCGGGTCTCCAAGGTATCCATGGCCACAGCCTACCTTCAGTGATACCTAACGGGTATGACAGGACACCGTACCGGTGTTGGATGCACCGCTCCCCCGCGAGCGAACATCAACGGTATGAGCGAAACGAAGATCGCGCTGGTGACCGGCGCGAACAAGGGAATCGGGTACGAAATCGCGGCCGGGCTGGGCGCCCTCGGCTACCGCGTGGGCCTCGGAGCCCGCGACGAGGCCCGGCGTGAGTCCGCCGTCGAAAAGCTGCGCGCCGCCGGGGTGGACGCGTTCGGTGTGCCGCTGGACGTGACCGGCGGCCAGAGCGTCACCGGGGCCGCGGAACTGATCGAACGGCAGGCCGGGCGCCTGGACGTCCTGGTCAACAACGCGGGCATCTCCGGAGAGACGGGACCGGGCTGGGGACAGGACCCGACCACGCTCGACCTCGACGTGGTCCGGACGGTCGTGGAGACCAACGTCATCGGGGTCATCCGGGTGACCAACGCGCTGCTTCCGCTGCTGCGGCGCTCGACGTCGCCACGCATCGTCAACATCTCCAGCGCCGTCGCCTCCCTGACCCGGCAGGCGGACCCGGGCATCGACGTCGGCCCCGTCATGGCGGCCTACTCGCCGTCGAAGTCGTTCCTCAACGCCATCACCGTGCACTACGCCCGCCAGTTCCACGGTACGAACATCCTGATCAACGCCGCCTGCCCGGGCCTGGTCGCGACCGACTTCACCGGCTTCCAAGGGCCCCGCACTCCTGAGCAGGGCGCGGCCACGGCGATCCGGCTCGCCACACTGCCCGACGACGGCCCGACCGGCTCGTTCTTCGAGGACGACGGCGTCGTCCCCTGGTGACCCCGAACCCGCCGTGATCATGCCGTAGGCCCTACGTCCCGTGCGTTGACCATGAACGTGGAACCTGTTGGACCGCCGCAGCCACCCCCGGGAGTGACGCCGCCCGCGCGGGCCACGGGGCGGACGGGCGTCTTCTCCGGGGAGGCAATCCCCGGAGAAGACGCCCGGCTCCATGGTCGGGCCGGTCCGAGCCGGGGCTGCTGGTGCTGGTGCTGGTCCCGTACCCCTTCGCTGTGCCGGCTAGCCGTGCGGAAGGTCCGGTGCGGCGTTGACGATGGCGTGTACCGTCCCGGCGACGAGCCGGCGGTCCAGGGGGGCCTCGTCGAAGGCTCTGTGCATGGGCCAGCCCTCGACCAGTGCGTCGAGAGCCCGGGAGACTCCAGGGGTGAAGTGGAGGGCGAGGCTGTCCCGGCTGCGCTCCAGCCAGGTGCGGGTGGTGACCGACACCGCCTCGTTGTGATTGGCATAGGCGTACATCTCGAAGATGAGCGTCATGTCGCGGGTCGTGGCGTAGGCAGGCCCGCAGATCAGCTCGACGACCGCTTCCTCGGCCTCGGCCCGCGATCCGGCGGCCTGCACGGTCTGCCGGTACAGAAGAGACATCGTGTCCGCGAGCCGCGCGAATGCCTGAGCGAGCAAGTCATCCATGCCGTCGAAGTAGTACGTCAACGAGCCGAGCGGTACCTCGGCCCGTGCCGCGATCTTGCGATGGGTGGTCCGGTGCACCCCGCTGTCGGCGATCACGTCGAGGGCTGCCTCCAGGATGCGTTCCTTGCGCCCTGGGTCGTTCGGAATCTCGCGCCGCGTGCCACTCACGCGACCCAATGTGCCACGTGGCGACGCCCCCAGAGTGTGTACGTCAGTACACTCTAGTGTGTACGGTTGTACTGACTCGTCTCGACCGCACCTGGAGCCACCACCCGTGACCGCCGAACTCGCCTTGCGCCGCACCGCTGTCTTCGCGTTGTTCTTCGCGCCCGGCCTGACCATCTCGTCCTGGGTGACACGCACCCCCGACGTACGCGACCTGCTCGGTGCCTCCACGGCGCAGATGGGCCTCATCCTGTTCGGACTCTCGGTCGGCTCGATGATCGGCATCCTGTGCTCAGGGGCGCTCGTGGCCCGCTGGGGTGCCCGGCCCGTCATCGTGGTGGGCACCGCCGGGGTGGCCGCCGGCGCCGGGGTCATGGGCGTCGGGGCCGCCATGGGCTCAAGTGTCGTCGTGGCCCTGGGCCTGTGCCTCTTCGGCTTCGGAATGGGCGGCGGCGAGGTGGCCCTCAACGTCGAGGGCGCCGAGGTGGAGCGGCTGCTCGGCCGCTCCACGATGCCGGCCATGCACGGCTTCTTCAGCCTCGGCACGGTCGTCGGGGCGCTCGGCGGCATCGTGCTGACGGCGGCCGGGATCCCGGTCCTCGTACACCTCGCGGTCGTCGCCGTCGTCGTGCTGGCCACGCTCGTTCTGGTGATCCGACACGTTCCACCGGGCATAGGCCGACGCGCCGTCGCGGAGCACCGGGAACCGGGGGCGGAGCGTCCCGCGGTGTGGAAGGACCCGAAACTGCTGCTCATCGGATGCGTCATCCTCGCCCTCGCCATGGCCGAGGGGACCGCGAACGACTGGCTCCCGCTGGTCATGGTCGACGGCCACGGCTTCGATCCCGCCCTCGGTTCGGCCGTGTACGCGGCGTTCGCCGCGGCGATGACCCTCGGGCGTTTCGTGGGCGGCCGTTTCGTCGACCGTTTCGGGCGAGCGGCCGTGCTCTGCGCCAGCGCGCTCATCGGGGCGCTCGGACTGGCCCTCGTGATCTTCGTCGACAACCAGGCCGTCGCGGCATCCGCCGCGATCCTGTGGGGACTTGGGGCGTCGCTCGGTTTCCCCGTCGCGCTCTCCGCGGCGAGCGACTCCGGCAGCGACTCCGCCGCCCGCGTCTCCCTGGCCGCCACTGTCGGCTACGTCGCGTTTCTCGTAGGGCCGCCCTCCCTCGGCTACCTCGGGGAGCACTTCGGGCTGCGGTACGCCCTGGTCCTCGTCCTGGCCCTGGTGCTGGCCGCGACGTTCGCGACACCCGCCGCGCGCCCGCCCCGGACAACGACCGCCTTCGACACCGCTCGTGGGTAACGCACCGTACGGACGGCGGGCATCCGCCCGCCGTCCGTACGGCCAGGGGACGTGCCTGGTCAGCGGTCGAGCGGGGGAAGGCGGGCCAGGCCGGTGTCGCGCATGATGCGGTCGATGGTCACGGCCAGAGAGCTGTCGGCGCCGATGACCGTCTCGATGCCGCCGGGCAGGAGGTCGGACGGCCGGTACCAGTCCCGCAACCGCGTCTCGCCGACCTCGTCCGCGATCGGCTTGGTGGTGTGCCGTACGAGGGTCTCGGCGAGCGGCACATCCAGGTAGTAGGCGTAGGTCGGGCCGCGGTGGTCGGCGCGCAACCGGGTGAGCATGGCGCCGTAGTGGTCGGCGTAGAGGATGCCTTCGACGACGACGTGGTAGCCGGCGTCCAGGGCGTAGCGGGCGGTCAGGTCGACCAGGCCGATGTTCGCCGCGCCGGGGCGGTCGCGTTCACGCAGGACGACGCGGCGCAGGTTGTCCTGGCCGACCAGGGCCAGGCCCCGCCCGAAGCGCTCACGCAGGCCGGCCGCCACGGACGACTTGCCCGAGGCGCTGTTGCCGCGCAGGACGACCAGTCTCGTGTTGTCGGTGCCCACGCTCACCCGGGTGAGACTACCGGCGGGCACCGACAACGACCGGGGATCCCGACCGGAGGCCCCGGCAGGAGACCCCGGCAGGAGACCCCGGCCAGAGACCTCGGCCGGAGCCGTTTCCGGCTGCGCTCGCGGTCCGCTGCGCCGGGCGCCGAGACCTATCGCCCTGCTGCCGCCCCACCTGCCCGGCTTCGGAACCGCGCTGAACCCTCCAACGGCATCAGGAGCCTGATGAACGGGCGCGAAGGAGCCTCAGCAGAGGTAGCGCCGGCGGAGGGTCGCCGGGTTACTGGCGCGCCGCGCGACGCCGGGCCAGCAGCACCGCGCCGGCGCCGAGCCCGGTCACCGCGATCGCCGCGCCCGTGAGGGGCAGGACCGATCCGGAACCGGTGCTCGCCAGGCCCCCATTGATGTTCGTGGCCGAACCCGAGTCGCCGCCCGTCGTCGTGGCGTCGCCGCCGGTCGTACCGCTCGTCGAACCGCCGGTCGAGCCGCCGGTCGAGCCGCCGGTGGAGCCGCCCGTCGAACCGCCGGTGGAGTCCGAGCCGCCCGTCGTCGAGGAACCGGAGCCGCCCGTGGTGGACGTGGAGCCGCCGGACGTCGTCGAGGAGCCGCCGGAGGCCGAGCCGCCGCCGGTGACGTCGAGCGTGATGACGGCCTTGTCATTGGACGGGACCTTGTCGAACGGCCGGTCGGAGCCAGCGAGCGCCACCGATCCCTTGGCGCCGTCCACCTTCTTGTCGATCCGCACCTTGAACGTGTACGTCTCGCCGTCGCCCTCCTCGACCCACGACTGGCTCGTACCGCAGGAGTAACTGCCCGTCGCCTCCTTGTCGCAGTACCCGCTGCCCTTGGTGACCGTCGTCCCCGCGGGCAGGTCGATCAGCACCTCGGTGGCGGGCACGCCGAGGTCCCGCAGCACCCAGCCAGGACCGGCGTTGGTGAACGTGACCTTCAGGTCGACCGTGTCCCCGACCGCGCCCTTCAACTCCGCGCCGGAGACCTGGAAGTCGGCGGTGTTGTCCGCGGTCACCGTGACGTCGGCGGCGTCCCCGTCCTCGCCCCCGCCGGTCGCCGGGGTGTCGTCGGGCCGCTCGACGAGCCTGACGGCGGGAGCGGTCCCCCGCACCGGGTCCGAGGCGTTTTCGTCGGGCCCCCAGAAGACCGGCTGTACGACCACCCGGAGCCGGTCGTACAGGGCGTGGTCGGCGGCCTTCAGCGTCAGAGCCTTCTCCGGCGCGTAGACGACACCGGGCTTGACGACCTGGTCGAACTCGCAGACCGCCTCGGACTTGCTCGGCGCCTCATCGTACGAAGGGACCTCGTAGCGCTGGCAGTTGGAGGGAAGATCGGTGTGGCTCAGACCGCGCGTCACGCTGTACGACAGGTAGACCTTGTCCAGCGTCTCGCTGCCCGTGTTGGTGAAGGTGGCCGGCACCTCGAGGCTGCTGCCGGGCTTGACTCCGTCGATCGGGTCGAGCTTGCCGAGGGCGACTCCCGTGGTGGGGTCGGCGGCGGTGGCAGGGGCGGCACCCAGCGCGAGGAGCGCGACGGCGCCGACCGCACCGGCGGTCCGTCGAAGCGTACGGCGGCCGGAGAGTGTCTGGACCATGTGGGGATCATCCTCGGTGAAACGTCGACAACAGGATGGTGAACTGTGGGGAACGTCCGCTCCCCTGACGTCAGACACCGCTGTTTTCCGAACGGTTGTACAGAGAGGAAGTCCGTTTCCGTTTCTCCACACGCGGTGCCGGACAGATCCCTCTTTCTCGTAGCACCTCCACCGGAACCGTCGCTCTGATGTTCACCTTTCCGCCGGTCCCGCCGACTTCAGCGCCGCGCCAGCGCCAGCACACTCAGTCCGAACATCAGGACGCCCAGGGGGAGATGGACCGACGGTACGTGCGCGATGCCGAGCACGACCTGGACCGAGGCGAGAACGAGGAAGCCGGACGCGTGCCAGACGGGCCGGGGCGAGCCGCCGCCCGGCTTCCACGCCAGCACCGCCGCGAGCAGATACAGCATCGACGCCCCGTACATCACGCGGGCACCGGCACTGTGCAGCGTCTCTCCGTAGGACGAGGTGAGCAGCAGTCCGGCGGAGACCACTTGAAGGAAGATGGTCAGGGTCTGCAGGGTGATCGCGATCTGCAGAAACGAGAAGTGGCGCTGCGCCGTCGCCCGGGTCGCCATGGCACGGTCCCCTTTTCCGCCCGGCGGGCAGTAGATCGATAAGGTCTCACCAGCCCGACGACGCGGGGCTGCGAAAGGTAAGGCGAGGGGACGGGCCGGGAGCATGGGGACGGCGGGGAAGAGCACCGACGACCGCCCTGCGCCCGATCGAAGGCGGTGCGCGCATCGCCCAGTACATGGTCGCCATCGCCGACAAGGCTCCGGGGCTCGAACTTCTGGAGCGGTCGGTCAACGGAGTGCCGGGCCTGGTGGCCCAGCGCGCCGGCGTCGTCATGACCGTGGCCTCGTTCGATGTCGCCGGCGGCCGCGTCACGCGGATCTGGGTGGTCCGCAATCCGGAGAAGCTGCGGCCGTGGGTGCGGGATGATTAGGACCTGTCAGGGCTGTGGGTTGTTCTTCGGTACGCCATGGGGCCTCGCCATGACCGGTTGTAGTCTCGGCCCTTATGAGCTGGCTGCCCGACGACTTCGTCCACCCCGTCCACGTACCCGTGCCCGTACCCGTGCCCGCCCCCGGCGGCGCCCTTCACCTGCGGCCGATCCGGGAGGCGGACACCGCCATCGACTACCCCGCCGTGATGGGCTCCCGAGAGCGCCTGTGGGAGATCTTCGGCCCGGCCTGGGCCTGGCCCAAGGAGACGATGACCTATGAAGAGGACCGCATCGACCTGCTGCGGCACGAGCGGGAGATAGCCGCTCACCAGTCGTTCAACTACGCGCTGCTGGACGAGGAGGAGACGGTGCTCCTCGGCTGCGTCTACATCGACCCGCCCGAGCGCACCGGCTCCGACGGCGAGGTCTCCTGGTGGGTGGTGGACGACCTCGTCGGCGGCGAGGTGGAGCGCGCGCTCGACACGCTGGTGCCGCGGTGGATCGCCGCCGACTGGCCCTTCCAGCAGCCCCGTTATCCGGGCCGCGACATCACCTGGCAGGACTGGCTCACACTGCCGCGCACCTCGTGACACGTCCGAGGCGGTGAGGTTCGAGCAACGGCGTGCCGAGGGGCTGCCGGTGGAGTCGTCGGCCGGAGCGACAGAGAAGTGGGCGCTCGCGCGGGACACCTTCGGGTGCCGCGCGAGCGCATCGAGACCATCGCCGTTGGCCGGAGCGACGGGACTCACCGCGGCCCGTCGCCCGATCCGCTGCCGCAGGCATCCACACTGAGGCCACTGAACGAATCCGCGGAACGCTTGCAGCCCCTGTATCGCGGGGTGCCCGCTGTTACCGCTTACTGCTGTTACTGCTTCGAGCTGATCCTCGTGCGGTTCTTCGCTCCGGCTCTCCGTCGCGTCGCCGGATCCGCACGCGATCCGCTCCTCTCAGCGTGGTGAGAGCCGTCCACTCCGACAACGCGACGTCCACGCGCCCCGATTGCGGGCCCGCGTGGCCGCGCGCTGACGACCGCACCTGGGGAAGACGCTGTGACAGAGACGATGACCGGTGCCCAGATCTTTGGTCCGGGCCCTGGAAGAAGGCAGCGTGGAGGTCTTGTTCGGGCTGCCGGGCGGAACGATCCTGCCCGCCTACGACCCGCTGATGGACTCCACCCGGCTGCGCCATATTCTCGTGCGGCACGAGCAGGACGCCGGCCACGCGGCAGTCGGCTACGGCACGTGACGGGCTCTCGCTGTTCACCGCGTGGCGAGAGGCAGCCTGCTCTGTCCCCTCAAGCGGATCGGACGGGGCCGTCGGGGCCTTTGTCGCACCGCTGTTTACTGGTCGGCAGTGTCAGCGGGCATGGGGATGCGGTGTCCCAGGGGGTCCGTCACGGCTTGGACCCCCCGCACCGGCAGTCCCCACCCGTTTCCCTCCCCCGCCCCGCCCCGCACGGGTTCAGCAGCGAGTCGACAGCATCCTTGAGGTAGGGCAGCACGGCGTCGCCCTGCGCGCAGCCGAGCGCGGGCGGCTGGACGGCCAGCCGCATCAGTGTCACGCCCAGCACCAGCGCCGCCAGCAGTTCGGCGCGGATCTCCGCGTCGGGGCCGTCCAGGCGTTTGGCGAAACTGTCGGAGAAGACCTCGGTCACGTCGGCGCGCATGCGCCCGACGCCCTCCTCCCGACTGGGTGAGCGGAGCATCGTCAGCACCGGATGCGGTGTTTCGGCATCTGCCGGACCTTCGAAGGCCATCCGGTGAATCCACTCCGCCACATCCTCCAGCGGCAGGTGGCGCAGCGGTTCGAACACGGCGGTGCCATGGGTGACGACCGCCGCGAAGAGCCCCTGTTTTGAGCCGAAGTAACGGTAGACGAGTGCGGCGTCGACGTCGGCGACCTTGGCGATGTCGCGGATGCTGGTGCCGTCGTACCCGCACCTCCCGAAGCACCGGGCCGCGGCGCTCACCAGAGCCGCCCGGGTCCCCGCAGCGTCGTATTTGCGGGGCGGGGTACGGCCGGCGCCGCCCCGTTTCGCCTCTTCGGGTCTGTCCATCTGCGTCTCCTCCGTCGGGCCGTTCCGTACATGCTCCCGGTACCGGCCCACGCTGTCCAAAAGCCGCCAAATCAATGTCACCGATCGTTGACAAATAATTTGGGGCCGAACTAGCTTCTCGGCTCGGGCTGTTGATCTCCGACACCCGCCTTTCACGCTCAGGTCCGACGACGGCGTCAGGCCTGTTCCCCTACCAGTGCAACGACCGAGGCGCCGGCCCTCGGAGGCTGATACCCGAACGAGAAGAATCGGTTGTTCTTATGGAACTTCGATACATAACCGTCATCGGAACCGGCTATGTCGGGCTGACCACCGGCGCCTGTCTGGCCTCCCTCGGGCACCGGGTGGTGTGCGCGGACTCCGATGCGCGCAAGGTCGAACGGCTCCGGCGGGCGGAGGTCGACATCCTCGAACCGGGCCTGACGGAAACCGTCCGCGAGGGGCTGGACTCCGGCCGTCTCCAGTTCGTGACGGACACCCGGACGGCCGTCGAGGACGCCGAGGTGGTCTTCCTCTGCCTGCCCACTCCGATGGGTGTCGGAGGCGCCGCCGACCTGGCCGCCGTCGAGGCAGTCGCCGACGAGGTCCGTGACCGTCTGCCGCGCGGCTGCACTGTGGTCAACAAGTCCACCGTGCCGGTCGGCACCGCCGAGCGCGTCGCGGCACTGCTCGGCCGCCCCGACGTGACCGTGGTGAGCAACCCGGAGTTCCTCCGCGAGGGGCACGCCGTGGACGATTTCCTCCACCCCGACCGGATCGTGGTGGGCGCCGCCGACGCGGACGCGGCCCGGCTGGTGGCCGACCTGTACGTGGGCATCGACGCACCGCGCGTGCTCACCGACACCGCCGGTGCCGAACTCGCCAAGTACGCGGCGAACTTCTTCCTCGCGATGAAGCTGTCGTTCGCGAACAACCTGGCCACGCTCTGCGAACGGCTCGGCGCGAACATCGACGACGTGGTCGCCGGTATCGGCCACGACCCGCGCATCGGCGGCGCCTTCCTCAAGCCGGGGCCCGGGTGGGGCGGTTCGTGCCTGCCCAAGGACACGCACGCGCTGCTGCGCGTCTGCGAGGAGTCCGGCGTCGAGTTCCCGCTGCTGCGGGCCGCCATCGAGACCAACGTGGAACACCAGCGCCGGCTCGTCGAGCGGGTGGCCGCCGGATGCGCGGGGCCGGACGGCTCGCTGCGCGGCGTCAGGATCGGGCTGCTCGGTCTCACCTTCAAGGCCGGCACCTCGGACCTGCGCGACTCACCCGCCCTGGCCATCGCCCGCCTGCTGCGGGAGCGGGGCGCGGAGCTGTGTGCCTACGACCCGGCCCTCAGCGAACTCCGCCCCGACCTCGGTGATCTGCTCACGATCACCGCCACCCCGCTCGACGCGGTCGAGGGGGCCCGCGCCTGCGTCGTACTCACCGAATGGCCCCAGTTCCGCGACCTGGACTGGGAGGCCGTCGCCGGGCGGCTCGGCGCGCCACTCGTCTACGACTTCCGCAACGTCCTCGACCCCGCACGGCTGGACAGCGCCGGGCTGAACTGGGAGGGCATCGGCCGGTCGCTGGCGATGGCGCGCTGACCGCACCCCACTCACCCCTCCCCTCTCGCCCTCTCCCCCGCTTCCTCTCCCTCTCTGCTCTCCCTCTTTCCCGAGCCCGAAGAAAGGCTTTTCGTGCGAGTACTGTTCACCACGCTCGGTAGTCCCTCCCACGGCCGTGCACAGTTACCGCTGGCGCGGGCGCTCGCGGCGGCCGGACACGACGTGCTCGTGGCCACCAATCCGACCCTGGCCTCCGTCTTCGAAAAGGACGACGTCCGGGTGACCGCCTGCATGAGCGAGTTCGCCCCACAGTCCTTCATCACACCCGAACTGGTCGAGCAGGTGATGCGGCCGGGCCAGGACGGTGAGGGCGACGGGGAGCAGCAGGACGCCATGGCGCGGCTCATGTTCCACATCGTCTCCGGCCCGATGGCCAGGAAGCTCAGGGAAGAGATCCTTCCGGTGGCGCGGGAGTTCCGCCCCGACCTCATCCTGCGCGACGGCATGGACCTGAGCTCCTGCCTGACCGCGGAAGATCTCGGCATCCCGCAACTGCCCACACCGTCGGGCACCAACAACCTCGTCGACCCCGCCAAGGTGCTGCCCGGACTCAACGGCCTGCGGAAGGAATTCGGGCTGCCCACCCAGGAGGACCCGCTGTCGCTCGTCCCCCACGGGCGCATCGACTACGTACCGGCGGCCTTCTCGTTCGCCGAGCACCTGCCCCCGTCGTGGGCCTACCGGCAGACCGTGACCGTGGACCGCGGCTCGGTCCTGCCGCAGTGGGTCGCAGAACTTCCCACCGACCGCCCCCTGGTGTTCGCCGCCCTCGGCACCGCGCTCCCGATGATCAGGGAGATGGCGGCCGACGACAAGGACGCGCATGCGCTGTTCCCGATGCCGGACCCGGTGGCGACGCTGCGGTCGATGATCGAGGCGGTGTCGCGGCTCGACGAGTGCACCGTCGTCGTCGCCACCTCCGGCATCCCGGCGGACACCGAGGGCCTGCCGCCGCATGTGCACGTCACCGACCGGTTGCCGCAGCCCCTGCTGCTGGAGTCCGTCGACCTGTTCCTCACCCACGGCGGCTTCAACAGCATCCGGGAGGCGCTGCGTACGGCCACTCCCATGGCGGTGCTGCCCCAGTTCGGGGACCAGCCCGCCAACGCGCGCCGGGTCGAACGGCTGGGCCTCGGCCGGGAGATCACCGAAGGTACCCCGGACGGCATCACCACGGCCGTACGCGAGGTGCTGGCCGACCCCGGCGTCCTGGCCAGGGCGCGCGGGGCCCGGCTGGCGATGCTGGCGCTGCCGGAGATCGACAGCGCCGTGGCCGATCTACAGAAGATCGTCTGACACCTCAGCGCAGCGTCACCTCGTCACACCGCCACCTCGTCACAACCGTCCTTCCGCCGGACCGACGCCTCGTCGGACCGGCACCTCGTCGGACGGCCATCCCACCGGGCCGTCCGACAATCCGGCCCTGCCCCTGTCCCCGGCCCGGGCCGAGCCCGCTGGGCCCCGGCCGGGGGCTCGGCTTTCCTCCTCATGCCCCTGCTCCCTCCCCACTCCATTCCACAGCGCGAACGCGCAGCGAAAAAGGGTCCCCATGCCGTCTTCCCCACCCCCTACCACCACCGTCACCAAAACAGTGATACCGGCTGCCGGTCCGGGCGAACTGGCGCACGGCGGCGGCACATCCCCGGACAGCCCGGGCGCCGCGGCATGAGCGGAGAGAACGACATCACCTCCGACACGGCCAAGTCCGGCACCACGAGTGCCCCTGGAGGGCCGCCCGCCGGACCAGCGCGGCTGGAACACCGGCAGATCGTCACCGTGCTGTCCGGGCTCATGCTCGGCATGTTCCTCGCGGCGCTCGACCAGACCGTGGTCTCGTCCGCGCTGCGCACCATAGCCGACGACCTGCACGGGCTGACGGCGCAGGCGTGGGTGACGACCGCTTACCTCGTCACCGGCACCATCGCCACCCCGCTGTACGGAAAGCTCTCCGACATCTACGGCCGCCGACCGGTGTACCTGTGCGCGATCGTGCTGTTCGCCGTGGGCTCGCTGCTGTGCGGGTTCGCCACGTCGATCTACGAGCTGGCGGGGTTCCGCGCGGTGCAGGGTCTCGGCGGCGGCGGGCTGATGTCGCTCGCCATGACGATCATCGCGGACCTCACCTCGCCCCGGGAACGCGGCCGGTACCAGGGCTACATCACCGCCGTCTTCGCCGGTGCGAGCATCGCGGGGCCGCTCGTCGGAGGCGTGTTCGCTGGACAGGCCACCCTGCTCGGGCTCGACGGCTGGCGCTGGATCTTCCTGCTCAACGTGCCGCTGGCGGCGCTGGCCGTCGTGGTGATCCTGCGGGTGCTGCACGTCCCGCACCAGCCCGTACGCCACCGCCTGGACTACGGCGGAGCCCTGGCGCTGGCCATCGGCATCGTCCCCCTGCTCATCGTCGCCGAGCAGGGCCGGGCCTGGGGCTGGCTCTCCGCCCCGGCCCTGGGCGCGTACGGTCTCGGACTCTCCGGCCTGGCCCTCTTCGTCCTGCTGGAACGCCGGATGGGGGATGCCGCCCTGCTGCCGCCACGGCTGTTCCGGATCCGGGCGTTCCGGCTCGGCGCCGTCCTGCACTTCGTCGTCGGCATCGCCATGTTCGGCACCATGACGACCCTTCCGCTCTACCTCCAGCTGGCAAAGGGCATGAGCCCGGTGGAGGCAGGTCTGGCCACACTGCCCACCGTGGTGGCGAACGTGTCGGTGACCCTGCTGGTCGGGCGGCTGATGGCCAGAACAGGGAAGTTCAAGACCCATCTGGTCCTGGGCATCGCCTCGTTGACGCTCTCCCTGGTGGTGTTCGCGACACTGCGCGCGGACAGCCCCATGTGGTACGTCTCCATCGGCATGCTGTTCATGGGCGCGGGCCTCGGCGCCGCGATGCAGACCATCACCACGCTCGCCCAGTCGGAAGTGCCCCGAGGCGACATGGGAGCGGCGACCGCGGCGGTGAACTTCTTCCGCTCCAACGGCGGCACGGTGGGCGCCGCCGCGTTCCTCTCCATCCTCTTCTCCCTCGCGGGCACACGCATCACCGAACGCCTCACCACGGCGCTCGCCGAGCCCGCCTTCCGCCGCCTCACCGAAGAACCGGACAACGCCCGCGCGCTGGACGGCGTACTCCGAGCCGACGGCAACGTGAACCTCCAGGACTCGGCCTTCCTCCACGCCCTCGATCCGCGCGCCGCCCAGCCCTTCCTGGAGGGCTACGTCAGCGCCATGCAGGTCGTCTTCCTCACCGGCGCAGCCGTCAGCCTCACCGCCTTCGTGATCGCCGCCTGGCGGGTACCCGACACCAGACTGTCGGACGACTGAGCCTCGCGAGCGGGTCCAGGACCGAGCACCTGGACTCCACGAAGCGGGCTCAGGTGCGAGGCGGGAGGACCTCGATGACCGTGGCCGTGCCGGCCGCAGGTCGGGCCTCGTGCATGGTGATCACGTCACCGCACCTCAGATGCCTCCACTGCTCGGGCCGCAGGGGAGCCAGCCGGACGTCGGCGGTCTCTCCGGGGCCGAGCGCCTCCGCGAACTCCACCCATAGCCTGGCGATGTTCAGATCTCGCTCTCCGCCGGGGGTCCGGTTGCCGATGTCCCACATCGGCCTGAGCCGACCGTCCCCGGCAAAGGCGGTCCGACGTCCGCCCTCCTCCGTACCCACCAGGCTCAAAGTCGCCCGGACCGTACCGTGCTGGTCCTCCCAGCCCCGCCACTCGCACCAATGGCGGCTCCGGTCGAGCGTCATCTGCCGCGCGGCCTCAGCCAGACGCTCCCAGAAATCCGGAGCCACGGGGCGGACATCCCCGATCTCGATGAGGGCGGCGAGCACCATCTCCCACTCCTGGCGTTCGATGTCCTCGCGGACGTCCCCGACCGTCCGGCCGCTCTTCGCCGTGGCGTCATCGGACAGTAGGTCGGCCGCCTGCCGGAGGAGTGTGAACGCGTCATCCATGTCCGGCATTGTCACCTGTCCCCGGACGGCTCGGCCTGCCCGGCCTCCGCACCGCTGCCGACAGGCTCACCCCCGGTCGAGGAGGGGGAACAGCCGGGTGGCCACCGCTACGGCCACGGTGCCTGCGGGGCGCGCGGCGGGGTGTTGGTCCCGGTCGCGGAAGTCGGCCAGTAGGCAGCGGATGGACGTGGCGAGTTCGGCCATTTCCGCTGGAGTGAGGTGGACCACGGCGCTGAAGGACTCGTCTTGCCGCCACTCGCCCGGCGCCTGCTCCCGGTGAGCCAGCCAATGTTGATAGCTCTCGTCCTCCAGTCCACGTGCGAGCGCGGCGAACTCCTCCGGCACTTCGCGTTCGGACTGGTCGGACTGGTCGGACTGGTCGGACTGGTCGGAGGATGCCCAGCGCAGCTGCCACGGCCGTGCCCGGCCGCCGTTGTGCGGCGCCTCCTCAATGAGGCCGTGCCGGGCGAGTTGGCGCAGATGAAACGAGCAGAGGCCGGAACTGTGGCCAAGCCGGGCGGCGGCCTGGGTCGACGTGACCGTGCCGACCTCGGCGAGCAGGTCCAGCAAGGCGACCCGCACGGGATGGTCCGGGAGAAGCTGCCGGGCGCGATGCGGCAGTAGCGGGTCCGTGGACGCGGGTTGACGGTTTTCATCGCTCATTTTGCAAAGGGTGCTACTTTGCAAAGCGATCGGTCAAGCTGGCCCGCGAGCCGGCCGGGGCCTCAGCCCTGGCTGTCCGGGGCATGCGCGGAAGGCGTTGATGTTCCATGACGGTTCGGTTCGACAACCCCTCGCGGGACCGCCGGGTGCGCTTGCTGGGAGAACCCGTCGATTCCTATCCGCGGCTCGCACCGGAGGTCGAACGGGGTTCGGTGCGCCGCATCACCGTCGTCGGGGAGGAGATTCTGCGGCGCCCGTGCCGGGAGGTCACGCGGCTCGGCACGCCGGAGCTGTCGCGGCTGGTCGACGACATGTTCGCTACGAATCAGGTGGCGGAGGGCGCGGGGCTTGCCGCCAACCAAGTCGACGTGGATCTGCGGTTGTTCGTGTGGGACATCACGGACGAGTGGGGGGTGCGTCACGTCGGGCACATCGCCAACCCCGTCCTGGACGAGGTGCCGGCCGAGCAGCGGAGGCTGGTCGAAGAACCCGAGGGGTGTCTGTCCGTTCCCGGCCCCTACCGGGTGGTTCCCCGCCTCGACCGTGCCGTCGTACGAGGCCGCGACAAGAACGGCAAGCCGCTCGTGATCGAGGGCAGAGGGTACTTCGCCCGGTGCTTGCAGCACGAGACGGACCACCTTCACGGTCACCTGTACCTGGACCGGCTTGCCCAGCGGGAACGGAAGGCCGCCCTCCGCGAGATGGCCGCGTCCAAGGACGAGATGTTCGCCCGGCGTGCCGCCCTGGCCCGCAAACTGGGCAAGTAACGCCGCTATCGTGCGCCGCGTATCCCGAGAATGTAGGCCGCGGTCAGCGCGACGGCACGGTCTTCGTCATGTGACAGGTCCGCGAGAGCACGCGACGCCGCGGCTCCCGGAATATCCGCGAGCGCCTGTGTCAGCCGTCGGCGTACGGACGATTCGGCGGTGCCGTCGGTGAGGCAGTCGACGAGCCCGGTAGCGATCCGGTCCGCCAACGCGGGACGACGCGCCAGCACGCTCAGCGCATCGGCCGCATCGACGTCGTTCGTCTCCTTGACGACCATGTCGATGAGCGTCGGGACCGCGTCGGCCACTCCACGTGCCCCGAGTGCCAGAGCCGCATACCCGCGGACCGCGGTGTCAGGGTTCGCCAGGGCGTCATGCAGCAGTGTGGTCGCCTCACCGTTCGGAATCTCCGCGATGGACCGGACGGCACGTGTCCGCACCTCGGCTGCTGGTGAGCCGAGGCCCTCCGCCAGGAGCGCCAGTCCGCCATCGCCCGTTTGCGCCAAGGCCCAGCGCAAGGCTCCGGCGACGCTCGGGTCCGGCTCGCTCAGCACTGCCTCGACCAGGGCTTCCACTGGCACCGGAACCTGTCCGACGGAGGACAGGGCCGCGCGCTGGCGCATCCCGGCACTCTTGGACCCCAGCGCCTGGAGGAGGGCAACAGTCCGGAGGACGTCCTCCCAGCCCGCGGGTTCCGCGGCATCGATCCGCTGGAGTCGAGTGAGCAGCTCCGTCTCAGCGGCGATGCGTTCTCGCGTCTGACGGATGAGGTCGTCGACAAGCTCTGCGGGCGTGAAGCCGGGATCATCGAGCGCGCGCCCGACTTCACGCAGCGACAGCCCCAATGACCGCAGGCTCTCGATATGGAAGATCCGCCGGATGTCCTCGCTGGAATACTCTCGATAGCCGGCACCGGTACGACCCGTTGGCCGCACCAGGCCAAGGGTGTCGTAATGCCTGAGCATGCGGGCACTGACACCGGACCGTCGTGCCACATCACCGATCAACACGGCCCATCACTCCTCCTGGCCGGTCCTGCCGAGGGCCACGACGCGCTTCGCCTCCTCGCTCGCGAACTCGAATCCGGCGTCCGGGTCGCGCAACAACCGTTCCGTGGCCATCGCGTGCGCGCTCACGCGGGGGTCGAGATCCGTCAGCGCAGCGCGCAAAGTCGGCAGAATCACCTCACCGAGCGCGATCAGCGCCCGGCTGAGGCTCAGCTGCGTCTCACGTTCGCCGCGCCCGAGCTGTGTCGACAGCGCCGCGGCCAAGTCGGGCTCCGCGCCTTCCGGTACGAGCACGATCGCTGCCCGCCAAGCGCTCCGCGCCACCTCGTCGTCGCCGTCGGACAGCAGCGCCCGTGTGATCGCCGGCCACGCCTGCCGATCCCCGATCTTGGACAGCGTGTGCAGCGCCTGGCTCCGCGCCTGCGCACGCTCCGAACGGACTTCGACGAGAAGCTCCGGGACCGTCATCGACGCTGAGTGGCGGGTGAGTGCCCACGTCAGCATTTCGCGCACGGAGAATTCGGGTTCGATCGCGCATCGTTCGATGAGCTTGTCGATGAACTGCGGATCAGGGGTCGTGCCGACCGCCAGCGCTGCCCGCAGCCGCACTGACGAGCGGCTGTCCTCCAGCCCCTGGAGAGCTCGAATCGTATCCGCGTCCTGTTTCGCCATGGTCATCGGGACCACCTCCTCGGCTGTAGTGAAGACCTTGTCACCGTGTCAAGGTCAAGCGGAGCCGGGCGATTCAGGCGGAGTCGCGCTGCGAGATCAACTGCCGGATCAGCTGCGGGATCATCAGGCGCCGACCGGGTGTTCCTGGCCGCGCTGGTTCGCGTGGTCGATCTCGGCCATGTGTTCCTCGGCCCACTCACGAAGCATCGCCAGCGGTTCTTCCAGTGTCAGGCCGAGCGGGGTGAGCCCGTAGTACACGCGTGGTGGCACTGACGCCTCCACTCGGCGGTTGACCAGGCCATCACGGGTCAGCCCTTGAAGGGTGACCGACAGCATCTTCTGCGAGACGCCGGTCATCCTGCGCCGCAGTTCCGCGAAGCGCACCTCCTCCGGGGACGCCTCCGCCAGCACCTTGATGGCCATGGACGTCCATTTCGTGCCGATCCGGTCGAGCAGACGGCGGGTCGGACACTGCGGATCGAACAGATCTCCACGATTCCCGGAAGAGGGGCGTCGCGTCGAGGAGGTCACCTGGAACTCACCACCTGTGGCAAAAGTGCGGTCTTGGCTCTCTCATCTTAGTTACCTATCGTTTTGTTGTCACTATTCGTAACCACCTATTCCACATAACCCATACCTTCGTGACCCATGGAGGTCCCGTGTCTGACGCACCGCGCCGCACACCCGTCCCTCGCCCGTCAGGCGTCGAACTCCGGCGGGTCACGGTGAACGGCGTCGACCTCAACGTGGCTCTTGCCGGCGAGGGGCCGGCCGTGCTGCTGCTGCACGGCTTCCCGCACACCTGGCAACTGTGGACCGATGTCCTGGACGGCCTTGCGGGGCAATACCGAGTGATCGCGCCGGACCTGCGGGGAACAGGCGCGAGCACACACGCGAGGGACGGCTACGACGCCGGCAACCTCGCGACCGACGCCGAGGCCCTCCTCGACGCACTCGGGGAGAGTTCGGCGGCCGTGGTCGGCATCGACGCCGGCACCCCACCGGCCTTTCTTCTCGCCATGCGCCGCCCCGGCCTCGTCCGGCAACTCGTGGTCATGGAGTCGCTTCTGGGCAGCCTGCCCGGTGCCGAGGAATTCCTCGCCCACGGGGCTCCGTGGTGGTTCGGCTTCCACGCCGTTCCCGGCCTCGCGGAAACCGTACTCACCGGGCACGAAGCCCCGTACATCGACTGGTTCCTCGGCACGGGCTCTCTCGGGGACGGCGTCGATCCCGCCGTCCGGGACGCCTTCGTCCACGCGTACACCGGGACCGAGGCTCTGCGCTGCGCCTGCTCGTACTACCGTGCGCTGCCGACGAGCGCCGAACAGATCCAGGAAGCCGTCGCTACGGGCCGGCTGATCGTGCCCACCATGGCCATCGGGGCCCGCCCGGTGGGCAGAGCCCTCGAACGGCAACTACGGCCGGTCGCCGATCATCTCGTCGGCCACATCATCGAGGACTGCGGCCACAT
This sequence comes from Streptomyces sp. NBC_01429, assembly GCF_036231945.1. NCBI lineage: Bacteria > Bacillati > Actinomycetota > Actinomycetes > Kitasatosporales > Streptomycetaceae > Streptomyces > Streptomyces sp. NBC_01429. Next base: position 8,003,951 of record NZ_CP109599.1, on the reverse strand, counting down.
CATCCCGCTGCACCGCCCCGAGAAGCTGCTCGGCCTTCTCGAACCGTTTCTCGCCTCGGCGGGGACTGCCGCCGAGCCTCGCCCGGGCCACTGGTGAACCTCGCGCACCGCGCCGAGCCGAGCACGCTCCGGCCGCCCGACGGGACTCGCCGGGCGGCCGGAGCTTTCGCGGTTTCGTGGGATTCACAGGTTCGCGCGTTCGCGGGTTTCGCATGGAACGCGTCCGCGGGGCCGGTCAGGCGTGCTGTGGAGCATCGTCCTTGAGCATGGTCCTGATCTGCTCCCGCAGCTCCGGAGTGTTCTCGTGCCCGTGCACGGAAGCGGCGTGTTCACCCGCGGCGCGGACGACCTCGTCCTCCTCGCCGGTGATGGCGAGGGAGCACTGCGTCTCACTGGGGAAATCCCGGCAGTCGACTGTTTTGCGCATCGCTCACACCTCCTCCTTCCAGTGTCCACCCACCACATATGCGCTGTGGGAGGCGGTGAGCGGATCATCGACGGAAGTAATCCGCGCGCAGTCGGCGGCATGCGGCCCGGACCGATGTCGCGCACTCTGGAGCACAGGAGACCAGGACCAAGGCCAGGGCCAGAGGGCCAGGGCCAGAGGGCCAGGGCCAGGAACGAGGTGCGGACGATGGGACTCGGCAGGCGGGCGCTGCTGCTCGGCACCGGCGGGTTGTTGGCGGGGGCCGCCGCCGGGTGCTCCGGGGCCTCGCGGGCCGGCCCGGCCGCCAGCGCCGTCGCCGCGACGCGCTCGCCCGTACCACTGCCGACGACCACCCCGTGGCGGCCCGACCGCGCCGATGTGGACCCCGCCGTCAAGCTGCGTGCCGTGCAGGTGGTGGAGGCGATCGGGGCCTGGTCGGCCGGGCAGGGCGGCGTGGCGGCGGCGAAGCGGCGGGTGGCCGCGCTGGGCGCGGCGCCGTCCCTCGTGGACGCGGCGGGGGCACTGCTGCCCACCGCCGACGAGGCCGCGCTCCAGGTGGTCGACGCCCAGTACGGCGGGATCCTGGCGGACTCGGCCAGTGTGCTGGTGGTCTGCCGGCAGTGGACTCCGGGGCACGCGGGCGGCACGACGATCGACGTACGGCTGCGTCGTGCGCGGCCCCGCTGGGAGGTCACCTCGCTTCACCCGGCCAGGCCGGGCGGCGCCGTACCGTCGCTGCCCGCCGCCGCTCGCTCGGTGTTGGCGGAGCCCCGGATCACACTGCCTCCCGCGGCGGCCGCCGATGTCCGCAGCGGGCACATCCACGAGAGCGTTCTGCGCGCGCTGCTCCAACTGGCGGGTACGTACCGGATGTACGTGAGCGTGATCCGCTCCGGCCACCCGCTGAACGTCTTCGGCACCGACCGGCCCAGCGACCATCCGCGCGGCCGGGCCTTCGACGTCTGGCAGATCGACGGCCATCCCGTCGTGGACCCGTCCACCTCGCGCCGGCTCGTGGAGACCTTCATGCGCGACGCGGCGGCGGCCGGTTCGTACAACGTGGGCGGCCCGGTCCGGATCTCCGGCGGTACTGGGGGCCAGTTCTTCACCGACGCCACCCACCACGACCATGTCCACGCGGGATTCACTGCCTGAGCGTCAGCCGGAGGCGGGAGCGGAAGCGGATGCCGGGCCGGAGTTCGCGCGGGACCTGCTCCGGCCGTACTCAGCGAGCACGTGGAAGGCGGCCTTGGGCTCCCACGGCAGGTCCGGTTACGCGGTACCGGTGCGGCCGCCGTCGAGGACCTTGACAACGCCGAAGGACGCTTTGTCGAAGTCGCGGTCGCCGCCGGTGACGCGAACGGCGTCGCAGTGCAGCTCGTCGCGGATGATCCGCATCTCGCGGCGGACGACGGCGGGGTCGAAGGGTTCACGGGTGGTGGTTCCCGCGGTGGTGAAGCCGGTGTCGTAGGTCATGCCGAAGGTGCGCACGGCGAATACTCTCCTCACGCTCTACGGTACTGGACGTACCTTATTAGGTACTCACCGTACCTTGCGCACGCCCTGGAGCAGAGCTCGCGGAATGCCGGAAAGTACGATGCGTACCGTAGATCCAGCTGTGCGGGGCGAGAGGGGACAACCGGTGGCAGGAGCCGGGAAGGAACCGCGACAGGCCGCGGCGACGCGGCGGCGCGGGGCCGCTCTGGAGGAGGCCATCCTGCGAGCGGCTGCCGAGGTGCTGAAGGAGTCCGGTGTCCCCGGCCTGACGATGGACGAGGTGGCCCGGCGGGCCGGGACGAACAAGAACGCGCTTTACCGCCGCTGGCCGAATCGCGTCGCCCTCGGCGTAGCGGCGTACCGTCGACTTGCCGCGGCGGAGACCGTCCTGCCGGACACCGGCTCGCTGCGCGGCGACACCCTGGAGATGCTGCGGCGCGCGAACAGTACCTGGTCATCGCCGTACGGGGAGATCCTGCGCGGCCTGATCGCGGCGGCCAGCGGCACTCCGGAGCTCCTGGCCAGGCTGCGCGACCCGGCGGCGGACGGTACGCACGAGGCGGCATGGCTGACCCTGCTCGGCCGGGCGGTGGCCCGCGGCGAGGCGGCGCCCGAGGCGCTGCACCCCCGAGTCGCGTACGCGCCCATGGCGCTGCTGCGCAACGAGTACGTGACGCTCGGCGTCCCGGCTGTGCCGGAAGCCGTCCTCACCGAGATCGTCGACGAGGTCTTCCTGCCGCTGGTCCGTGGACGGAGCCCGCACGGGAGCGGCCCGCACCGGAGCGCATCGGGCCTCCACGGCCCGCTCCCGCCGTGATCGCGTAGCGGGGCTCCGTCCGGGAGGGGCGGGACCTCTCCCGGACGGGCCCTGCTGGTGCGGCGCCCGGTACCGACCACCCGAGACTGTGGACCGGCGTCGTGCGGAGGTCAGACGCGCCAGGAGCGGATCTTGTCGGCGGCGCCGAAAACATCCTCTTCGACGGCGAGCAGGTCTTTGCAGAGTTCAACGAGTTCGCCGTAGGGGGCGTCGATCCCCTCACCGCTGGCGTGCATGTACGCGAGAGTGATCGCACACGCGTAGCGGACGTTCAGGGCGGGCAGAGGCCGCAGCGTCAGCAGGGTGTGCAGCAGGGCGGCGGCACGCCAGGAAGCGTCCGAGTCGATGCCCAGCCGGGGCGGGTCGACGCGGTGGCGGGCGACTGCGGCCACCAGCGCGGAGAAATCGGTGACGAGGGGCTGCTCGGGTAGCGCTGTCTCGTGCTGCTGGAGCAGCCAGCGCACATCGACATGAATCTGAGGCGGCATGGCTCAGGCAGCCCTGCGCGCCTTGCTGGGGGCCGGACCGTCCTCGATGCCCGCCGCGGAGATGGCGTCGGCCAGCGCAGGGTCGGCGAAGACGCTCCTGAACACCTCGGCGCCACTCCGCAGGGCCCGGTGATGGGCGATGGCGTCTCCCGTCGAGGCCCGCACGAATGCCTTCATCGGCATGCCCCGCTCCTGGGCGATCGCCCTGAGCTCTTCGAGTTCCGCGTCGGAAAAATCTACGTTGAGTGCTGGCATGGGACTTAGGCTAATACCGGGGTACCTGTGACTCAATCCTTGCACGTCAAGTGCCCTTCATCCGGGTACCTCGGAGGGATTTTCCCTCGGAGTGCGCCCGTCTCCTAATTGTCGGTGATTTCGCCTCCGCGAGCGGGGAGGGAGTACCGGACCCGCGTCGGGTCGCCGCCGGCCCAGTACTCGGTGACGATCACCGTCGTCGTGCCGGGGCCGCTCGCCTCGAGCGCGACGGACCGGCCCCGCGGGACGTTCTGAGCCCGGAAGACCTGGGCGGACGGGGCGACGGCCGCCGCTCCGGCGTCGGCCGCGGAGCAGAGGGCGAAGGCCGCGCCCTCCGCCCGGGTAAGGTTGCGGGCTTCACGGGCCAGGTGACCCGTGCGGCACCGTGGTGAGGAAGTCCAGGACGAGCGGGCTCGCGACGGCGCGGAACTCCTCGAAATAGGCGTGCCGCGCCCCGGGGATCGAGTGAAGCCGGGCACCGGGAATGCGGTTCGCGAGCAAGGGAGCGTTGGCGGCGGGGTTGAGCAGGTCGTCGCCGCCGTGCACGACCAGGGTGGGCGCGCTGATGCCGGGCAGCAGGTCCCACGCGTCGTGCTGGTTACTGGCAGCCAGGTGGCGGCGCCGGGCGTGGGCGGGCATGTCCGGGTCACCGAGTGTCTGGTACGGGCCCGGGTGGGTCGCCAGCCAGGCCGGCGTGTACATCAGTTCGAGCAGGGCCTGTCGTGCCGCACCCGGTTGAGGCTGTGCCAGCGATCGGCGCACGTTGTTGTCGCGTTCGACGGCGTGCGGGCCGCCGGGCGACGTGCAGCCGAGCACCAGGGCGCGCACCCGGTGCGGCCGGCGGGCCGCGAGGTGCTGGGCCACGCGTCCGCCCATGGAGGTGCCGTACACGTCGGCCCGGTCGACGCCGAGTTCGTCCAGCACCGCGATCACGTCTCGCGCGAAGGCTTCGGTGCTGTAGGGCCTGTCGGGCTTGTCGCTCTTTCCCGTACCGCGGTAGTCGAGCGTGACCGTGCTGTGGGCGACGTGGAAGTCGTCACGGATGCCGTCCCACCAGTGGTGATTGTTCGCCTGGCCCGCCAGCAGAACGAGCGTTGGCCCCTCGCCCTGGACCTGGTAGGCGATGCGGATCCCGTCAGGCGTTGTCGTGTACCGCATTGGCCCGTTCCTTCCTCATCGCCGGGGGAACAGATCGCGGCGGACCCGCTTCCGAGCGATCCCTTCCCATGGTCCTCTACCGGTCGGCGGGCTCGGGGGCGAGGCCGTCGGCGACCAGTCCCGCGAGTACGGCTTGCCCCAGGGCCTGAACGGCGGACAGGGGGCGAACCATCACGGTGAACTCCTTGACCCTGCCCGTCTCGTCGAACTGGAGCAGGTCCATGCCGTGGATCTCCTTCCCCTGCACGGTGGCCCGGAAGAGCAGGATCGCCGACGAAGCGTCTTCGCCGTCGGCACTGGTCTCGGCCGTGCCCTCGAAGTGTCCGATGTAGCGGAAGTCCTCGAAGGTGCGCAGCAGGACACCGAAGAGTCCCAGCACCATGGGCCTGCCCTCGAAGGGGGTGAACTTCACCGGGCTGTAGAGGCGGATGTCCTCGGTGAACAGGTCCTCCAGTGCGGCGAGTTCGCCCTTCTCCACTGCGGCACGGAAGCGCTCGGCGGTCTCCATAACCCCTCCTCATACTCAAGAATGTGACTAATCATTTTCTTGAGTATGATGCAGGGGCGGACGAGGAAAGGGAAGGGGTTGCTTCGATGGCCTTGCGACATGCCGTGCTGGCGGCGCTCCTGGACGGCGAGTACAGCGGATACCAGCTGGCGAAGGCGTTCGACGTCGGCGTCGCGAACTTCTGGCACGCCCTGCCCCAGCAGCTGTACGCCGAGCTGACCAAGCTGGAGAAAGAAGGACTGGTCGCGGGTCGGCAGGTGGTCCAGGAGACCCGGCCCAACAAACGTCTGTTCCAGGTCACCGACGCCGGTCGCGCCGAGCTGGAGAAGTTCGCCGCCGCCGTATCGAAGCCCTCGTTCATCCGCGACGATCTGCTGGTCAAAGTCCAGGCCGCCGACCGCATCGGCACCGCACCGGTGATCGAACAGCTCGAAGAGCGAGCGGCCGCGGCCGAAGCCAAGATCGAGCTTCTCGGCAAGCTTCTGATACGGCTGCGCGGCGACAGGGACGAGGAGGAGTTCCTGCGCCGGGGCGAGCGGATCGGGCCGTACCTGACCTGTCTGCGCGGCCTGGCCTTCGAGCAGGAGCACCGGGACTGGTGCCTGCGCATCGGGGCCGTTCTCACGGAAAGACAGTCGACTCGTGCCGAGCGGTGAATAGCCGCGCCACGCGGCCCCGGGCGACAGCCGGACCGATGGGCTCGGGTGCGGGCGACTCCGACCGATGAGTTTTCGTGGATCGGGCGGTCTCCACTGGGCCGGGCCGACAGGCGGCTCGGGGCCGAGGAAAGGCAGTGCGCTGTGAAGTTGGTTCTACAGGAGTTCCTGTCGCTGGACGGGGTGGCGCAGGGTCCCGGATCCCCGCAGGAGGACACCAGCGACGGGTTCACCCGGGGCGGCTGGCTGGTCCCGCACCTCGACGACGCGTTCATGCGGATCGTCACGGGCTGGATCGGTGGGGTGGACGCGTTCCTGTTCGGTCGCCGTACCTATGACAACTTCGCGCGGGACTGGCCGAAGATGAACGACCCGGACGACCCGATCGCCAGCAAGCTCAACGGTCTGCCGAAGTACGTGGCCTCACGCAGCCTGACCGAGGCCGCCTGGGAGCCGACCACGATCCTCTCCGAGGATGTACCGGCTCGGGTCGCGGAGTTGAAGCGGCAGCCCGGAGGGGAGCTGCAGATCCACGGCAGTGCCCGCCTCGGCGCGTCCCTGCTGGCCGACGGCCTGATCGACGAGGTGCGGCTGATGGTCGCGCCAGTGGTGGTGGGCAGTGGCCGGCGGCTCTTCCCGGACAACGGCGTTCAGGCCGGGCTGCGCCTGCTGAGCAGCGAGACGACACCGAGCGGAGTCGTGGCCCAGGTGTACGAGCCGACCGGGCGGCCTCAGTACGGGACGTACGAGGCCGGCGCACACGCCTGAGAGGGCCGGCGTCCGGTCGACCTGGGACGCGAGGACTGCTGAGAGGTGCCTCTGCCTCCTCTGCCTACCCTGCCTCGCTGCCGCGCGCGTGAATTCGCGCGGCGCCCAGGTGTCACCCGGGCAGTTGGTCGGCGGGGCAGGGTCGTCACCCGCGCCGTACGCGGGCGCGTCCGGGCTCGTACGGTCAGCGGGCCGGCCGATCTCAGTCCGGTCGGCCGCCATGCCGTCCGGGTCCGATCGGCATCCCCGCGTTGTTCACCGAAGGGGCCGTGGGCCGGCGGAGCCCGCGCAGTGCCAGAAGACCGCCGATGCCGGGAATGACCGCGACGGCTTTGGTGGCGGCCGTGGCCGGCTTGAGGCGCCAGGTGGCGATGACGACGAACAGGTAGGCGCAGCCGTGGGTGGGTCCCATCAGGGAGGAGACGGGTCCGAGGTGGGCGGTGGCGAGGTTGGTGAGCATGATGATCAGTGAGACGAGTTCGGTGTGTGCGGCGATGCGCAGGGGGCGGAGGGACACGGTCATGCTCCTGTGGTGGAGCCGGGACGGATGATCATCAGGACGGTGACCGTGGCCCACAGCAGGTTGAAGACGCCGGTGAGCATGGCCAGGCGGGCGGCCGCCGCAGGGCCGGAGCCGGTGGCAGGGCCGGAGTCGGAACCAAGACCGGAGCCGGAGGCTTGTGCGTCGGTGAGGGCCGCGTCCTGGGTGGGGAGAATCCGCAGGGCCAGCAGGGCGGCGGCCGCGGCGGTCAGGATGATCGAGGTGATCAGCCATGGGCTGCCGAGGACGCCGAGGCTGCCGGCCGTGGCGAATCCGAAGACGGGTACCGCGAGGCCGATGGCCGCGTAGACGCGGCAGATACGGTGCAGCGTCCGCAGGGTCGTGAGGGCCTCGCCGCCGCCGGGGTCGCTGTGGGCGCGGCGCAGGGCTTTGGGGAACATGCTCGCGGCGGCGGTCACCGGACCGATGGCCAGGACTGCGGCCAGGACGTGCAGGGAGAGAAGGAGTTTCGTCATGGTCAGTGTTCCGTGGCCGTCCGGACGGTACGGCGTCGGCCGGTGACCTTGGACGCGGGCAGGCGTCCGGCCTTGGAGGTGCCGGCCAGGGTGTCGCCGTCGACCGTCACGTCGAAGGCCAGGTTCAGGCGCACGGGTTTGGTGATGGCCTGCTTCCAGGTGAGCCGGTCGCCTTCCAGGACAAGGCCGTTGAGCGGCACTTCCTCTCCCGCGCCGCGGGCCAACCCGGTCAGGGCGCCCTCGGTGCGGAGGAGTTCGACCGCGGCCTTGATCCTGCCGATGGGCGTGGAGATGGACAGGTCCCAGGTGCCTTCGACGGGCATGTTCGTTCTTCCTCACGGGTGTGGTGCGCGCTACAGGTGTGCGGGCGAGGACGGTGTGGTCAGAGGGCGACGGGTGCCGGGCCCTCGTCGCGCCAGACGGTGCCGCGGCGCTCGTGGGCGAAGAGTTCCTCGACGGCGTGGGCGATCCGTGGGCCGGCCTCGCGCTCCAGGAGGTACAGACCCAGGTCGAGCCCGGAGGTGACACCGGCGCCGGTGACGAGGTCCCCGTCGTCGACGACGCGGGCACGCACGGCGTGGGCGCCGGTGGCGTCGAGCATGTCCAGTCCCCTGTGGTGGGTGGTGGCGTGGCGGCCTTCCAGCAGGCCGGCCATGGCCAGGACGAGCGAACCGCCGCACACCGCGCCGACGGTCACGTCGGGGCTGTCCATCGCCGCCTTCAGCAGTGCGGGAAGCTCGGTGGTCAGAGTGCGGCCCAGCAGCACGGGGATGAATTCGTCCTGTTGCGGCTCCCCCGCACCGGCGTCGTGGTCGGGGACCTCGCCGGGCTCTCCGACGCGTCCCGAGGCCCCGGGTACCAGGACCAGGCCCCCTCGTGCGGGTTCGAGGGCGGCCGTGGCGCGCAGCGCCAGACCCCCGGTGCCACTGACCACCTCGCGCGGCCCTTCGGCGGAGACGAGCTCCACGCTCACCAGGCCGCCGGAGGCGGTACCTCCCGCGTACAGCACTTCGTACGGCGCGATGACGTCGAGCGGGTCGAAACCGTCGAACAGGACGATCTGGGCGTGCATGGGAAGGGGCCTCCAGGTACGGCCGGCCCGGTCGGCGCCGGGTTCGCTCACGACGCTAACCGGCCGCCACCCTGCCTCCCAGAGGCATTACCGACACCTTCCAACGGGAAAACGCCATGTCCGGGACTGCCCGTCCGACCAGGGAAAATCGCGGATTCCCGGCCCCGGAACCCCGTGACCGTTTCCCGGTGGACAGGTACGTTCCAGTCATGCATACCGTCGCCGTCCTGGCGCTGGACCAGGTCATTCCGTTCGACCTCTCCACCCCGATCGAGGTCTTCACCCGTACCCGTCTCCCGGACGGCCGCCCCGGCTACCAGATCCGCGTGTGCGCCGAGCAGACCGAGACCGACGCGGGCGCCTTCACCCTTCGCGCGCCCTGGGGACTGGAGGGGCTCGACGGCGCGGACACGATCATCGTGCCCGGTACCGCCAGCCCCGCCGCACCGCTCAGCACCGCGGTCCGCGACGCGCTGCGGGACGCCGCCCAGGCAGGCACGCGCATCGCCTCCATCTGCTCGGGCACTTTCCCCCTGGCCGCCACCGGGCTCCTGGACGGCCTGCGCGCCACCACCCACTGGATCGCGGCCGACCTTCTCGCCGGCCTCTTCCCGGACGTCGCGGTCGACCCGGACGTCCTCTACGTCGACAACGGCCAGATCCTCACCTCGGCCGGCGCCGCCGCCGGACTTGACCTGTGCCTGCACATGATCCGCAAGGACTACGGCTCGGCGGTCGCCGCCGACGCCGCCCGGCTGTCCGTGATGCCCCTGGAACGCGAGGGCGGGCAGGCGCAGTTCATCGTCCACGACTACGCGCCCACCCCTCGGGGCGGCACCCTCGAACCCCTCCTCGCCTGGCTCCAGGACAATCTCGGTGCCGACCTCACCCTCGCGGACATCGCCGCCCACGCCGGAACGAGTACCCGAACGCTGATACGCCGCTTCCGGGAACAGACCGGTACCACCCCTCTCCAGTGGCTCCACCGCGCCCGCGTCCGCCAGGCCCAACACCTGCTGGAATCCACCCACCACACCGTCGAACGGATCGGGGCCCAGGTCGGCTTCGGCTCACCCACCGCCTTTCGCGACCGATTCAAGAAGACGACCGGTGTCAGTCCGCACAGCTACCGCCGCGCGTTCAGCTGACGCCCCAACCTGCGCCGGGACCATGAGCCGCCAGTCGGCCGCGTCCAGGCGCGGGGTCGAGGTGTGGTTGCGCACGAAGAACCGGTCCACCGGCGTGTGGAATCCCGTACCGCGCAGCGCGGTCCAGTTGGTCTCGGCGTTGGTGCCCCGGATCGTGAACAGCTCCGGCGGCAGCGGCTTGACGATCCCGGAGCCGGGCGCGGGGGTGTCCGCCGCCGCGCGGTCGGGCCGGCCGGTCAGCCTCGTCAGCACGCCCGCAGCGGCGGCCAGCCGCAGCAGATCGCGCCGGGACACCCCCTCGGCTCTGGCCTCACCGGCCAGCCATTGGCGCAGGCGGCGTCGGTCGTACGTGGACTCGTCGGTGCGCATGGGCGGCTGCTCCCTGGAGAGTGGGGGGACAGAACGGAGCCCGCCACCGGTGCCGTACGGAGGTATGTACGGGCACGGTCGGCGGCCGGAACCGCGGGGCGGTGGGCCAAGGCCGGCGGGAGGTGGGCGATCGGGTGATCCGCCCGGTCGGCGGGGCGCGCGGGACGCGGGGCGAGCGGATCGGCTCGTCGCCGAACCGAAGCTCATCGGGTCAACGGGTCAGCAGGTCAACAACAACAGCGGTCGTACGGCACAAGGCGGCACGCGGCGGAGGATCGGCTGTCGGCGACCACGTACCGATCGTAGGTCAGGGCGGGCCGCCACGTCAGCCGTACGGGCATCGCGCGGCGGCCCGGTTCCTCCGTCGGGGCCGGGGCCGAGGCGGGCGTCAGTCCTTCCGCTCGGTGAGCGGGCCGTCGAGGATCGTCGGGCGCAGGAACCAGTACGGGAACCGGTCCCAGGGGTTGGTCACCAGTCCGTGGGCGATCCGGGCGAGCAGCACGAACGCGAGCACGACGACCGTGCTGATCCCACGACCGGGGCGCCGGAACGGAAGGGCTCGCCGCGCCCCCGGGAAGCTCGGCGCGGCGGGGCGGGAAATGGTCAAGGCGGGCGGTACCGGCCCGGAGGACGCGGCGATGCCGGGAGATTCACTCATGGGGGGCTCCAGCGGATTCGGACGCCCCGGACCGCGGCGGGCTGCGGCACCGCGCCGAGCGGAAACGGATCAGCACGAGGTGACGCACAAGTACCCGCGGGACACGGGACGGGGGCGGGGACGGAGATGGCGCGACAGAGGGCACACCGCGACAGCGGTGGTCGTCAAAGACTCGGAGAGCCGTCAGCCTCGACAGAGGGCGCGACAAGCGGCCGCGCACGGCGTGCCGTTGACGCGCAGCGGGGCGACGGAGTGGTCCGCGCGCGGCAGGACGCGGCCGGGGCGCCGCCGTGCGGCCGTCCCGTCAGCTGCGTACATCGCTGTCACCATCACTTCTCCGGCCCCCGGGGCCCTCGCTGTGCGCCGCACGTTAGGCATGTCCCGAAAAGGAAGTCAATGCGAGTGACCATCAGGTGAGACCGCACGCTCGGCTTTCTTGACGCCGTCACGCAGTGCACCGAGACTGATGTGGACGGTCACGATTGTCAGCGCCACGGCGCGGGTACGCCCGCTCATGTGGTCATCGGCCCCGGCCCGCCGACAGGCAACCCTTCCACCGCGACGGGGTGCTCCGGGTGACGACCAGGTCCCGCCGGCGCGGCGGGGCAAGCGTGGTCTCGCGTCTCGCGGGCCCCGGAGGTAAGACGGGTGGCAATGCCCAGGAACGGCTTGACGAGGCGCCTGCACATCGATCTGTTGCGTGTCTCCAGCGCTTACTGATCCGTCGGCGGTCCGTGCGATCCGGACCGTGCGGAAGAGCGCAGTCGCTCCGCATTCGGCCGCTGGTGCCCACAAGGCGGCGGTGGCCTCCTCGTTCCCCAAGGGAGAGTCATGCCCGAGACAGCTATGCGCATCTCCAGCACAGCCACGTCCGTCGGCTGTCACCAGAGTCCGTTCCCCTCGGGGCTCCGCCCCAGGACGACCACGGGGTCCCCCCGTCCGCACCGCGTCCACAGCCGGATCGGCGTCGGCCTGGCCGGCGGCTTCTACCCGGCACCGCACCGCTATGACCTCTATCTGTCGGCGAGTTGTCCCCGTTCGCTGCGCATCTCGATCACCCTCGACCTGCTCGGCCTCAAGGGCTCGGTCGCCACGACGCTCCTGACCCATCCCGCCGGGACGCCGGACGGCTTCGCCTCACTGCGCAACGCGTACGAGGCCACGGTGCACCATTACGACGGGCCGCTGACGGTGCCCGCGCTGCGCGACCGCTGGAGCGGACGCATCGTCAGTGACCACACCCCCGACATCCTCCGCGGCCTGGCGGGCCTGCTCTCCGGCCACGACGGTGCCCGCTCCTCCGACCTCAACCCGCCGGTTCTCGCCTCCGACATCGACGCCCTCCGCGACCTGCTGGACCGGGACGTCACCCCGGCCGCGCAGCCTTCGGGACGATCGGCGGCGCTTCAGCTGCTGGACCGTCACCTCGCCTGCCGCCCGTACGCGCTGGGCGAGGAGCTGACGGCCGCGGACGTGGACCTGTGGGTGGCGCTCGTCCATCTCGGCCCGGGCAACACTCTCCGTCCGTACCCCCTGCTCCGGGACTACGTACGTCGCCTCGGCGAGCACCCCGCCTTCCGGGGCAGGGCCGACGCGGCGCCCGACGCGGCCTGAGTCCCCGGGGTCAGGTGCCCGTCCCGAGCGTGGGCGACGGGCCCTGGTCCCCTTCCTCCGGCGAACCGGCGGGAGTTCCTCCGGTGGACCGGCGGGAGCGCCGTCGCGCTGACGCTGTGCGGCCCGGTCCCGCCCGCCCGGCACCCGTAACGGGGCATTGACGTTTTACGGCGCCGCTCCGTACGATCACGATCGGCATCGAGTGTCAGCGTCCAGCCCTGGCTTGCTGACCGGCAACCCTCCGGCGCGGTGGGGTGCTCCAGGTGAAAGCCCGGCAGGATCACCGACGATCTCTGCAAGCGTGTGGCCCCCGTGACGGGGGCCGGAGATGTGGAGGACCGGCATGCGGCACAGCAGCGACCTGAGTGCCTCGAACGTCTCCCTCGTGGCCGCGACGGTGTTCTCCCGGCTCTCGCGCCGCCGCCACATCGACCTGCAGCGCTTCACCAGCTGTCTGTGTCACGGCTGATCGGCGTCCCCACGGCCGACTGACGTCCGTCGTCGCCCGTAGCTCCAGCAGGCATCCCGCGGCCTCTCGCGGTGCTGTCGGTGTGCGCGGACCTGTTCCGCGGCCGCCGGCACCCGGCTCCGTCTGCCCCCGCCCGAACAGCACTCCCCCGTCGTCGGCACAGCGCCGGCCGGGGGCGGCACGCCCACGCGCAGCCGTGATCCGTACGGCATCACGTGACTGGCGACACGAGTAGGAGAATCCTCCGTGACACCACATCCGGGTCTCCGGCCCGCCCGATGGGCGGCGCTGGCCACCCTCGTGACCACCAGCGTCCTGCTGACCGCCTGCGGGTCGGGCGGCGCGGACCCCGGCACCGGCACCGACGGCCGGGCGAAGTCCGGCGGCACCCTGACCTTCGCGGTGAGTTCCGACACCGGCTGCGTGGATCCCCAGCAGGTGGGAAGCAACGACACCATCTACTCGCTGCGGCAGGTCGTGGACTCCCTCACCGACCAGGACCCGAAGACCGGCAGGATCACCCCGTGGCTGGCGAAGAGCTGGGACATCAGCTCGGACGCCACGACGTTCACCTTCCATCTGAGATCAGGTGTCACCTTCAGCGACGGGACGAAGCTGACCGCGCGGGTGGTCAAGGACAACTTCGACGCGGTGCCCAGGCTCGGCGCCCTGGCGCCCCTCGCCAAGGGCTACCTGAGCGGCGTGGAGAGCACCACCGCGATCGATCCGCTCACGGTCCGGGTGAAGTTCCAGCAGCCCAACGCGCAGTTCCTTCAGGCCACTTCCACGCACTCGCTGGGGATCGAGTCGGCGGCGAGTGTGCGCAGGACGCCGGAGCGCAAGTGCGCGGAGGGCGTGATCGGATCCGGACCCTTCGTACTGAAGGACTACGTGCAGAACCAGTCGATCACCCTGGCCAGGCGCACCGGTTACGCCTGGGGCTCCCCGCTCTGGCGCAAGAAGGGCGAGGCGTATCTCGACAAGCTGGTGTTCAAGGTGGTGCCGGAGGCCGGTGTGCGCGTCGGCAGTCTGCGGTCCGGCCAGGTCGACGCGATCGGCGGCGTCGGCAAGGCCGACGAGGCGACGCTGAAGGGCGGCCAGGTGCGCCTGGCGCGGCGGGCCAATCCCGGTTCGGTCTTCAACCTGGGGCTGAACAACTCCCGGCCGGTTCTGAAGGATGTCCGGGTGCGGCAGGCGATCCTGTACGCCATCGACCGGAAGCAGATCGCCGACACGGTGTACCCGACCGGCACCCGGCCGGCGAGCAGCATCCTGGCGCACACCACACCGGACTACAAGGACCTGGGCACGGCGCTGGCCCACGACGCCGCGAAGGCCACGTCCCTGCTGGACTCGGCGGGCTGGAGGACGGGCGGCGACGGCATCCGCTCCAAGGACGGCGCCAGACTGCGCCTGACCGTCAAGTGGTTCGCGAACTCGGCCACGAACCAGCCGGCGCTGGAGCTGATCCAGCAGCAGCTCAAGGCCGTCGGCATCGACGTGGTGCTCAAGCAGTTGCAGATCTCCCAGATCGCTCAGACGCAGCAGTCCGGGGACTTCGACGGGCTGTGGGGCAACCTCACCCGGGCCGATCCGGACATCCTGCGCACCCAGTACTCCACCGGGCTGGCCAACGCCTACCGCATACCGGCGAGTCCCCTGGACTCGCTGCTGACCCGGCAGGCGGCAACCACCGATCCGGCCGAGCGGACAGAACTTGTCGGCAAGGCACAGCAGTTGATCGTGCGGAACGCCTATGTCGTGCCGGTGGTGGAACTCCAGACCCAGCTGGGCGTGGCGAACAAGGTGCACAATCTCGACTTTGAAGCGTCCAGCCGCATCCAGCTGCACGACACCTGGATCGGCTAGCGCATGCGCCGCTATGTGATCAAACGTCTCGCGCAGGCGGTCGGTGTGCTGTGGGCGGCCTACACGGTGTCGTTCCTCGTGCTGGACTACCTGCCCGGTGATCCGGTCTCGGCGATGGCCGGCGCCGGATCGGACTCGGCCGAGATCGATCCGGCGCAGCTCGCCGCGCTGCGGCATCAGTACGGCTTCGACAAGCCGGTGCTGGTGCAGTACGCCGACTACCTCGGCAGGGCGGTACGCGGGGACTTCGGCGACGCCATCTCCACCGGCCGTCCGGTGACCTCGACACTGGCCGACGCGCTGCCGCAGACCCTCCAGTTGACCGGTGCCGCGCTGCTGCTCGCGGTGGTCCTCGGCGGCGGTCTGGCGGTGCTGGCGACGTACACCACTCAGCGGTCGCTGCGGCAGCTGCTGCTGTCGCTGCCGCCGCTGGGGGTGTCGGTGCCCACGTTCTGGGTGGGGCTGCTGCTCGTGGAGGCGTTCTCCTTCCGGTTGCGCTGGTTCCCGGCCTTCGGCAACGACGGGGCGCGGGGGCTGATCCTGCCCGCCGTGACGCTGGCGATCCCGACCGGCGCGCAGGTCGCGCAGGTGCTGGCCAAGAGCCTGCTGACCGCGCTGGACCAGGCCTATGTGGAGACCGCCCGGGCCAAGGGCGCCGGCCGGTGGCGGATCCATCTGCGGCACGCGCTGCGCAACGCGTCGCTGCCGGCGCTGACGGTGGTGGGCCTGCTGGTCGGGCAGCTGATCGCCGGTTCGGTGGTCGTCGAGACGGTGTTCGCGCGGGACGGCCTCGGCCGGGTGACGGCGGCAGCTGTGACGGCACAGGACATTCCGCTGGTCCAGGGGGTGGTGGTGTTCGGGGCGCTGATCTTCGTGCTGACGAACCTGATCGTCGATCTCGTCTATCCGCTGCTCGATCCGCGGATCGTGGTTGCCCCGGGCCGGAAGGCGGGTCTCGCATGAGCCAGGATCTCGCCCATGACACCACCGACGCCGCGCGCGGCCTCGCACGGCCGGCCGATCCGGGAACCGCGCCCGCGTCGGGGGGACGCGTCGACGTGCGACGGGTCCTGCGGTTCCTGCTGCGCCGGCCTGGCCTGCTGCTGTCGGTCCTCGTCGTCGTCCTGGTGGTGCTGGCCTCGTTCTGGCCGGAGCTGTTCACCTCGCGGGATCCGCTGAAGGGGGTGCCGGCGCGGAACTTCCGGGGCCCGAGCGGCGCGCACTGGTTCGGTACGGACGAGCTGGGGCGTGACGTGTTCTCCCGCGTGGTCCACGGGGCCCAACTGTCGCTGAAGGCGACACTGATCGCGGTGGCGGTCGCCTTCGTGGTCGGCAGCCTGCTCGGTCTGGTCGCCGGGTTCGTCGGCCGCTGGGTCGACGACGTGCTGATGCGCTTCGTCGACGTACTGCTGTCGATCCCGGCGCTGTTCCTGTCCCTGGCCCTGGTCACCGCGCTGGGATACGGGACGGTGAAGGTGGCGGTCGCGGTCGGGGTCGCCAGCGTCGCCGGGTTCGCCCGCGTGACACGGGCGGAGGTGCTACGGGTACGGCAGGCGGTCTTCGTCGAGGCGTCCCGTTCGTGCGGGGCCCGCTGGTACTCCGTGCTGGGCCGGCATGTGCTGCCCAACGCCGCCGGCCCGGTGATCGTGCTGGCCACCCTCGATTTCGGCTCCTCGATCCTGGCCGTGTCGGCGCTGAGCTTCCTCGGCTACGGAGCCCCGCCACCGGCCCCCGAGTGGGGAACGCTGATCTCCGACGGCCGCAACTACCTGGCCAACGCCTGGTGGCTCACCGCGCTGCCCGGGCTGGCGATCGCCGCGACGGTACTGGCCACCAACCGCGTCGCGCGGGCGCTGGACGGCGAATGGTCCAGGCAGCGATGACCGGTCATGTGACGAACGACCTCGGAACGGGTGAGAACGTGAGGACCACACCGGACACCGCCCCGGACATCGACGCGGACACCGCCCCGGACCCCGGGCAGGGAGACGCGCTGGAGATACGCGGCCTGTCGGTCTCGTACCGCACCCGGGGCGGCCGGGTGCGGGCCGTGCGGGGAGTCGACCTCGATGTGCGGCCGGGCGAAGTGACCGCGGTGGTGGGCGAGTCCGGATCCGGCAAGAGCACCACGGCCCATGCGATCACCCGGCTCCTGGCGCCGAACGGCAGCATCGACTCCGGCACGATCCGCTTCGGCCGGCACGACCTGACCCGGCTGACGGAGGCGGAGCTGCGCACCGTGCGCGGGGCGCGGATCGGCCTGGTGCCCCAGGACCCGTCGGTGTCGCTCAACCCGGTCAAGCGCATCGGCGAGCAGGTCGCCGAGGTCCTGCGCATCCACGGGCTGGCGACCCGCCGCTCCGCGCCCCTGGACGCGATCGCCGTCCTGGACCGGGCGGGCCTGCCCGACGCGGCCGTCCGCGCGCGGCAGTACCCGCACGAACTGTCCGGCGGAATGCGGCAACGGGCCCTGATCGCCATCGCCATCGCGGCGAAACCGAAGCTGATCATCGCCGACGAGCCGACCAGCGCGCTCGACGTCACCGTGCAACGGGTCATCCTCGACCATCTACAGAGCCTCACGCGGGAGTTGGGCACCGGGATTCTGCTGGTGACCCACGATCTCGGAGTGGCCGCCGACCGGGCGCAGCGCCTCGTCGTCATGTCGCGGGGGCGGGTCGTCGAGGCCGGTGCGACCCGCGACGTCCTCGCCGACCCCCAGCACGAGTACACCAGAAAGCTGCTGGCCAGTGCGCCGAGCCTGGCCACCGCCCGGTCCCGTACCCCGGTCTCCGCGCCGACGGACACCGGGACGGTGCCGCTGGTCGAGGTCCGGGGCGCGGTCAAGGAGTTCCGGCTGCCCCGCGCGGGCGGCGGGTCCCGGTCGGTGCGCGCGGTCGACGACGTCAGCTTCACCCTCCACCGCGGTCAGACCCTGGCTCTGGTCGGGGAGTCCGGCTCGGGGAAGTCCACCACCGCCCGCCTGGTGCTCCGCCTGACCGACCCGACCGCCGGACGCCTCCTGTTCGACGGCGCCGATGTCACGACCGCCCGGGGCGCCCGGGCCAGGCAGCTGCGCCGACGGGCCCAGCTCGTCTACCAGAACCCGTACGCCTCGCTCGATCCGAGGTTCTCCATCGGCGAGGTGATCACCGAACCGCTGCGTGTGTTCAGGGTCGGCGACCGGGCCTCCCGGCTGTCGCGGGCCCGCGACCTGCTGGACCGGGTGGCGCTTCCCGTCTCGCTGCTGGACCGCCGGCCGGCCGAGCTGTCGGGCGGGCAGCGCCAGCGCGTGGCGATCGCGCGGGCCCTCGCGCTCTCTCCCGACCTGGTGGTGTGCGACGAACCGGTGTCCGCGCTCGACGTCTCCGTCCAGGCCCAGGTCCTCCAACTGCTCGGCGAGCTACAGGCCGACACCGGGGTGGCGTACCTCTTCATCTCGCACGACCTGGCCGTCGTACGCCAGATCGCGCACCGGGTGGCCGTCATGCGGGCCGGCCGCATCGTCGAGACGGGCGCCCCCGAGGACCTCTTCACCCGCCCCCGCCACGACTACACCCGCGAACTGCTCGCGGCGATCCCCGGCAGGACGGCGAAGGCATGACGACGGCAGGAGAACGACATGAGGACGAACGCGACATGAGCGCCCCCGGGATCACCTCGCTGGCCTTTCTCACCCCGGGCAACTTCGCCGACGCCGACCCGTACACCGGCTTGGAGGAGACCCTGCGGCTGTTCGAGTACGGCGAACGGCTCGGCTTCGACGGCGCCTGGATCCGGCAGCGCCATCTCGAACACGGTGTCGGCTCGGCCGCGGTGTTCCTCGCCGCGGCCGGTCAGCGGACCGAGCGGATCGAGCTGGGCACCGCGGTCATCCCGATCGGCTACGAGAGCCCGTTCCGGCTGGCCGAGGACCTGTCGCTGGCCGACGTCCTGTCCCGCGGCAGGCTCCAGGTCGGCTTCAGCACGGGCCTGCCGCACGCCGAACTGCTCGGCGATCTCGTGTACGACGGTGACTGGCGCTCCTTCGACCTGTCCTACGGCAGGGTCGCCCGGGTCGTCGACAACCTGCGCGGCGCGTACCTCGGCGGCCCCGGCACGGTGATCCAGTCGCCGGGCAACACCCAGCGACCGCGTCTGCAACCGCACAGCCCCGGACTGGTGGACCGGATCTGGTACGGCGGAGGAAGCCTGCGCTCGACCCGCTGGGCCGCCGCGAACGGCCTCAATCTGCTGTCCGGCAATATCGTCACCGGCGAGGACACCGACGACTTCACCACGGCCCAGCTGAACCTGCTCACCGAGTACCGCCGCACCCTCCCCGGCGGCCGAGCGACGCGAGTCGCGCTGGGGCGCGTGATCGTGCCGTTCGACAGCGCCGACGCGGCCACCCGCGCCCGCTACCGGGAGTACGCGGCGGGTCGGCACGCACGCACCCTGGCGCCGAAGGGGCCGAAACGGACCCTGTTCGCCCCGGACGTGGTGGGGACCGCCGAACAGATCCTGGAGCGGCTGGCCGCGGATCCCGTCGTCGCCGCGTCCGCGGAACTGCGCCTGGAGCTTCCGTACGAGTTCCACCGTGAGGAGTACGAGCAGATCCTTCACGACGTACGGCATCTGATCGCGCCCGAGCTGGGCTGGCGGCCGCACGACGCGGCCGCACCACAGCTGCCCGCCCCGGTGCGCGAGGCGGGCCGATGAGCACGCGTCCGGCGAAGGCCGTACGGCTGTAGATCCATGCCCATGAGCCGTTCGAGGACGGCCATCGCCTCGCCGGGACCGGGGCGTACGAGGTGATCACCGCCGCGGCTCGCTGGGCCTGTCCGAGGCGCCCGCCCACCAGCCGGTCACGAAGCGGTCCTTCCGTGCTCTTGTGAAACCGGCCGCGTACGGACGGGTCCAGGCCGACGGCGCGCGGCAGTTCGTCCACCCGGTCGTCGTGGTCGCCGGGCAGCCGCAGGCACTCCAGCGGCTCGGCGACGATGTCGCGGACGGTGGCGCGCGGGCCGAGGGAGCCCATCGGGTCCTGGAGCACGATCCGGACCTCGCGCCGGAACCAGGCCGGCCCGCGCGGCGCACCCGGTCGTACGTCACGGTTCCGGTAGCGCACCGTGCCGGAACCGGGTCGGTCCAGGGCGAGCAGGAGCCGGGCGAGCGTCGACTTCCCGGAGCCGGACTCCCCCACGACGCCGAGGCTGCGGCCCTCCCTCAGCTCCAGCGACATATCCCGTACGGCGTGGCGGTGGACGGCCGGGGCGAGCAGCGAGGTGCGCGGTAGCCGGAAGCTGCTGCTGAGGCCGGTCGCTCTGAGCAGCGATGTCATCGGACGGCCTCCGGAGTGTCCCAGCCCGTCGCCCGGGCGGCTGTCACGAGCCGTTGTGTGTAGGAGTGTTGTGGAGTGTGTACGACGGCGGCGGTGGTGCCCTGCTCCGCGAGCCGTCCGTCCTTGAGCACGGCGGCCCGGGGGCACAGCTGGGTGACGACGGCGAGGTCGTGGCTGATGAACAGCAGCGAGGTGCCGTGCCGCTGCACGAGGTCGTCCAGCAGCCGGAGCAGGTCGGCCTGAACGGTGACGTCGAGGGCGGTGGTGGGTTCGTCGGCGATGAGCAGCGCCGGGCGGGTGGCGAGGGCCATGGCCAGGCCGACGCGCTGCCGGTGGCCTCGGCGCCGTCCGGGAGCAGTCCCATGACGGCGAGGGCGGTGAGCGACCTCCCCGGGCCGGACTCGCCGATCAGCGCGAGCCGTTCACCGGGGGCCATCTCCAGGGCGATGTCCTCGACCACGGCGGTGCCCCCGATCCGCACGCTCAGGTCGGCGATCGCCAGCTGACTCATGCCGTCGCCTCCCGTGGCTCGCGGACCCGCAGACGCGCGTCGGTGGCCTCGCGCAGACCGTCGCCGAGGAGGTTGGAGTTCCTTCGCGGCAGCGGCGGACCGGCCGCGGCGACACGAAGGTCCTACGGGGGCGGCTGGTGGCCGTGGAGAGGTGCGCCGGGAGCGAGTCGGGAGAGGAGGGAGGCCGATGTCGCGGACCGCTGGACGGCGATCAGCAACAGACCTGGTCGAACCGGTCGGCGCGGCGGCTCACCCAGAACAGGTCGAGCAGCACCGTGTGTGCCGGTCCAGTGGTCTTCACGGCCGGATCAAAGCACACCCGCGATCGGTGCGTCCACCATTCGTCCCGACCGGTGGGACAGCCCGGCGCGCCGGCGTGCGATGCCCCGTGTCGCCGTGGTGGGTGTCCGGTCTCCGGCACAGGCCCCGCGATCTCCGGCACAGGCTTTACTCCACGGTCTACCCATCGTTTCCCCTGGTCACGTAGGTTTCAGGGCATCCATTGATCTTTGTGTACGGGCCCGTTTCGGCATGACCGACCGGGTCCGTGAGAGGGGTGTGTCATGACCGCGATCGACCTTGTGGGGACGGCGGCCGGTCCCGCCGGCCTCCGGGGCCTGGCGGGAGGGAGATCCGCCCGGGCGCCGCCGGTGGTATGTCAGGGGGAAGCCGCTTCCCCTGGAGGCGGGCGGTGAACTGCCCTCTGTGCGGCTGGCGTTCGAGACCTGGGGACGGCCGGCGCCCGGACGGCTCCAACGCCGTGCTGGTGCTGCCCGCGCTCACCGGTGACAGCCATGCCGCCGGCCCGGCCGAACCCGGCCACCCCGCCCCGGCTGGTGGGACGCGCTCATCGGAGCCGGGCGGGCCCTGGACACGGACCGCTGGTTCGTCGTCGCACCGAACGTGCTCGGCGGCTGCCAGGGCAGCACCGGACCGTCCTCGCCCCGCCCCGACGGGCGGGGCTGGGGCGCGGACTTCCCGTTCCTGACCCAGCGCGACCAGGTCGCCGTGGAGGCCGGTCCGGCCGATGAACTGGGCGTCGAGCGCTGGGCACTGGTGTCGGCGGGCTCCATGGGCGGAATGCGCGCCCTGGAGTGGGCCGTGACGTATCCGGAGCGCACGGACGCGGGGACGCGCCGTCGGCGAAGGTCACTTCGTCACGTTCCGGGGACGAGGACGACCTTGCCGAGGACGGTGCGGGACTCGGCGAACGCGACCCCGGTCGCCTCGATCCGCAGGACAACCTGGCCCGGGGCGGGCGCCGGAAGATCACGGGGTTCTGACCTCCAGTCCGTCCGGCTCGACCGTGCCGGGCAGGACGATCTCGGTGGCGCGGATGGTGGCGGTACCGGCGGGCATGGCATACCCCTCAAGGCTTCGCCCGTTCACTTACGGTCGTAACCGTACACACGTAAGCCGGGGGCTCACAAGAGGGGTACGGCGACAGACTTCGGGGCGAGGACGGCCGGATGTGCCGTGTCTCCGGCGGGACCCTCCACCATCGAGGCCCCAGGAATTCCGCGTTCCGCGAGCGAATCATCGCCCCGCATTCATTCCCCTTCCTCTTCCGCCTCTGAGGAAACTTCGGCCCTCACGAGAAAAAGCCGAGCAAGAGGAAATTTCGTCAACCAGCGCGATCGGTGTTTTTAGGACTTTACTCAGCGGTTGAACCGGGAAATCGTTTCTTCGTATCTACGATCGTCAGCTATGACCGACACTCCACGGGCCGGCTCCGCCACCCGTGCGCGCCGGCCGGCACGACCACCCCCGAGCGATGGCGCACAAGGTGCCGAGGCCCGCGACCGCCTGAAAGGGGCGTGCGCAGGCGGCACTTCAGGAAATCCCTGTCAGGGAGATCCCGTATTCCGAGGAGGCAGGACATGGCTGATCTCAACGTACTGATCGCGTTCGACGCGGCCACGATCGTCGAGCGGAATCCCCACGCGTCGAGGAACCCCGACGCGCCGACGCAGGTCGACCACAGCCTGATCTACATGACGACGCGCCACGATCACATCATCGGCGCGTCGGGCGCCGAGCTGAACCTCCGGGCCGAACCCGGGGACAGCATCAGGTGGCGGGAGACGACACTGTCGCTCAGCAGCGACTACAAGGCGTTGCTGTACAAGTACGTGAGCGGCGACAGCGACCACCAGCTCATCAGGACGCCCGAGATCGAAGTGATCGACGGCATCTTTCCGATGCCGAAGGAGGGGGCCGAGGGCAGGCCGGAATTCGTGACGCAGAATTACGAGGATCATTACTGGCGGACGACCGTCAAAAAGGCCGGCATGGTCGTGTACCACTTCTATTTCCAGATCCTGGACCGCCATCGGCAATTGCAGGGGTACTTCCAGTGGGACCCCTTCATCACCATCGAGAACCCCTGACGGTCCTCATCGGCCGACGGCGGCTCACCGCCGGTCCGGCCTGACCGGGAAGCGGGTTACCTGCCGGACGCGTTCCGGCGGGTGACCGGGCCGCCGCCGGACAGCGGCGGCCCGGCGCGGCGCCGCCGGTGACACCGGCGGCGGCGCCCGTCAGTCCACGATCACGGCGCCGATCGGCACCGCTCCGGCCGTCCGCGCTCCGGCCGCCCGCGTGAGCGCGCCACCGAAGTACCTCTCGACCTCGGCCTTCTCGGCCGCGTTCGGGTAGGCGTTCGTGCACGTGGTTCCCGCGCTGGCGCCGGACATCAGGCTCGAACAGGGCCCTGGCTTGCGGTCGGGCAGGCCCAGGATATGGCCCAGCTCGTGGGCCGAGATGCGGATCGTGTTGTGCCCCTCGTCCACCGCCTGCCGGCCGATGTACACGGTTCCGTTGCCCAGCGATGTGGTGAGGGCACGGGGCCAGCCGTTGTCCGCCAGGACCCGTATGTTGGCGCGCTGCCCGGTCGTGACCGGCCGCAGTTCGACCGCGCCGACACTCTCGTTCCATATCGCCGCGCCCCGGTCGACCGCGGACCTGAACTCCGCGGAGCCGCTGGCGTCGTAGGTGACGACACGGGCGGCCACGGCGCTGTCCGCATTCACGGAGGGAGCGGCCGCGGCCTGGCCACTCAGCAGGGAAAAGGTCACGGCCAGCGCGGCAGCGAGCCCGGTGGTCAACTTGCGGACGTTCATGGTCGACCTCCTTATCGGAGAGATGTCGTGCACATGACATGCCTGTCCCCGTGCTCACTGCCCAGCGAGGGACGGCACCAATCCATCAATCCGGGCCACCGCGCCCCCTTCCGGCCCGGACGCCCCACGCCCTGCGCCCACTCGTACGAGGAGACCGGGATAGGCCGATGAGCGGGCGGCCGAACGGCGGGTGCACAGCCACCAACCCCTCCTTGACCAGGTGTTTCCGTACGGCAGGAGCGGCGGCTTCGGAGTGTCTCGTGGCCGTCGGAGCAGCGGGCCGCCGAAGAGACACCGGGGGCGCCGGGTGTTCTTCTTCGAAGGAGAGCCGCTCCGGTTCCCGCACCTGCGGGTCCCGGCGGTCCGGACCCGTGTGCCGGAACCTCCGGGCCCGCCCCTTCTCTTCGAACAGGATCCCCCTCCATGAACCTGCACCGTCTCACCGTCGCCTCCCTCGCCACCGGCGCGCTCATCGCCTGCGGCGCCCCCGTGGCCCAGGCCGCCCCCGCCTTCACCCCGCCGCGTGCGGTGACGGCGGACCGTGCCGTACCCGACCCCGTTGCCTGCGCGGCCTCCACCACCGCCGCCGCGGCCGCCGTCGCCAACGCGGCGGCAGCCGCGGACGCGGCCCAAACCGACGCGGCGACCTCGGCGGCAGCGGCCAAGGCGGTCGCCGCGGCCATCGCCGCCGGCGACCCTCCCGCCGCCCTGGCCGAAGCGGCCGCCACCGCCACGGCCGCCACGGCGGCGGCGGTCACTTCCGCCAACGCCACCGTCGCGGCCACGACCACGGCAGCGGCCGCCACCGCCGCGGCCGTCACCGCGTGCGCGACAGCCTGACATGCGGCACACCCGCACCGTCCCGGTCCTGGCCGGAAGTCTCGCCCTGACGGCGGCCGTAGCCGCACTGGCACCCACCACGGCGCAGGCCGCGGTCGCGTGCACGGAGACGGCGCTCGTCGCCGCCATCGACGCCGCCAACACCGCCGGTGGCGGAAACGTCGTCCTCGCGAGCAACTGCACGTACACCATCACCACACCGCACAGCAGTGACGGCGACGGCGACGGCCCGAACGCCCTGCCGGTCATCACCGCCGCCGTCACCCTGACCGGCGACACCGACACGATCACCCGCTCAACAGCCCCCGGCACAGCTGCCTTTCGCATCGCCAAGGTCGCCGCCACCGGCAGTCTCACGCTCAAGGGCAACACGACCCTCAACAACGGCACAGGCAGCGTCCCCTCGGTTCCGGGCTGCGTCGGCTGACCCTCGTACGGGAGGACACGGAATGAGTGATCTCCTCCGGTCCCTGCCGGAGGCCCAGCAGCGGCTGCTGACCTCGGCGCCGCACGCGGTCGAGTCGGCGGCCGACCCCATGCTCGCCGTCCTCAGCGACCGGCGCGACTTCGGCTCCGGCTGGCTCTTCGAGCGCAAGCTCGACGGGATGCGGGCACTGGCCACTCTGGACGGGGACCGCGTCCGCCTGTTCTCCCGTACCGGCCGTACCGTCCACGGGAGCTTCCCGGAGATCGCCGAGGCGCTCGCCGGGCAGCCGAGCGGCGGATTCACCGTGGACGGCGAGATCGTCGCCTTCACCGGCGGCCGAACCGACTTCGCCCGCCTCCAACGGCGCATGCAGCTCACCGACCCGCACCGTGCCCGGGCCAGCGGGGTCGCCGTCACCTACTACGTCTTCGATCTGCTCCGGCTGGACGGGGTCGACCTGACCCGGCTTCCGCTGCGCACCCGTAAGTCCCTGCTGCGACGCGCACTCGACTTCCGTCCGCCCGTGCGCTTCACGCCCCACCGCAACGAGGGCGGGCAGCGGCGGCTCGACGAGGCATGCGCCCACGGCTGGGAGGGACTCATCGCCAAACGGGCCGACAGTCGCTACCTGCGCCGCCGTTCCCCGGACTGGCTCAAACTCACCTGCGCGAGCGGTCAGGAACTGGTGATCGGCGGCTTCACGGAACCCGCCGGAGCACGCACCGGGTTCGGCGCGCTGCTCGTCGGCCACTACGACAACGGCCGCCTCGTCTACGCGGGCAAGGTCGGCACCGGATTCGACCGCACGACCCTGCCCCTGCTCCGCGCCGGGATGGACACGATCGAGGTCTCCGCCTCGCCCTTCAGCACACCGGTAGAGGTACCGGGCGCCCACTGGGTCGAGCCCGTCCTCGTCGCGGAGATCGGCTTCACCGAATGGACGCGCGACGGAATGCTGCGCCATCCGCGCTTTCTGGGGCTCCGGCAGGACAAGGCCGCGGCGGATGTCGTACGGGAGCGGGCGCACCGGTCCCGACCATGAAGGGGACCGGGCTGCCCGCGCCCGCCGCGCGGCCACGCGGGGTGGGGAGCGTACGGGAACACCTGCCGTGCCGCTCGTTCGACATGCGTGCGCCCCGAGGAGGAGCGATCCTGCTGGAAGTGGAACTGGACCACCTTCCGCCGGACCGGGCCAGATCAGGCCAGACCACGAGGAGTCGGGATCCCGCTGTGACTCAGATGACCGAGCGACAACTCGCCGCCCTCGTCCATCCCGAACTGCTCGCGCACCCCACCTCGCCGCATCACGGTACGGGGGCGATGACGTTCGCCGATCTGGCGGCCATGCGCCGGACGACGCCCCCGCGGAAGGTCCGCAAGAACGAGAAGGACCTCACCGAGACCGAGCGGTCCCGGCTGATCGGCGCGTTCGACGTGATCAACCAGTCCGGCCTGTTCGGGGAGTTCGTCGCGATCCACGCCGACATGGGTCACGATCAGCACCGCATGACACCGGCGCCCATGGATCTCGGCGCGCAGCGGTTCCTGCCGTGGCACCGGGTCTTCGTGGATCAGGTGGAGACGGCCCTGCGCCGTATCCACTCCGAGGTGACCATCCCGTACTGGGACTGGACGACCGATCCGCGGATTCCGGACTGGATGACCGGCGTCCTGCCCACGGTCGTCGCGCCCGGCCCGATGGGCGGCATGATCCAGGTCACCCGGTCGCCCGGCGACCAGCAGGCGCTGCGGCAGATCACCGCCCGGATCGACGGGGTGATGCGGGCCGGCGACTTCAACACCTTTGTCGACGGGCTGGAATCCGTGCACGACGACGTGCACGTGTGGGTGGGCGCCACCATGTCGCATCTGAGCACCGCGGCGGCCGACCCGCTGTTCTACATGCACCACGCCAACGTCGACCGGCTCTGGTGGACCTGGCATCCCGCCCACCGGAACGAGAACCCGGCGCTGGACGGCGACAATACGGTGATGGATCCCTGGAGAGTCACCGAACCGACCACCCGGGACATCGCCGGCTTCCATTACTCCTACCGCTGACCGGGGCTGCTGGGCATATACACGCTGCGCCGAATCAACGAGCTCGGGGAAAACGATCCGGCGCGGGCGCGGGCAGGGGTCACCGCCGCTAACGGCGGTGACCGAGGCGCCTCAGCAGTCCTGTACGGCCGTCAGCGCGCGCAAAGGGGTACGTTTCTCGCGCTGACGAGCTCGGACGAGACGTACTTGTTCTGTACGGGAATCCGGTACCACCGGCGGTTCTCGTCCCTGTTCAGCACATAGCACTCAAGGAGAACCGTCTCCCCTTCGTAGATGGCGCCCCATTCGTTGTCATCGCGGATCGCCGCGTCGTAGCGGATGGGCGCGACCTTCGACCCGACCGTGCCCGGGTAGTACGTCGCGGCCGGGGCCGCCTGCGGTGCCGCCGGGTTGGCAGCCACCGCGACTCCGGTGCCGGCTACCGCGAGGACGGCAAGAACGGTGATGGCCCTGACGTGACTGCGCATTTTGTGCATCATTCACTCATTTCCTTGGGTGGGGAAATTCCCCTCTCCTTTATGGCACCCGAGGAGCGTCGCCAGCTAGAGCGTCCGGCAGTTATCACCCGTACGGGACGGTGAATTCACGAGACCGACCGCGCGCGTATCGAAATACGCCGGTACACGCCGGGAGTGAATATGTAATTAACTTCGACGAAATGTGCTGGAATTCTTCTTATGTGGAGTGCGGATGAATTTGACACCCGTAGTGATTCTGTCATTTTCGAGAGCTGTCGGAACGGATCCGGGCGCGCCTTTCAGTCGTCCCGGTGCTGCGCGGACAGAGTGTCCGACAGGGCCGTGACGGTCTGCGCTGCACTACGTGACCGGCGGAACCGGCCCGGTGGTGGTCCTCCTCCACGGCTGGCCGTTCAGCTGGGTCGAGTGGCGCGCGCTGCTGCCGTTGCCCGCCGCACGGGGCTTCACCGTGATCGCGCCGGACCTGCGCGGTTCCGGCGGCTTCGCCGGGGTCGTCACGTTGTCCACAACCTCCACGCCCACTTGGTTTTTGTAACGAAGTACCGGCGTGAGGTCTTCAACGACGAGATGCTGACCAGGTGCGAGGACATCATGCGGAACGTCTGCGAGGACTTCGGAGCGGACCTGATCGAGTTCAACGGCGAGGGCGACCATGTGCATCTGCTGGTGCACTACCCGCCGAAGATCGCCCTCTCCGGCCTCGTCAACAGCCCGGGGATCTACCGGGGCGGGGGCGGGAGAAAGGGGAGTGGGCGGGGGCAGGAGAAAGGCGAGTGGGCGGGGACGGGAGAAAAGGGGAGTGGGCGGGAGCCGCGACGGACACAGCTCCCGGGAAAGAGCGAGGGCGGCGGCCGACGGCCCGTCAGAGCGGGTGCCGGGCCAGGGCCGCGAGCCGTACGTCACGGTTGCGGCCCAGATGCGCCGCGATCTCGCGGCTCGCCGCCTCCGGGTCGTGCCACCGATCTCGTCGTCGAGATCGGCGGCGCCGGAACGATCTCCCAGTCGATCGCCGCCGTCGCCCACGGCGGCCGGATCTCCCTCGTCGGCAATCTCGCGTCGGGCGGCGGCATGGACCTGACGCGGTTCTTCCAACGCGGCGCGACGCTCAGGACGATCACCGTCGGCAGCCGGAGCGACTTCGAGCAGATGAACCGGGCCATCAGCCAGATCCGGCTACGGCCCGTCATCGACCGCGTCTTCCCGTTCAAGGAGACACCGGACGCGTTCTCCTACTTGGAGAAGGGGGCACGCTTCGGCAAGGTCGTCATCAGCCACTGATCCACCCGTTGGCCACTGATCCACCCGTTCGGTGAGCCTGTCGGACATCAGCGCGGCCGCCCACCAGTTGACGCGGCTGGCGAAGGGCTTCGATCCTCTCCAACTCCCCTTCTCACAGGTTCAGTTCGGGATTTTCACCGGCGCACTCCCTGGTGGCCGGTTATGGATGAACGGTCAAGCGGTGGACTCCGGCCGTACCCATAATCAAGGCTCCGATGTCCGGGAAGGGGCCGCATGACGCAACCGCTGACGGTCGGTGTTGAGGAGGAATTCTTCCTGGTCGACCCGGACAGCGGGTCGGCCGTGTCCGCCTCCGAGGAGGTGATCGCGGCCGCGGCTTCCGTCGGACCTGCCGAACGCCTGCACCCGGAGACATCCACGGCGGTGGTCGAGACCGTGACGGAGCCGCACCGTGAACTGTCCCTGCTGGCCGATGATGTGCGCGCCCTGCGCGCCGCGGCCGCGGCGGCCGCCCAGACGGCGGGCTGTGCGGTGCTTCCGTGCGGTACGGAACTGGTCGCCGGCCCGTACATGCCGCCGACCAGCGGCTCCCGCTATCGCGCGGTCCACAAGAAGTACGGCGCGTATGTGTTCGGCCATATGCCCTGCGGCCTGCACGTTCACGTCGGCATGCCCGATCGGGAGCACGCCGTCCGGGTCGGCAACCACCTTCGGCCCTGGCTGCCCACACTGCAGGCACTCGCCGCCAACTCCCCCTTCTCGCTGGGAGAGGACACCGGATACGCGAGCTTCCGGTCCATGTGGTGGTCGTACCTGCCGGTGGCCGGTCCGGCTCCGCTGTTCACCGACGCCGCGCAGTACAACGCTCTGCTCGACAGGCTGGTCGCCTCGGGGGTGATCCTCGACCGGAAAATGGCGTACTGGTTCGCCCGCCCCTCCGAGTTCGTGCCCACCATCGAGGTACGGGTCATGGATGTCTGCCCCACCAGCGACACCGTGACACTGCTGACGGGACTGACCCGCGCACTGGTCACCACCTGCCTGCGGGCGGTGGAACGCGACGCACAACCCGCCCCGGTCTCCGACCAGCTCCTGGCAGCGGCCCACTGGCAGGCCGCCCGGTACGGTCTGGAAGGCGACGCCCTGGACCTGGACTCCGGGCTCCCACTGCCCGTTTGGACCCTGGTGGACCGGCTGCTGAGACATGTCGCTCCCGCGCTGTCCGAGGCGGGAGACCTCGCCCTGGTCAACGACATGCTGGCGGAGACCCGCAGGAGCGGCTCCTGGGCCGACCGGCAACGGAGCATCATCCGGGAGGGCGGAACCTTGAGCGATGTGTCGGCCCATCTCCGCTCGCTCCTGCTGAAATGAGACCCGGTGCGGGCGGTGGCGGTGGCGGTCGCGGACGCCGGTCCCGTTCGTGAGAGGCGAGATCTGGCCGGATAATTCGGCGTTACGTGCCCACTGCTGTCCCAGGGGTCACACGCGGCGCCGAGGATCATGAACAGAACCACGGCTCTCGGCGCATCCAGTCACCTGCTCGTCACTCCCTCGTACCCCGGTGGTGACGAGCGCGTTCGCCTGGAACTTCTTGCGCCAGGCGAGGGCTACGTAGACGAGGGCGATCAGTACGGGGACTTCGATGAGCGGGCCGACGACGCCGGAGAGAGCCTGGCCGCTGGTGACGCCGAAGGTGGCGATGGCGACCGCGATGGCCAGCTCGAAGTTGTTGCCCGCCGCGGTGAACGCCAGTGTGGCGGTTCGGTCGTAGGCCAGTCCGAGGCCCTTGCCCAGGAGGAAGGTGCCGAAGAACATGATCGCGAAGTACACGAGGAGCGGCAGGGCGATGCGGGCGACGTCCAGCGGCCGCGAAGTGATCGTCTTCCCCTGGAGCGCGAAGAGGATGACGATCGTGAACAGCAGCCCGTACAGCGCCCAAGGGCCGATCCTGGGCAGGAACTTCGCCTCGTACCTGTCGCGGCCCATGTTCTTCTCGCCGATACGGCGCGTGAGGAAGCCGGCCAGCAGGGGGACGCCGAGGAAGACGATCACGTTCAGGGCGATGTGCCAGACGGGAACGTCCAGGCCCTGTCCGTCGCCCAGGCCCAGCCACCGGGGCAGCAGGTCGAGGTAGAACCAGCCGAGCACGCCGAACGCGATGACCTGGAAGACGGAATTGAGGGCGACGAGTACGGCGGCGGCCTCGCGGTCGCCGCAGGCGAGGTCGTTCCAGATGATGACCATGGCGATGCAGCGGGCGAGCCCGACGATGATCAGACCGGTGCGGTACTCGGGCAGGTCGGGCAGGAAGATCCAGGCCAGCGCGAACATCACGGCCGGGCCGACGATCCAGTTGATGACCAGCGAGGACGCCAGCAGCCTGCGGTCGCCGGCGACCGAGTCGAGCCGGTCGTAGCGGACCTTGGCCAGGACCGGATACATCATGATCAGCAGGCCGACGGCGATCGGCAGCGAGATGCCGCCGATCTCGACCTTGGCAAGGGCGTCGTTGAGCCCGGGGATCATGCGTCCCAGGCCCAGGCCGAGCGCCATGGCGATGAGGATCCACACGGCCAGGAAGCGGTCGAGTGTCGAGAGCTTGGCGACGACCGTGTCCGCGCCGGATCCGGCGGACGCGGCGGTGATCGGTTCGGTAGTGATCGGTTCGGTGCCGGTCGGTGGGGTGCCGGTCGGTGGGGTGCCGGTGGGTTCGGTGCTGGTCACGGGCACGGCCTCTTCCTGTCGGCGGTCCGGGTGGCGCGCGCGGTGGCGGCGAGACCGGTGAACGATCCGGCCAGGGCTTCCAGCACCTCGGGGCGCAGCTTGTAGTAGATGAAGCGTCCGCACGGTTCGGTGTCCACCACCCCGGCCTCGCGCAGTACGCGCAGGTGGTTGGAGAGGTTGGTCTGCTTGGCACCGGTCTCCTCGACCAGATGCGTCGTGCAGAGCGTCTCGTGGGCGAGCAGGGTCACGATCCGCAACCTGAGCGGGTCCGCCAGAACCCGGATCAGATCAGCGTCGACTGAAGTCAGCATGGACTGATATTCTCACATCAGTGGCGGCTGACGCCACCGGAAACTGATGTCACCCCCCGCCTGATCCCAGTCGCGAGTTTCGCGAGACAAGAGAGACCGTCTGATGTCCGTCAAGCCTTCTGTGCTGTTCGTCTGTGTCCACAACGCCGGCCGTTCCCAGATGGCCGCCGCCTGGCTGATCCACCTGGCCGGGGACCGCGTCGAGGTCCGCTCCGCCGGGTCGAACCCCGGCGACGCGGTCAACCCGGCCGCGGTCGAGGCGATGGCGGAGGTCGGCATCGACATCTCCGCCGAGGCGCCGAAGATCCTCACCGTCGATGCCGTCAGGGAATCCGACGTCTGCGTCACCATGGGCTGCGGGGACACCTGCCCCGTCTTCCCCGGCAAGCGCTACCTCGACTGGACACTGGACGACCCGGCCGGGCAGGGCGTCGAAGCCGTACGCCCCATCCGCGACGAGATCAAGAAGCGCGTCGAGGGCCTGATCGCCGAGATCGCGCCGGAGACCACGGCCTGAGCGGGATCCGGAGCGTCGCCGTCAGGGGCCGCCGGGGACCGTCGGGCACCTGGACGCTCCGGATGGCGTCCGCTGGGATTCGCTGATGTTCCCGTAGGTGTTCTCGCGGGTGTTCTCGCGGGTGTTCTCGCGAGCGTGCGTTGATCGCTCACCGGGTGCGTCACCACCCGCCCTCGAAGAGGGACAGAAGCGCCGGTGCCGGGTCTGCCGCGCTGGTCGTGTTCGCCACGGCGACAACGATCAGAGCCAGCGACAACAGCGCCGAGAGGACGCCGAACGAACCCACCACACGCCTCGTTCGTCTGTCGGACCCCGCCCCCGTCCTCGCGAACCTCTTCCACAACAGCACGCTCAGGCCGATGAGGACGACCGCGGCGATCGCGGCCAGCACGGCCAGCACCACGTGGTACCGGGAGAAGTCGCTGATCATCACCGTGAGGGCGGGCGGAGTCCGGGCACCCGCGCTCTGGGGCTCGGCCAGTCGCTGCCGGACCTGATCGAGCGTGTCGGCGAGTTCTCCGTCGGCTGTGCGGACCACCAGCATCGGAAACAGAGACGCGAACGGCGCTGTCGCACCCTGGATGTTGGCCATCACCACCACCGACGAGAGCAGCCCGAGCATCGCGGCAAAGATGCCGCCCGCCGCGAGGGCGGCCCTCCGCCCCGCCCCGAGGCCACCGGCCCTCAGGAACGCCTTCCAGAGAAGGACGCCGAGCGCCACGAGCACGGTCAGCAAGAGCGCGGCGATCACGGCCTTGGCCACGTGGTAGCGGAACCAGTAGTCGACAACGCTCTCCAGGTCAGGGGAGAAACCCCGGTCGCCGGAACTCCAATACCCGACGAACGCCGCACGGAAAGCCTTGCCGAGGTGGTGCTCATCGACGAGACCACTGCCCGTCCCGCTCGACGCCAATCGGCCCGGGGCGACAAAGAACGCGGCAACGAGGGCCACGGCGAGTGCGACGAGAACAGCGAGTGTGCGACCGGAGACACCTGCGGATCGCGACGTGGCCACGGAACTGCTCAAGGAAATTCCTTCGGATCGATCAAATGTGCAGACACCACGCCGACCAGCGGATTCGCCGGTTGAAAGGTTCGGTGCGGCAGGGGCAGTCCCCCTGCTGTTGTCATAGCGATCACTGTCTCGCACCGGCTGACGCCCGGTCACTGGGGTACACCGCACACTTCGGGGTGGGGTTTGCCCCCCAAGACAAAGGCGGACGCAGTGTCCTCGGGGCCGCCTGTTCCCGGTCATGGCCGTCGGGACGGACGGCGCGCCGCCGGGTCGTCGACCCGGGCCGCCGGGATCGAACGCGCTGTCCAGGCCGAGCCGGACCCCCAGCAGCGGATCCGGGTCTACCTCGCCGGCGTGGGTACCGCCATGCGGCGGCACTCCCACGCCTTCTACGACGACATGGTCGGGTACGAGCCCACGGCGCGGATCTACCGCCAGAACTCGGCCGCCGCCGCACGCCGGGTCCATGAGCTGATCGATGAGGGGGTGCGGGCGGGTGCCTTCCGTTCCGTCAACGGGCCGTTCGCCGCCCAGGTCGTGGCCGTCGCCATCGACGCCGTCCAGTCCGGCGCCCCTCTGGAGACCACCGGCCTGTCCGCCGGCGACGCGTTCTCGGAGCTCGGGGACCTCCTGCTCGACGGTCTCAGCTCGGCCTGAGAGTCCGACGGCCCGCCGGCAGGCGCCGCCGCCGCGTACCGGACTCCTGCCGCCGGGCAGCCAGTTGTCCGGTCAGAGACCGCAGGTTGCGGCTGGACAGATCGATCGAAGACGGGCGGGCAAACACACGAAGCTCCTGGCGGACAGAGTGCTCTTGGTCGAGACCCCCTCTACCAGGAGCTTCGTCGTTTCGCGGGCGCGTCCCGTCTCACGGTCGGCACAAAGCTCCTTGACCGCAAGAGCGCGATCAGGCCGCGCGGCCGCCGGACCGGCCGGTCGCACACGCGCCCACTGGATCACCGGTCCCGCCGACGCCGGAGACGCGGAGTTGAGGCGCGGTGCCGCTCCGGGGTGGTCTTCACCGGGAACACATTCACGACCGGGCGGAGTTCCCTGCTCGCGGGCGCTCCCGCAATCGCTGTCCTGATTTCTACCGCATTTCCTGTCCTGAATTGCGTTGTTGACGCACACTGGAAACATCAATTTCCGCAGACCAGCCGCGTCACGCCTTCCCGCGACTCCGGTGCGCGCCCACTCATCCCGGTGCGCCTGCGACCAATGGCCAGTTTCTGCCCTGTGGATACAAAGAGCCATCAGACACCATGGGCCCCACAGGTCGGCAGGGATTTCAGCGAGTAGAGGAATGGATACGTCACTCATCCCGTGCCGTAATAAAGCCGACGGATGAAGTATCCGTCTCTTCGATTCGACTCTGCCCGATCCTGGCGTTCCGCTGCTCCATTGCTCGGCAAAGTCGTCACACCAGTCAATCGCGCCTGAAACAGGAGTGGACACAGAAATGACAACGTTTCCCAGCTCGGCCATCCACGACTCGGTCACCTCACTCATCGACGACCTGGACCGGCACCCGGTCTACGAAAACGAGTACTTCACGTTCCTTGAGGGAACGCCCTGGACCGGCGAATCATTCGAATTCCACCGGGCGAACTTCTACCACCGCACCGAAGGAACCGTGAAGGGCATCGCTCACGTGTGCGCCCAGGCGGCGGCCCACGACGATATGGACACCCTGGTCCTGTTCTCGCACATCCTCAACGAGGAGACCGGCGACGGCAACGCGGCACACTGTCACGAGGTGCTGATGGAGAACACCCACAACCGGCACGGTCAGGTCGAGTTCGGCGTGGCTCCGATGCTGGTCAAGGAGGCGCGGGACAGCAAGCTCCTCATCCCGGAGACCTTGGAATACCGTCGGCGGACCCTGGAGCTGCTGGCCGACAGCTACCACAGCATGCTGGGCGTCGCGATGGCGCTGGAGTCCCACGCCGACCGGATGCTCAAGATCTGCCGTACGGCGTTCCGCAACACCAACAAGGTCCTCCCGCAGGACAAGTTCGTGCACGACGTCGAGATCTATTTCAACGTCCACGTGGGCGACGAAGGGGTCGAGGAGCGCCATGCCGCGGACGCCAAGAAGTGCGTGGTGAACAATTGCCACAGCAAGGCGGATGTGGCGGCCATTGCCGCCGCCGCGACGGCGACGCTGGACATCCAGTTGGAGATGTGGAACGCGATGCACAAGGCCGTCACCAACTGAGTCCGTAGCTCCAGAGAGGTGGTCCACACGGCTGTGCAGAAAAACCGAGGAATCTCCAGCGCCCTTCTGAACATTCCGGAATCGGCGACGCACGGAACAGCGGCCAAGCTCGTTGCGCTGAACAGCGGACTCGCCGTGGAAGACCAAGTAATCGACCTCAGCATAGGCGCTCTGGACACTCCCGCCGATCCTCGGATCGACCGCGGTGTGATCGATTTCATCCAGACGAAATCCGGCGTGGTCCATGCGTTCGCCCCCGTCAAGGGGTTTCCCTTTCTGCGGGAATCCATCGCGGCGCGCGTGAGCCGTCTGCACGGGATCGAATACGATCCGGAGAACGAGATCCTGGTGACGCCCGGCGGCGTGAAGGGTTCCATCTCCGTGGTGCTCCACGCCCTGCTGGACCCGGGCGACGAGGTCGTCGTCCCGGTGCCCAACTGGCCGCACTACTCGGACATGGTGCTGCTGCACGAGGCCGTGCCGAAGACGGTCCTGGTCACCGCCGAGGACGGGCTGACGGCGCCGGCGCTCGACCGGGCGATCTCCGACCGCACCAGCATCGTGGTGCTCGGCGACTGCATCAACCCGACGGGCAAGATCTACTCGACGGAGGAACTCTCCCTGCTGGCGCAGGTCATCGCCCGGCACAACCTGCGGCGCGAGGCCGATGGCGCGAGCCCGATCTACGTCCTGTTCGACTGCCCCTACGAAGCCCATGTCCTGGGCGAGCGCGCCAAGACGTTCGCCGCCATCGAGGCGTCACTCCCCGACGGGAGTCTCTCACCGATGCGGCCGTGGACGCTGACGGTGACCGGCCCCGGCAAGACGTACGGCATGCACGGGGACCGGATCGGCTATCTGTGCGGGCCGACGGACATCGTCGAGGCCGCCGCCCGGGCACAGGTCAACCTCACGTCCTTCGCGTCCACCTACGGCCAGGTGGCGACGCACATCGCGCTCCAGCCGGAGATGGACGAAGTGGCGACGGCGAGGGCCAGGACCGCGCGCGCCAACCTGCAAGCCATGCTTCGCGAGCTGGAGTCCGTTCCTTCGCTGCGGGTCAGACCTCCCCAGGGGGGCTATTTCCTCTTCGTCGACCTGTCGAACTACGCCCACGCCTACCAGCAGCACGGCTACGTCACGGCCGACCAGTTCCTGTTGGAGGAGGCGAAGGTCGCCACGATCGGCGGCAACCACTTCGCGGAGGAGAAAGACCTTCAGCACTTCGTGCGGATCAACTGCGGCCGCACGAGTTCCATCCTGAGCCAAGCCGGCATCCGCATCAGGCATGCCCTCAGTCGTCTGGAGCCCTGAGCTGAAAGCCAACTCGTCGGGAGCTGTCGGATACTGCGTCATCGGCACCGGATTCGCCGGTACCTGCGCGCTGTGGCATCTGGTCCGAGAACTGACCGTTCCAGTCCGCCTGTCCCCGCTCTCCCGTTCCGCGGTCACGATCGTCACAGTGGAGCGGGGGCCCGTGAACGGCCCCGGATACCCCTACGCCAAGGAGAACGCCCAACTCGGGCACCGGTGCAACAACGAAGCGAACACCATGGGGATCCATGGCAACGACTTCGTCGACTGGCTCGCCGAGAGCAGGACCTGGCTCGTCGCCGACCATCCGGAACTCATCCTGGAGACCCACCCCGGGATCGAGCTGACGGCATGGAAGCCCGAGGACGGCGAGTTCTATCCGCGGGCCCTGTTCGGCCTGTACCTGGAGCACCGGTTCCAGGACGCCGTGAGAATCGCCCGGGACCACGGGATCGAAGTGCGGCAGTACGTGGGGCACGAGGTCTTCGACGGGCGGACGACAGAGGACGGCTTCTCCGTCCTTCTCCGTGACCTCGGCACCGGCCGCGAGTTCAGCCTGGACGGACTCGACCGGGTGCTGCTGAGCACCGGGCACTGGCAGTCCACGGAGAACGACGCGCTCGCGGAACACGAGGGGTACGTCTCGGCGCCCTATCCACCCGGCAGGCTCCGGTCCGTCGTCGCCGGCCGTGTGCGGTCACGGCGGACGCCGGGCGCGCGTCCGCAGGTCTACGTCCAGGGGATGGGGCCGAGCGGCATCGACGCCATCATGACCCTGTGCGACGAGGGCGTGTTCACGTACACGGCCGACGGACACGTCGCCTCGTACCGGCCGGCGCCGTCGGGAGCGGGGGAGGAACCGCCGCACATCGTCGTCGGATCACGCTCCGGGTTCTTTCCCCCCGTCCGGGGCCCGCTCGCCGGCCATGAACTGTCCCACCTCACCCCGGACGCCCTCGTCCGTATCCGGAGCGAACACCAGGGACAGTTGAGGATCGAGCCCATTCTGGATCTATTGGACAAGGATCTGCGCAAAGCGACCGATGGGGCGCTGGGGTGGCACGACGTCGAAAATCCCCGGCACTCTTCGGCCAGGGAGAAACTCGAAAGCGACCTTCGGGACTCACGTCTTGGAAATCTCGTCTACACGCTTGTCCTGAAGGCGCGAAGGATGTGCTTCTACCGGGAACTGGCGCCCGGTGACAAGGCCGTGTACGACCGCCTGTTCGACACGCACTTCATTCGGACGGCAGTGCCGATGCCGACGGTGAACGCGGAGAAACTGATCGCCCTCATGGACTCCGGAGTGCTGTCCACCGTGAAACACGGGTACGCGGCGCCACCGGTCGGCGTGCACGAGGAAGGCGGATTCGTGATCGCGTACGAGACCGCTGACGGCGAGCGTTCCAGTCTGCGAGCCGACTGTGTCGTGCGGGCCAAGACACAGGATTTTGATCTGGAACGCCACCCTTCGCCGCTGGTGCGGAACCTCCTGCGGCGGGGCGAGATCGTGCGTCACGAGGAATCGGGATACGTCACCGGCGGGTTGGCCCTCGACCCGATCGGAACATACCGGGTGACGAGGCGCGTGGGGAACGTTCACGGACCGTCTCCGCACCTGTCGTCGTACGGCTCCCCCGTCAGGTTCTGGCAGAACGAGAAGAACTACGCCGGAGCCTTCGTGAAGGCCGCCGAGCAGGTCGCCGCCGACTGGGCCGACGCCGCGACCGAAATGCCGCAACCCATCACCGCCCCGGACGACTCAGGGCTGATCATCACGGAAGTTGGGAACTGAGCGATGGAAATGAAAGAGTTCTACTATCAGAACCGCATACGGGTCAGCGTGTTCAATCTCGACCACGAAGCCGTTCCCTACCACTTCCACAACGAAGTGTCGGACATGGTGTACTGCTCCAGGGGACAGATCGCCATCGAACTCCCCGAAGCCGGCGAGGTGTTCACCGTGCTTCCCGGACAGGTCTTCCAGGTGCCCCGCACGAACAAGCACCGGTTCGTCAACGGAGCGCCCGTCGGAACGCCCTCGCGGTACGTCCTCCTCCAGCTCGGCACGTTCGACATCAACTTCGTGCCGGCCGCCGAAGGGCTGGCGGGGAAGGTCGCCGACCGCATCGCGACACACGTGGCGGACGCCGACGTGTACATTCAGAATCGCAAGGCCGACGTCCTCGAACTCGCCGACCGCTTCGCGTCGGAGAAGCCGGAGGACCTGACAGCGGAGGAGCAAACCGACGTGGTGCGGGCGCTGCGCTGCTTCGTGGACTGCGGTATCGAGGCCGAGCACCCGAGGGCCGCCGTCCAGCCGTGACCGACGCCGCCCCCTTCTCGTTCCAACTGACCACTTTCGTGCTGATCGTACTCACGTTCTTCGTCGGTGGGTTGTTCAAGGGACTGACCGGCCTGGGCCTGCCGCCCGTCGTCCTCGGAATTCTCACCGTAACGATCGGTATTCAGCCCGCCAAGGCGCTGATCATCATCCCGACGTTCCTGACCAACGTATTCCAGGCGGTGCGCGGCGGCCATGGTCGGAGAATCATCCAGCTCACCTGGCCGTTTCTCCTGGCCGCCACTTTGTTCACCCTGTCGGGCGCGCTGACGCTGAGCTACTTCCGGGCGGACGTGATGTCCGCCCTGCTCGGCGTCGGGCTCGCCGTCTACGGGATTCTAGGTCTGTTCCGACTACAGGTGAACATCAGGGGGAAATGGTGGAATCACCCCGTGGGCGTGTTCCTCGGGGCCGTCAACGGATTCCTCACGGGAATGACCGGATCGTCGGCCGTCCCGGGTGTCTTCTACCTTCAGTCGATCGGCCTGCTGCGGGACCAGTTGATCCAGAGCATGGGGATCCTCTTCACCCTGTCGACGGTTTCCCTGGCGTGGTCGCTGCGTACCCAGGATCTCCTGGACGCGAACCTCCTCGCCATGTCCGCGGTGTCCCTGGCACCGGCCTTTCTGGGAATGTCGATCGGGAACAGGATCCGCCGCAGCATACCCGAGGAGAAATTTCACACGGTACTCTGTACCGCTCTGGTGCTCCTCGGCCTGTACATCACGGCCCAGAATCTGGCCAAGTGACACCGACCATTAATTGACGAGGGGATGCATCATGGAACCGGCCTTCGCCGAGTTGCTGCGAGAGTTGGAGGAATTCGGCGAGGCCAACGACTCGTCCACGGACGAACGAAGCCGGAAGATGCTGAACATCACGCCCGACACCGGTACGTTTCTCGCGCTGCTTGTCAAAGCCTGCCAGGCGCGGAACGTTCTGGAGATCGGCACGTCCAACGGCTACTCCACCTTGTGGCTCGCCGACGCCGTGGGCCCGGAAGGGTCGGTGACGACGGTGGAGCAGGCCGACGACAAGGTGAAGATGGCCGAGCGGAATTTCCGGCGTGCCGGACTCCAGTCCCGGATCCGGCAAATCACCGACGACGCGGGCCGTTTCATCGCCTCGCGCGACGCCGGCGAGTACGACTTCGTCTTCCTGGACAGTAACCGCGGCGAGTACGTCCGATGGTGGGAGTCGCTGCGGCGGATCCTTGCGGACGGCTGCCTGCTCGTGGTCGACAACGCCGTTTCCCACGCTCACCAGTTGGAGGACTTCAACCGGCTGGTCGAAGCGTCGGACGACTTCTCCGGAGTCCTGCTGCCCATCGGCAAGGGCGAGTTGGTGCTCCGCAAGGACCCGTGACCGATCCATCGCCCGCGAACGAGCGAGCGGCCGCGATCCGCGGCCGCTCCTACCCGAGGACGGGCAGCTCCACATAGGTCTCGCTGCCCAGGTGCACGGTGACACCGCCCGCGGGGTTGTCGGGGATGATCCGGGGGGAATCGCCGCCGCCGATGGTGACGCGCAGCTTCTCCCCCGCTTGAACATCCAGTGTGTCTGTCCCAGCGAGACCGTGTACCGCGTCGGCGCGCCGGGGGTGACGGGCTTGGCCTTCTCCAGGCTGTCCCGCAGCTGGGCCCGAAGGCAGCCCGTTTCGATCGGCAGGACGCGGCCGTCCGGAAGGACGGTCTCCAGCTTGCTGACGAAGTAGGTGTCCTTCGCGCTGATGGACGCGTTCAGGTGGAGGGTGACCGGCCCGGCGAGCGTGGTGTTCTCGGTGAACGCCGGGAGGGTGAAGGTGGCGCGGCGGGTCGCGTAGTTGCCGCTGGGCAGGACGCCGTTCTGTTCGGCGGTGGCCTGGTTCTGGCCCGGGTCGCAGGGCAGCGTCCCGATGACGTCGACCGATGGGCCGTCGATCGGGTTGACCTGATAGCTCAAGCCCGCTGGCGCGGGGGCGTTCCTGGTGAGCGCGCCGTCGGCTGTCGGGTAGAGGCGCGTGTCCGACACCGCTGCCGAGGGCCACCGGCTGTAGCCGTGCCAACTGCCCGACGCCTTGGCGGAGGTCGACGCGTAGCTGATCACACGGTCCGGGGGCAGCAGCGCCCCGGGGCGCTTGGCCAGCCAGTGGTCGAACCAGTGCAGGATGACGGAGAACGAGATCGCGTTCGGGGCGTCCACGCCCTGGGTGGCCGGATCCGTCCCCGGGACTTGCAGGAAACCGCGACCCCGCGGACATCGCCGAAGCCGCGGCCTACCTGTGCTCGGAGGCGGCCCGGTACGTGTCGGGCGTGGTCCTCGACGTGGACGGCGGCATCAGCATCGGCAGCTCCCTGCGCTGACCACCGGGCGGCGGGGCGGCACCCGGGCGGCACACCGGCCGTGGGTGGGCCCGGTGGCCCGGGCCCCTCCCTCACCCGTTCCGCTCCTGGTCCGCCGTGGACCAGGAGATCAGGGCCCCGCGCAGCGCGGCCACCAGCCGGGTGGCGGCCTCCTCCTCGGTGCGTCCGCTCTTGATGAGGTCGAGGATGTCCCGTGGATCGAACAGCGCGTTCCACGGATACAGCGCCTCGTCCCCGAGATCCCCGAGGCCGAGTTCCTCGGCGGTCTGCCGAAGGGGCTCGGCCAGCGCCTCGGCCTGGGGCGTGAGGTAGTTGGTCGCCTCACGCAGCCGCTCCAGGTAGCCGCGGTGCGACCGCATCTGCGCCACCGCGCCGCCGTGTTCGAGGACAAGGGACACCCAGCAGCGCGACACCGCTTCGAGCCGCGCCATGCCCCGCGTGGTCTGACGGGCGCTGAAGTCGCGCATTTCGGAGCCTACTTGAGCCCGGAAGGCATGCAGGATCTCCTCGACGGACGAGAAGTGCCGGTAGGCCGGCGCGGTGGACACCTCGGCGTGCCTGGCGATCTCCGCCAGGCTGACCGGCGTCGGCGAGTTCTCGAACAGCAGCGCGGCGGCCTTGATCAGGTGTCTGCGGTTGCGTTCGGTGTCACTGCGCATGGGTCGACTCCCCGTCGCGAGCGAGGCGGCGTTCACCGCAGGGCCGAGAGGCCCTGGGCCAGCCGGCGGACGCCCTCGGTGATGGATTCCGGGCTCGCAGCGTACGACAGTCGAAGGTGCTCCTCCCCCGGGCTCCGAACTCGCTTCCGGGGCGGACGGCGACACCGTGCGTGCGCAGCGCGGCGACGACCTCCACGGAAGGCAAGTCGATGTCGTATCCGGGGAATTGGTAGAACGCTCCCTCCGGCGAGCTGAGGGTGAGGCCGGGGATCGCGGCGAGTTCCGTCCGCATGATCTCGCGCCGGACCTCGTACGCGCTCCGCATCCGGGCGACATCCTCCTCGCGGCTCCGCACCGCGACGAGCGCGGCGTCCTGGATGAAGGTGTTCACGGAGCCGTTGAAGGTGTTGTGTCGACGATCGCGCCGACGGCACCGAACGCGGCGAACCGCTGGGCGAGGTTGTCGCCGACGATGGCGCGACCCGCGTGTCCGAAGGCGTTGATGACGAGGATGTCGCTCGCCGCCGTCAACCCCAACCTGCTCGGCGGCGCCGCCTACGGCGCGGCCAAGGCCGGGGTCCGCACTTTCATGACGTTCCTGCACACCACCTTCCGCAACCAGGGGCTACGGGCGATCACCGCGCTGCCCGGCGAGGCGGACACTCCCATCCTCGACAACCGCGCCCGGCCTCCGGCGCCCCGGGAACGCGCGGACAAGGTGCGGCCCGAGGACGTGGCCGAGGCCATCCGCCTCGCCGTCACCCTTCCCCAGCGCGTGGTCGTCCAGGAGATCGTCGTCGCTCCCACCCGGCAGCGTGACACTTCCGCCGACCTGGAGATCAGCCGTTGGGCCGGAGCACCCGCCGACGTCACACCGCAGGCCTGAACACCCCGCCACCAGGAAGATCCATGCCGCCCACCATCACCACGCACCCGCCCCGGTTCGCCACCGCGGAGGCCGTCGCACGGATCGCGGCCGCCTCCCGCCGGACGCAGCAACCGCAGTCGCGGGGCGACCTGGTCTCCCTCGCCATGGGCGAACCCGACTTCGACACACTCCAGTCGGTGACCGAGGCGGCCCACGCCTCACTACGCTCAGGACGCACCCACTACTCACCGCTGCTCGGCGAACCGGCCCTGCGCGAAGCACTCGCCGAGAAACTCGCCGCCACCGCGGGGGCGCCGGTCGACGCCGCCGACATCCTCATCACTCAGGGCGGCACCGCCGGTCTCGCCGCCTCCATCCTCGGCATCGTCAACCCCGGTGACAAGGTGGTTATCCCGACGATCTCGGTCGACGGACTGCGCGACCGTACCGTCTACTGCCAGACCTTCTCGAAGAGTTACGCGATGACGGGCCGGCGCGTCGGCTACCTCTGGGGACCGCCGCAGCTTCTCCAGGCGTCCGCTCGTATCCCAGGGCCAGCGCGACTTCTTCGGCGCCCGCACCTACCGCCGCACCGACCGGAACGGCACCTTCCACACCCGGTGGTCGGGCGACCGCACCGAGACGGAGGTCGGTGGCCCCGCCCTCTAGGGTCCTGTCCGCGAAGCACCGCCCGGCCGATCTTCGCGACTTCGCGGGCCCGCGGCGCTTGGTGCGGGGGGCAGGCCGAGTCGTACCGCAGGCCATCATCGGGATCGGCATGGCCTCGATCCTTCCCCTGGACAGCACTGCTGGTGGTGCCCAGGCGCGATGACCGGGTGCGCGGCACGTGGCCGGGATGCCCCGGAGCTGATCAGGGCCTCCCGGCGTGCTACTGCCTCGGTCCCGCGACGGCGTAGGTCACCGTGCCGGCGACCGCGAGCACGGCCGCCGACCAGATACCCGTCGTGGCGTCGGGCGGCAGCAGCATCCAGGTCGCCAGCTCCATCGGCGTGCTCGTCGTGCCGGTCGTGCTCGTCGCGGGCGGAGCGAAGTACGCGATCATGAACCAGCCGACCGGCAGGGTCCACGCGTACTGCCGTCCGCACACCACCGCGCCCAAGGCGGCGAGCCCCATCAGCCCGGCGCTGTCCCGGACGATGAACTCCGCGGTGGCCAGGTCCGCCCCCAGCGTCCGCGCTCCCAGGGGCGCGGCGGCGACGACCGCGCCGGCGAGCAGGACGTGCCCCGCCCTGCGGGCCGTCCAGCGGATCGCGGCGGTCCGGTCCAGCGCGAGGTCCTGTCCGGCGAATCCGATCGAGGCCACCATCGCCCCCGTGACGACGACCAGCGCGGCCGAGCCCGACTTACCGGGCTCCCCACCGCCGCCGTCGGCCAGTGCCCACACCACAACGGCACTGATCAGCACCGCGGCGAGCGAGGCGGGCACCTGCCGCGAACGCGCGTACAGGGTCAGCCATCTCACCGTGAGCCACCGCCGGTCAGCGCCTCGATCGGGTCGGTCTCGCAGGAGAACGCGGCGGCGTGCATCGCGTCGATCCGTTCGCGCTGCTCCGCCTTCGGCAGCGCCGCGAGCTTCTTCCACGCCGCGCGGGCGTTCTTCTCGTCCATGTCGGCCGCCAGGCCGGGGGCGGAGGGCAGCATCCGGAAGTTCCCCATGACCCA
This sequence comes from Streptomyces sp. NBC_01429, assembly GCF_036231945.1. NCBI lineage: Bacteria > Bacillati > Actinomycetota > Actinomycetes > Kitasatosporales > Streptomycetaceae > Streptomyces > Streptomyces sp. NBC_01429. The sequence continues at coordinate 7,959,167 of NZ_CP109599.1, read as the reverse complement.
GCTCGACGCGACGCTCTGCGCGTCCAGCACCCCGAAGGCGGTGCATTGCGGTGCCAGGCCCAGGCCGAGCAGCGCGCGGGTCAGATCCTCGTCGCTCTTCGCGTACCGGATCACTTCGTCGTCGAAGTCGATGAGTATGTCCTCACGGGACCGTTCCCGCTTCTCCAAGTAGGGCGTGATGGTGGTCCGTTCCCGGATTCCGGCCGGTGCCCGGCTCCCCAGGGCGTCCTTGAGCAGGCCGAGCGCCTTCTCGCCGGGACCCGCGAGGCCGGCCAGGCGTGCCTGCCGCGCCGCGGTGACACACACCGCGCCGTCGCACACCTTCCGCGCCGCGGCCTTGTCCAAAACATATGTCCTGTCCGACTCGGAGGGCAGGATGAGCAGGGCGATGACCGCACCCGCCAGGGCGGGGACCAGCGCGAGCAGCCGGGCCCGCCGGCTCGCGGCGGCCAGCAGGGCGAGGCCCGTCGCGGCCAGGGCGATCACCCAGAGCGTCTGCCCGGCCTGCACGGCCGGGGAGAGCGTGAGGAGTGTCTCCCTCGGTTCCCTGATCGCCGGTGACAGCAACGCGGCCCGGCTCGGCAGCGGGCCCGCGCCCGTGACCTCCTTCCACTTGGCCACCCCGCTCGCGAGGGGGACCGACTGCATCAGGAGGAGCTGGCAGAGCAGAAAGGCCGCCATGACCACCGCGGGTGGGGTGAACACGGACGGAAGGCTGCGCCCGATCCCCATGCCCAGCACCGCTCCCGCGGCGAGAAAGAGCGCCCCCACCAGCGAGATGGGAACCCAACGGAAGTGCGTGTACTCGGTGTTGGCGAGTACCTGGACCCCGCCGGCCAGGACGAGCAGCGCGAAGGCCGAGGCCAGCACGGCCGCTGTCGTCCCCCCGAGCGAGGCCGCTCGGTGCCATGCGGGCCTCGGTGTGCTCGACAGCAGCTCGGGCATCTTCGAGCGGCTGTCCCGCAGTCCCTGGAGGGCCCCCGCGCCCATGGCGAGCGGCCACGCGTAGAACAGCACACCGCGGGTCCACAGCGCCAGGGACGTCCACTGCGCCGTCCACGCCGAGGGATCCTCGGTCGGATCGCCGCCCAGCAGGAACAGGAACACCAGGGTGCTGCCAGCGATCCCCGACCCGGCCCACGGGGCGAGGGAACGCCTTGTCTCGATGCGCAGAATCCGGCCGTTCACCAGGTGCCCTTTCCCTGCTCGGTGTGGGAGAGCAGCGCCGAGTAGCCGCGCTCCAGCGGGCTGTCGCCCACATGGTCGGGGGTGCCCGCCGCGGCCAGTTCGGCCGGGGTGCCCTGGAACACCAGCCTGCCCTCGTCGAAGAGCACCACTCCGGTGCAGGCGGCGGCGACGTCCTCCACCAGGTGCGTGGAGACGACCACACACGTGTCGGTGCCGAGCTGCTGCAGCAGTTCGCGGAAGCGCAGCCGTTGGGCGGGGTCGAGTCCGACCGTCGGCTCGTCCAGCAGAAGGATCTTCGGGTCGTTGACGATGGCCTGGGCGATCCCGACCCGCCGCACCATGCCGCCCGAGAGGGCCTTCATCCGGTCGTCGGCCCGGTCCGCCATGCCCACGCGCTCCACCGCGTGCTGGACCGCCCCGGGAATGTCCGCCTTGGGCACCTCCTTCAGCCACGCCATGTACTCCACGAACTCGCGCACCGTGAAGCGCTTGTAGTAGCCGAACTCCTGCGGCAGATAGCCGATCCGGCGGCGCAGCGCGCGGTGTTCGCCCAGGCCGCTCGTGGACTCGCCGAGGAGTTCCAGGGTGCCTTCCGTCGGGCGCCGTACCGTGGCCATGGTCCGGATCAGGGTCGTCTTGCCGGCTCCGTTGGGACCGAGCAGGCCGTGCACGCCCGTGCCGAGCGACAGGTCGAGTCCGTCGACGGCCATGCGCTTCTTGCCGACCCTGACCTTCAGTCCGGTGGCCCGGACCTCCCAGGCATACGTCTGGGGCGCGATCCGAGCCGCGCTCACCGCGCTCATCATGGTGCGTTCCTCTTCTGTGTTCATCGATGGGCTTCCAGTACGGAGTAGGCGCCCCGGCGGGCGACCACGACTCCGGTGCCGAGGGCGAGGAGCAGTCCCCAGAGGGGCAGGACGTCTGTCCGCAGGGCGAAGGTCAGGCCGTCTCCGGCCAGCGACGGTGCGACGCCCACGGCCACCCACGCGACCGTCAGCGCGGCGGCGGCGCGTGACACACCGACGGCGCCTCCGAGCGCCAGGGTCGCGGAGGTGAAGGCCAGGCAGGGCAGCAGCCACTGCGCGACCATCACCCCCGTCAGCCAGCCGGCCACCAGCAGCGCGGGGATGACGACGGCGAGTACGCACGCCGTGCGCCGCAGCACCAGATCGAGTCCGGCCCGCGGTGCGGAGGCCGTCAGCTCCCAGCCCGGGTCGAGCCCGCGCGACCACGAGGCCGCCACACCGAGTACGGGCAGGAGCGGGGCGGCCAGCAGCACCGGCGACACCGGGACGGTGGTGAAGACCGACCCGACTGACCACGACACGGCAGGGTCCATCAGCACCGCCAGCAGTGTCACACCGACGACCATGGCCAGCCACGGCACTGTCGCGGGCGGCGCCCAGACCGGCAGCCACGCCCGGCGCCGCGTGCGCGGTACGGGGGCGGTGGCCAGGTGGGGTTCGAGACCGGACCACACCGTGTCGAGCAGTGACGTCACAGCGGGCGCCCGCGCCGTGACGGCGGTCGCGAGCCGGCCGCGGCACACTCCGCACGCCTCCAGATGGGCCTCCAGTGCCCATTCCTCGTCGGCGGCGAGTTCCGTGTCACCGCGCGCGTAGGCGTCGATGATCCGGGCCGACGCGTGTTCCACACTCATGAAAGTGCCTCCCTCATCACGATCCGGGCCCGGCGGGCCCGGGTCTTGACCGTGCCCTCGGGCAGCTTGAGCAGGACGGCCGTCTCCCGCACGGAGAGACCGTCGAGCACCATGGCCTGTAGTACCTGTCTGAGCTCCGGCGCGAGGCACCGCAGCGCGTCCCCCACATCACCGCCGACGGTCGCGGCGAGCACCTGCTCCTCGGCGGCGGGCGCCGAGGAAGCCTGTGCCGCCGCCGGCGGCGGCTGTGCGTGGTGAGCCCTGCGCCGGAACGCGTCGACCAGACGGCGCGCCGCGATGGTCCACAGCCATCCGACGGCGGACCCTCCGGTCGCGGACCCGTCGAACCCGCCCGCCGCGCGCCACACCGCGAGATAGGTCTCCTGCATGACCTCGGCGACGATCTGCTCATCCGCGCAACGGCGGCGCATCCGCACCGCCAGCCACGGTGAGGTGCGCCGGTACAACTCCTCGAACGCGGCACGGTCGCCCTTGGCCACCAGCCGCACGAGGCGCTCCTCGTCCAACTCCCGCAGTGCCGCTCTCCCTGGTCTCACACCCACTAGACGGGCGGGCCGAAGACCAGGATTTCCCCCTGGGAGTGATCCCCGTCACACGACCAAGCACCGGCGTCGGGCCGCCCGTTGGGGGCTGTCCCCCGTGCGAGCTACACGCAGGTGTCCACTGTGTGGTGACGATTCCGGGCCACCGGATCCGTAGCGTTCGGCGCAGTCGCAGCGATCGGGCTGTGGATCTGGCGAAGGAGTCCTCATGAGGCTGGTCCTGCAGCTGGCGGCCGTCGCGGCCGTCGCTTTCATCGGCGGGCAGGGTGTCGCCGCGGTGGCGGGGAATCCGTGGCTCACGCTCGCGCTCGGTGTCGGGACAGCCGTGCTCGCGGTGCTTGTCTACGGGTGGGTGGTGCGGCGGACCGAGCACCGCCCGTCCGTGGAGGTGGCCAGGGAAGGTGCCGGGGCCGCCATCGGCCGGGGCACACTGATCGGCGTCGCGATGTTCGTGGCCGTCATCGCCAACATCGCCTTCCTGGGGCACTACGAGATCAACGGGCTGGGCTCGGCGACGGGTGCGGTGGGGCTGTTCGGCTTCATGGCCGCGGCCGCCGTGACGGAGGAACTGCTCTTCCGCGGCGTCCTGTTCCGCATCATCGAGGAACGCGCCGGCACATGGATCGCTCTGGTGCTGACCGGCACGGTGTTCGGCCTGGCGCACTTGCTCAACCCGAACGCCAGCCTGTGGGGCGCCGTCGCCATCGCGATCGAGGCCGGCGGCATGCTCGCCGCCGCGTACATCGCCACCCGCAGTCTGTGGCTGCCGATCGGCGTGCATTTCGGCTGGAACTTCGCCGCGGCCGGCATCTTCAGCACAGAGGTATCGGGCAACAACACCCCGCAAGGACTGCTGGACACCACGACGTCGGGCCCGGCGCTGATCACGGGTGGCGACTTCGGCCCGGAGGGAAGTTTGTACTCGGTGCTGTTCGGTGTGCTGGCGACGGTCGCGTTCATGTGGCTGGCCCACAGGCGCGGTCATCTGGTGCCACGCCGTCGGCGCGCCGGGCGGGTCGATGCCGCCACTAAGCTTCCCCAGTGATCAATCTTCGACGGGTCCCGGAGCGGTGGCGCGTCCGGGAACTGCGGCGCGTCCCGGAGCGGTGGCGGGTCCTGGAGCGGTGGCGCGGGTTCAGTGTCACGGTCCGGGATCTCCCGCTCGCGCTGCTGTTCCTCGTCACGTCGTTCGTGCCCGCGCTGCACAACCACGGAACGCAGCTCGGCGAACTGCCGGACCGTCCCTTCGACGAACTCGCCGTGGTGGCAGTCGTCCTCGAATGCCTCCCCCTCGCCGCGCGCCGACGGCGGCCCGTCGTCAGTCTCGCCCTGGTGTCGCTCGGCTTCGCCGTCGACCAGCTCGGCGGGTACCACACGCTCGCGGGCACCGCGCTGCCGATCGCGCTGGCGAGCGCGGCGTCCCATCTGGATCGGCGCCGGCGAACCACCGTGGTCCTGCTCTCCGCGGCCTACGTGGTGTTGGCCGTCGCGCTGTTCCGGATCGGCTCGACCGAGGGGCTGGAGGGATTCGTGACGTTCTACCTGGCGCTGACCGTCACGTGGGGCTTCGGGACCTGGCTGCGCTTCACCCGGGCCATGGAGGCCGAACGGCGCCGCCGCGTCGCCGAGGACACCCTTGCCGCCGAACGTACCCGCATCGCCCGCGAGCTGCACGACGTCGTGACCCACCATGTGACGGCGATGGTCGTGCAGGCCGAGGCGGCCCGCTATCTGACGGCCGCGCCGGAGCCCCTCGACCAGACCCTGACCGCCGTCGCCGACACCGGCCGACGGGCCATCGCCGACCTGCGGCACCTGCTCGGCCTGCTCAACCCCGACCACGGCACCGAGGCCAGGACGCCGTCCGTCGGCCGGCTCCAGACACTCGTGGAACAGACGCGCCGGGCCGGGCAGCCGGTGGAGTTCACCGAGGAGGGCACGCCGGCTGAATCGACCGGCAGCGCCGACCTCGTGGCCTACCGGGTCGTACAGGAGGCCCTCACGAACGCCCTCAAGTACGCCCGTGGCAGCCGCACCTCGGTCCAGGTGCACCACAGCGGAAGGGAGATCACCGTGGAGGTGCGCACGGACGATCCCGGTGTGCGGACCGACTCCCCGGGCGGGAGCGGGCGGGGCCTCGCCGGTCTCCGTGAGCGGGTCGACGTCCTGGGCGGCGACTTCAGCGCGGGCCGGGGAACGGGCGGCGGCTTCGTCGTACGGGCCCGTATACCCGCGGGGAGTCCGTCGTGACCGCGCCGATCCGGGTCCTGGTCTGCGACGACCAGATGCTGGTCCGCACCGGGCTGGTGACCATCATCGGCGCGCAGCCGGACCTCGATGTGGTGGGCGAATGCGGAGACGGCCGGGCCGCGGTCGACCTCGCCGGGCAACTGCGCCCGGATGTCGTGGTGATGGACGTACGCATGCCGGTGCTCGACGGCATCGAGGCCACCCGCCGGCTGGCCGGTGCCGGAGTACCGCATCCCGTGAAGGTGCTCGTGGTGACCACGTTCAACCTGGACGAGTACGTCTACGAGGCGCTGCGCGCGGGGGCGAGCGGGTTCCTGCTCAAGGACGCGCCTCCGGCCCAACTGCTGCACGGCATAAGGACCGTGGCCACGGGCGCCGCGCTGCTGGACCCCGAGGTGACGCGCCGCCTCGTAGGCAGGTACGCCGCCCGGATCCGGCCCGCCGAAGGCAGCGCGCACGACAGCCCGCTGACCCCGCGCGAGCTGGAGGTCCTGTGCCTCATCGCGGACGGCCTCTCCAACAGCGAAATCGCCGCGACCCTGGTGATAAGCCAGGAGACCGTCAAGACGTTCGTGTCACGCATCCTCACCAAACTGCGACTCCGGGACCGTGTCCAAGCAGCCATCTACGCCTACCGCCACGGCCTGGTCACCTGACGCTCCGGGCACCGGGACCGGTACGGGAACTGGTACGGGAACTGGTACGGGCAGGAGGACGGGGACTGGCACGGTGCCTGACACTCCGTTTCCAGTCCCCGCCACTTCATACCGTGCGTGTGATTCTCCCGCACACGGCTTTCCCGCATGGTTCACCGGCTGGGCAGCACTGTTGCCCCGTGCGTGCTTCCGGTGAGGCGGCAGAAGCCGAGCCGGAGGATCCCGCACCGGAGTCGGCGGCGCGGGAACTCGTGACCCGGCGGCGAGCCGGATCAGCGGACTCCGGTGACCCGGTTCTCCTTCAGGGAGGCGCAGTTGGAGTTCTCCACCGACACGTACGAGTTGTCGATGCTGCCGCCCCAGCTCACGCAGTAGCCCTTGCCGTAGACGTAGGCCGGCCCCGCGTACGACGTGTAGTTACCGGAGTCCCCGGCTCCGTCACCGGTGGCGGGGATGTAGACGTACGTGGAGACGTACTTCGCCGTGCCCGGGTTGGCACGGATGGTCGCGACGCAGTTCTTGCCGTTCGAGGAGTTGTACGTCAGGTAGACGGTGCCCAGCGAGCCGATGGTCGCCGAGTTCACGGTCTTGTAGGCGCTGCCGCAGACACCCTGCGGTGTGACGTTGGGTGCGGCGGAGGCGGTGGTGCCGACCGCGGTGGCGGCGCCCACCGCCAGCACCGTTAACGCCCCGGTGACAGCGAAATGACGAGCGATACTCATATTTCCCCCTTGTGTCCCTGGGAGTGGTTTACTCCTACTTGATGTGACACGCGAGCGGCGCGGATGGTTGTGCCCGGCGCGGGCCGAGGTGTTGCTCGGGCTCGTCATTCGCCTCCTGCTCGTTAAGCGTGCTGGCCGGGCTGGTAGTTGCCGGCGGGCTGCCGGGTGATGACGTTCAGGCGGTTGAAGGCGTTGATGAGGGCGATGACGCAGACCAGGGCGGCGAGCTGCTCCTCGTCATAGTGCTTGGCGGCGTTCGCCCATACCTCGTCGGGGACGCCACCGGCCGCGTCGGCGATGCGGGTGCCCTGCTCCGCCAGCTCCAGGGCGGCGCGCTCGGCGTCGGTGAACACCGTGGCCTCCCGCCAGGCCGCGACCAGGTTGAGCCGCACCGAGGTCTCCCCCGCGTGCGCGGCCTCCTTGGTGTGCATGTCGATGCAGCCGGCGCAGCCGTTGACCTGACTGGCGCGGAGCCTCACCAGCTCCTGCGTCGCGATCGGCAGCGTCGATTCGGAGAGCGCTCTGCCCGCCGCGATGAGGTGCTTGAGGGACTTGGCGGCGACCGGACTGCCGAGGGGGTTCAATCGAGCATTCATGGTGTACTCCTTGCCGATGATTGGTGCCTACGTCTCTTGGACGGATCAGCTCGGCGCGATGTGACATCAACGCATGCGAGTACGACGAAGGACCGTCGATCCGGCAACCGTCCGTCCGGCCTCGGCCTCGGTACGGCTGGCCCGTCGCGTGCCGGACGACCGCCAGCGACCCGACCGCGATCGGTTACTGTGCGCGGATGTCAAACGCGCTTACGCATGGCGGCTATCGGACGGGTGGCCTGTGGGCCGCGACAGGAATTGCGTTCGGTGCGCTGGTAGTTGGCTCAGGAATCGCCCTGCTGGGCATGTTCGAGTTCGACGAGCGGTGCATGCACGGGCTGACGCAGGGGCCGGGCCGACTCCTGCGGGTGCGGGATCAGGCGTTTCCACCGGCCACCATCTGCGAGTTCCAATACGGAGAAGTCTCCTCGATCGGCGACCGGGCAGCGCTCGGCCCGCTGCTCTGGGGAAGCCTGCTGGTCGTGGTCACCGGCCTGCTCGTGGCCCTGATCGCGGAGTGCTTCGATCCGCCGCTCGGTGGCGATCTGGTGATGCCGATGTCCAGGGCCGAGAAGCTCCGCCGCACAGGGACGGCGTTCTTCGTGAGCGGCTCCGCGTTCCTCATGTTCTACGCGCTGGTCGGATGGAAGCTGTTCGCGGGGCCGTCGTCGGTCTGCTCGACAGGCGCGGACTGGGGAAGCCATGCGCCGAGGACACTGGAGTACAGCTTCTTCCCGCCCCAGGCGACCTGTCAGTACACCAGCGGCATGACACAACGGATGAATCCGGACTGGATGGCGTCACTGGCAATGGAGTTGGCCGTTCCCACGCTGATAGCCGGAGTCGGCTTCGCCCTTGCCTGGCGACGTCGACACGTGGAACGACGGGCGGAGCGGCAGGACACTGCTGCGGCGGCCTCAGGCACCGCTGGCCGAAGAGACGCTCACTAGCCGACGGGGGGTGAGCCGAGAGTTGCGAGATGGGCGGTGTCGCCCCCGCGCCACTCGGCGAGGAAAACGATCTCGGCGGAAATCGGCTGCCCGATGCGGGCACGGCCTGGGACTCTGTGCGGGTGACCGAGACGACGCCCTACGACGCCGACCGTGCCCGATTCACCCGCCAGGCGCTGGCACGCCTGGCCCTCTGCGATCACGCCGTGGACGTCGCCGATGGCGCCACGGGCCTGGTCGCCACGGAGAACGACCCGGCTTGGGCCTGCACCCAGCTCGACCTCTGGGCGCGGAACCGGCTCGTTCTCGTCGGCGACGAGCACCCCGTCAGCTCGGGCCTCGTCATGGCCGTGCCGGAGACGCAGCCTCCAGTCACCTGTGAATGGCGAGCAGGGCGCCGCCTCCGCCCCGGGAGCGTCGGCGGCGTCGGCCGCTTCGGCCGCTTCGGCCGCTTCGGCCGCTTCGGCGAAGGTACGGAGCTCGGCGGCAGGCAGCGCGGCGATCTCGTGCACTCCCAGCTCGATCGGCCGCTCGGCCTGCGCACTCAGGGCCGGAAGCGCGGGGAGAACGGTGGAGGTGGCGGGCGTGGTGTCGGACACGATGTTCCCAGGGATAGCGACGTGGGCGGGCCCAGGCGCTGACGAGACGGCCCGCCGGAACGTCCCGCCCCCGGGCCGCGCGCGGAACATCACCGTGAGCGGCCCGCCTCGACGGCCCTCTCACCGCCGCGCCGCCGCGCAGGTGCTCTATCTCCGGTTGGAGACGGCAATCATCCCGTAGCCCGAGGACCCGCGTATCCCTGCGGCCATAGTCTCGGAACACATCGGGAAACGCGATCGGATCGGCCACCGCCGATCCCTTCCCGCTCCTCCGCTCGGCGGCCAACGCCGCATCACGTGTGGAGAAGCACTTCGGAGACGTCCGTAGCGCGTCACCCATCACCTGCTCGTCATCCAGGCGGGCAGCGGAGAAGCCACCGCGCCGCACAGCGGTCGAACGCGTGTGATCAACGGTCCGCACATGCACATATCCAGGAGGAACACACTCATGTCCAAGCGCATCGTCGTGTCGTCGCTCATCGGTGCCGTCGCTCTCGGCGGTATCGCCGCCGGCAGCATGGTCTGGGCCTCGACCCCCTCCAACCCGACCGTGGAGAACAGCTCGGCCCGCTACGTCGCCCCCATGGCCGGCACCGCCGGCTCGCTCACCTTCGCCGCGGAGGTGACCGACGGATCGGGCATCCGGGACCTCAAGGTCCTTGCGTGGCCGAAGAGTTCGGATCTCAAGCCGACGGCGGAGGAACTCGCACACGCGGAGCCGGCGACGTGCAGGAAGACCGGGACCGAGACGTCCGCGTGCACCTACACCCTGCCGGTCTCCGAAGATGAGGCGGCCGACATGCCCGAGGGCCTCTGGTACGTGTCCGTGCTGGCCACGGCGAACGACGGAGACACGAAGTTCGAGCCCGAGGCCGCCACCTTCACTTTCACTCGCTGACCCGCCACCGCGAGGTGCCTCCGCGTGTACGGGGAGGCACCTCGCTTTCGCCGCGCCCGAGGACATCGGGGCCCCGGACAACCGGCCCCCGCACCGGACGCACCGCCACCGCGCCCAACCACGACACCGACACCCGCCGCGCCCTCCCGGACCGCGTCAGTGTGATCGGCGCAGACCCGCCACGAGCAACTCGACCAGTCGGCGTGCGTCGTAGCGGGGATTGTTCCCGGCGCCCGCGCAAAGGCCCCCGACGCCGCGCATGAGCTCGTAGGCATCCAGGTCGGAGCGGATCTCGCCGGAACCGGCCGCGGCATCGAGCAGCTGACCGCACACGGGGACGACCCGGTCGAGGAAATAGGAGTGCAGGGGGTCGAAACAGGGGTCGTCGGACTGGAGTACGGCGGCGAGTCCGTGTTTGGTGACCAGGAAGTCCACGAAGAGGTCGATCCATCGCCCCAGTGCCGCGTACGGCGTCGCACTGGTCGCCAGGAGGGTGGGACCGGCCTCGGCGAGCGCCTCGACCTGGTGCCGGTAGACGGCGAGGATGAGATCCGCCCGGGTCGGGAAGTGACGGTAGATCGTGGCCGTCCCGACACCGGCCTTGGCCGCGATGTCGCGAATCGGCGCCTCCACGCCTGACGCGACGAAGACAGCGGCGGCCGAGTCGAGCAGGACCTCCTGGTTACGCCGCGCGTCCGCCCGTTTGGGCCGGGCCGTGGGCCCCGCGTTCCGATCGCTGTCGTTCACCGCATCGTCCCTTCGCCACCTTGCTTGCTAAACGGGACAGCGTCCCGTATTTTCAATCGGGACAGCGTCCCGTTTCCCATGATGGCAGATCGGGGAGCCGTCGTCCCGCCCGGCCGTCATCGGCAGGGACGGCCCCACCGGCAGCTGCCACGAGGATGCCGACCGGGCCGCGCCGGGCCGGTGGCCCTGATCCTTCCGCGCCCCCGACGCGGACAAGCACAGCAAGGAGCTAAGTCATGTCTACATATGTACTCGTACACGGTGCCTGGCACAGCGGACAGAGCTGGGAGCGGGTGGCCCCCCTGCTGACGTCGGCCGGGCATCGGGTCCTCGCGCCGTCATTGACCGGCTACGGCGACCAGGCGCATCTGCTCGGCCCGGAGGTAGGGCTTGAGACACACGTCGACGACATCGTCAGGCTGATCGTCGAGGAGGACCTCACCGAGGTGGTGCTCGTGGGACACAGCTACGCCGGGCTGGTCATCTCGTCCGCGGCCAACCAGGTCCCGGATCGGATCGCACACTTGGTCTACCTCGACGCGATGGTCCCGGAGGACGGCGAGAGCGCGACCGACGTCATGCCCATGACCCAGGCCCTGATCGACCTCGCTGTGAACTCCGAAAGCGGCTGGCGGGTTCCGCCGCTGCTCGAAATGCCTTCGTCCGCAGGTCTGTTCGGGGTCACCGACCCGGCAGACGTCGCCTGGCTGCGCACCATGCTGTCGGATCAGCCGGTGCGCTGCCTCCAGCAGCCGGTCCGCCTGGACAACCCCGCCGTGAACGCGATCCCACGAACGCACATCCACTGCACTGTCGGTGTGCCGGAGGGCATGGCCCGCCGCCCCGTCCCCGCGATACAGCCCAACGGGACCCCGGCACAGGTCTGGGAGTTGCCGACCGGCCACGACTGCATGATCACCATGCCCGTCGAGCTCACCGAACTGCTGCTCAAGCTCGGCTGACCCGCTGACCCGCTGACCCGCTGACCCGCTGACCAGCCGACCCGCCGGCTCTCTGACCAGCCGACCCGCCGACCCGCTCACCCGCTCACGTGGTCCCGTCGCAGCGCCTGGGCGCACCAGCCGATGATCACGGCGTTGACCAGGGCACCGAGACAGACCGGGAGGAAGAACATGGAGCTGTGGTCCGGCAGTACGAGCATGATCAGGCTCACCGGCGCCGTCGCGATGATCGGAATCACCCCGGCGAAGGAGGCGTCCGGGTTGTCACCCATGTCCACCACGACGGTCCAGACGAGCAGGGCCGCGCATACGACGAGGTAGCCGCGCGCGAGAACGCTGCCGAGCGCGCGGCGCACGGCGCGCGGGGCCGGGTGGGTCGACTCCGAATCGGTCATGTCGGTGGTCTCCTCGTGTCGGTCATGTCGGTGGTCTCCTCCTGTGGGCTGTTCATCGCTTCGAGGGTTCTCGCGGCCGGTGGCGGGCCGCCGGACCGCGGCTCGGCGTCAGCCGCGCCCGCCCGGCGGGATCGCGCGGACCAGGCTCAGGTCGTACGCGAGAATGGTCGCCTGCACCCGGTCGCGCACCTCCAGTTTGCGCAGCAGCGCGTTCACATGGGATTTGACGGTGCCGACGGTGATGCCGAGTTCAGCGGCGATCTCCGCGTTGTTCAGTCCCGAGGCCACCAGAGTGAGGACGAAGCGTTCCCGTACGGTCAGCCGGTCCAGGACCGCCTCGTCCTGGCCGTCCCGCGGTCCCGCGAGCGCGCCGGCGGCGTAGTGGCCGATGAGGCGACGGGTGGCGGACGGGGCGAGGACACTCTCCCCGCCCGCCACCACCCGGATACCGCTCAGCAGTTCGGCCACGTGCACGTCCTTGAGCAGGAAGCCGGACGCCCCGGCGCGCAGCGCCTCGAAGACATGGGCGTCGAGGTCGAAGGTGGTCAGTACGAGGATACGAGGCGGGTTCTCGCGCCCGGTGAGGATCCGGGTGGCGGCGATGCCGTCGAGTCCGGGCATCCGTACGTCCATGACGATCACGTCCGGCGCGAGCTGTGCGGCGAGGCTCACGGCGGCGGCTCCGTCGCCCGCCTCGCCGACGACGGTCATGTCGTGCTCGGCGTCGATGACGGCGGCGAAGCCCGCACGGACGACTGCCTGGTCGTCGACGACCATCACGGCGAGGGTCATTGGGGTTCCTCCTGGTCTCCCCGGCGCGGGATGCTCTCCGCGCGGGACGGGGAGTGCGGGCCGGTGGCGGCGCCGGGGTGTTCGGCGTTCGGAGCGTGGTCGTGGTCGCCCCGGGGCGTGGCTCCGTCGCCCGGGACGGTGTTCAAGGGCAGGCGCAGCACGACCGTATCCGGCTGGTCGGTGGTGAGGGTGCCGCCGAGGGCTGCGGCCCGCGCCGCCAACCGTCGCTGGGTCGCGAGGCGGGTGGCGCGGGACGCGCCGGTGGCGGTGAGGGTCAGGACGCCGTCCGCGGCGTCGAGGACGAGCACGGCGGGTTCGTCACCGCCCGACCGCAGAATGGTCTCGGCGGCGCGGTAGGCGGCGAGGTCGGCCTCCGTCGGCAGCCGCTTCGGCACCCGGGCGGTGAGCCGTACCTCCACCTGGCGGCCCGTGGCCCGGCACTGGCTGACGAGCAGGTCGAGAGCCTGGAGCGTGGGCTGCGGCCGGAGTTCGGCGTGCTGTTCCCCGTCCCGGACGGATTCCAGCAGGGACCGCATCGCGGTCAGGGCCTCACGGGCCCGCTCCGCTGTCTGCGCGAGCCGCCCCGCCTCCGCCTCCTCTACCAGCTCGGCGGTGCGTGCCAGCACGGTGGTCTCCAGTCCGACAGTGATACGGCGCCGCTCGGCCCAGGCGTCCCGGACGGCCTCCTCCGTCCACGTGGCGAGCCGGTCCTGGTGCGCGTCCCGGTCGGCCGCCCGGCGCGTCCCGTACCAGGTGCCGAGAGACCAGGCGGCGGCCACCAGCGTCGCCACTCCGGCGGTCGCGGCCCCGATGACCGCCCAGCCGGGCGGGGCTCCGCCGCCACCGTCGTCGGTGAGTACGGCGGCGATCACCGCGGCCGTGTGCACCACAGCGGCCGCCACGGGCAGGGCCCGACGCGCCACCGTCACCGCCCCGCCCGGAGCGGGCTCGTACGCGGGCCGCGCACGGGTCCGCCGGACAGGGACGGAGCCGGTCTCGACGGAACCAGTACCGACGGAGCCGGTGCCGACAGGGCCGGTCCCGGCGGCGCCGGCCGACACCGTAGCGAGCGCCACACACGTGGCGAGCATGCTCAGCCCCGGCGGCAGAAGCACAGGCCCGGCGTACCCGCTCATGGCCATCGCCACCGGCCACAGCCCGGCCAGGACCAGCAGCACACCGAGCGCGGTCCGCGGCACCCGCCGCAGCCACAGCAGCGCGAGCACCTGCGCCGCCGCGAGCAGCGCGAAGAGCGCACCGGCGGATACGCCCGGCCCGCTGGACGTGGCGTGTTCCCTGACGATGAGGAGCGGCAGCAGCGGCTGGAAGCACAGCCCGGCGGCCGCGGTGAACTGGGCGAGACGGTAGGTACGCGGAACGGATACGGACGGCGTCGCCCGGTCCCGTCCCGGCAGGACCGCCCGTACCTCCCACCCTCCGTCCGTTGTCGGCCCGCTGGTGAGCGTGCCGCCCGCTTCCCGCGCCCGGCCGCGCAGCAAGTTCTGGCCGCGACCGCCGCCGAGCCCTTGGCCACGTGCCGTACCGGGGCCCGACAGGTCCGGAGGCTCGTTGCGCACCACGATCTCCGTGTGGGCGTCGCCGTAGACGCATCGCACGGTGGTGGGGGCGCCGGAGGCGTGGCGCACCGCGTTGGTCAGTGCCTCGCGGACGATGCCGAACGCGGCGTCGCCGACGGAGCCGTCCGGCAGGGCCTCGGTCCGCAGGGTCACCGGCTGTCCCAGGGCGCGGAACCCGGCGACGAGCTCCCGCAGCCGCTCCTCCGGCGCCGGGAGGTCGTCCGGCGAGGGGGCGGGGGCCCTCACCGCGCCCAGCGCCCGGGTCACCTCGCGGCCGGTCCGGGCGGCGAACTCCACTGCCTCATCGGCCAGTTCGGGCCTTCGCTCGCGCAGGCCGAGCGCCGCCTCGACCGTCACGACGACCGCTGTGAGGTGGTGGGCGCTGACGTCGTGCAACTCCCTTTCCATACGGCGCCGTTCGGCGGCCGGAAGCCGGTACCGCTCGCCCTCCGCCCGGTGCAGACGCCGTTCGGCGGCTTGCCGAGCGGCCCGCCGTCGCCGCAGGTACAGCCCCGTACCGGTGGCCGTCGCGTAGAGCAGCGTGGTGAGGACGAGGTCGAGGCCCTGGCTGCCGCCGAGACCGTGCAGGCTCAGCCCGTGCACGAGCTGCCAGAGCGCGAGGGCCACCACGCACAGCAGGGCGGTGGTGGTGTCCCGCTCGGTGGCCACCGTGCACAGGGCCAGCGCGATCCCCGCGGTGCCGAGCAGCGCCACCGCTCCCGTGGGCAGAGGCCCCGCCCCGACCGCGCAGGCGGCGGCGACCAGGATGAGGACGGGGACCGGGCGGGTACGGCGGGCCGTGAGCGCGACGGTCACCAGACCGCCCACCAGGGCGGCCACCAGCAGGTCCGCAGCCGTCGGGGTGACGCCGCGCATCAGCGCGTACCCCGGCCACACAGCGGCCTGGGCGCCGAGCAGCAGGACCGGAAGGAGCCGGTCGTCAGTTCGTTCCATGATGTGCCCCACGCTAGGGCCCCGCGCGGGCCGGGGGCATCCGGCCACAGGACGATCGCCCCTCTAACCAGAGATAGAGACGGCCTCGGCGGTTCCCCGGCAGCCATGGATCCGATCCTCGGAGGGATCCTCAGCCAGTCGTGCCGATCATCTTCCAGGGCACCGGACTCGCCAGCGCCAGGCGTGGTTTGCGGGCCGCCCAGTGGCGTACCGAGGCCGCCATGACCTCTCCGGGGGCGTCGACGGGCCAGGTGGGTTCGAAGGGGGTGTCCATGCTGGTGTAGCTCTGGAACATGGCGAGCAGTTTGACGGCCTGGCTCTGGAACGGGGAGAGGTACTGCTCGGCGAGCGGCAGGAAGAACCGGTCCCAGCTGTCGCCGGAGACGATGGGCGGCTGAGCGATCGGCGCGGCCCCGGCCTCGGCCCGGCACTCGTTGATGGTGCGGCAGGTGATGTCGAGGAGGGTGGCGAGCCGCAGGCTGGCCCGGCCGCCCGCGATCACCTCGGTGCGCGGGGTGGCCGGCGGGGTGGCCAGTACGGCGGCGGTGACGGCTGCCGCGACGTCGTTGACGGGGCTGATCTCGGCGTATCCGTCGGGATCGCCGACCACCACCGCGGCCAGACCGGAGACGAGCGCCTGGAGGAGCGTGTAGGGGCCGGAGAAGCGGGAGATCTCGCCGCTGTGCCGGCGTCCGACGACGAGGGGCGGGCGGACGAGTGTCAGCGGCCCCCGGTGTGTGTCCCGCACGATGCTCTCGCCCAGGGCCTTGGACCACTCGTATCCGTTGCGGTACCCGTCGAAGGGAACGCCGCGGGGGTCTTCGAGGTCACGGGCCCCGGCGACGTAGGCGGTGGAGATATGGACGAGATGGGTGCTCCGGTCGGCGAGGGCCAGTACCGCCCGGAGGGGGCGGATGTTCGCGGTGACGGCCTCCTCGCGGCTGAGCGTCCAGCGGGTGGACGCCGCGGCGTGCACGATGACGTCCCAGTGTCCGGCCAGTTCCGGGGGCGGCGGCCGGCCGCCGATGTCCCAGCACACGATGGAGCTGTCGGCGGGGCGGCGGGCCACGCGGGTGAGGGTGAGGTCCGGCGGCCGGCCGGCGGCGAGGAGACAGGAGACCACCTCGGTGCCGACCACGCCGGTCGCGCCGGTGACAAGGATTCGCATGGGGCATCGTTTCCGGTCGCTGAGGCGGGGAGTCGCTGAGTCGGTGAGTCGGTGAGGGGCAGGGGGGGTTACGCCGGGTCGCGCGTCGTGGCCGGGCGGTCGCCTCCCGGGGCCGGGGCCAGCACCAGGCAGCTGTTCTGCCCGCCGAACCCGAAGGAGTTGGACAGCACGGGGGCGGGCGCCACGGCACGCGGGGCCCCGACGACCAGGTCCACCAGGCCGGCCTCCGGGCTGGAGCGCAGGTTCGCCACGGGAGGTACCAGCCCCCGGTTGGCGCAGAGGAGGGAGAGTGCGGCCTCCAGCGCGCCGGAACCGCCGACGAGATGGCCGGTGACGCCCTTCATGGCGGTGACGGGTGGCGAGTGGCCGTCGAAACAGCGGGCGATGGCGCGCGCCTCGGACTGGTCGTTGAGGATGGTCGACGTGCCGTGGGCGTTGATGTGCCCGATGTCGGCCGGGGCGTACCCGGCGTCGGCGAGGGCGCCCCGCATGCACCGGCTCGCCGGTTCGCCGTCCGGCCGGGGTGCCACGATGTGGAAGGCGTCGCAGGTGGAGGCGTAGCCGGCGACCTCGCCGTAGATCCTGGCACCGCGGGCGAGCGCCCTGTCCCAGCGTTCGAGGACGAGGACCGCGGCGCCCTCTCCGATGACGAAGCCGTCGCGGTCGGCGTCGAAGGGACGGCTGGCCCGCTCCGGCGCGTCGTTGCGCACGGACAGGGCCCGCAGCCGGTGGAAGCCGCCCATGATGACGGGGGTGACGGGCGCGTCGACGCCGCCGGCCACCGCCACGTCCAGCTCCCCGTATCGGATCCGGCGCGCGGCCTCGCCGATGGCCGTGGTGCCGCTGGCGCAGGCCGTGGCGTACGTGGTGCAGTCGCCCCGGAACCCGTAGCGCATGGCGATGCGGCAGGCTGCCGAGTTCGCCATGGTGCGCGGGACGGTGTGTACGGGCATGGCGGAGGGCCTCTCGCCGTGGTCCCGCGTGGTCGCCTCCATGCTGGCGAGGCCGCCGACTCCCGTACCGAGCTGCACGCCCGCCCGCTCCGGCGCCGGTCCCGGGGAGAGCGACGCGTCGGCGACGGCGTCGGCCGCGGCGCACAGTACGAGTGCGGTCGGACGGTCGATCTGGCGCGCTTCACGGCGGCTGATGTAGGCGTCGGTGTCGAAAGGGGGCACCACGCAGGCGAAACGCACCGCCATCCCCCGCTCCACCAGCTCCGGCACCACGGCCGCCGTGGACCTGGCGGCCAGCAGGGTGGCGAACACCTCGTCGGGGGTGGTGCCGGCCGGTGACTTCACACCGATTCCGGTGACGGCGACGCGCACCCCGCCGGAGCGGTGGGCGCCGGTCATGTGCGCCCGGCCGATCGGGCTTCGAGCAGGTCGATGGCCTCACCGATGGTCTGGGTACGGGTCAGGTCCTCGATCTCGATGCGCAGGTCGAGGTTTCTCTCCAACCGGGCGCCGATCTCCATGAGTTCCAGGCTGTCGATGCCGTAGTCGGTGATCAGGTTGGTGGTCTCGTCCACCTCGTCGATGTCCGTGCCGAGTACGTCCGCCACGGCGGTGCGCAGGATCAGAGCGAGTTCCTCACGGGTGGGCATGTCGGTCATTCCTTCCCTCGCTCAGGTGCCGACGCGGGCGCAGGCGGAGGCGGCTGCGCGACGGCGGCCCGTCGTGGTGCGCTCGCCGCGCTGCGCGCCGCCGCGGCCATCGCGGAGTCGAGGATGTGGGCGGCCTCCGCGAGATCCGCCTCGGTGCTGACCAGCGGCGGCAGCAGACGCACGGTGGTGGGCCTGCTCAGGCAGGGCGATACGAGGAGTCCGGCGGCGGCCAGTTCCATGACGACCACGCCCGCGGTGCGTGGGGTGGCCAGGTCGATCCCCCGGAGCAGTCCCCGGCCGCCGACCGCCCTGACCAGGTCCGGGTAGCGGTGCTGGAGACCGTCCAGGGTCTGCCCCAGCAGCCGGGCCAGTCTCGCCCCGTGCGGGGCCAGTTCCTCGATGGCTGTCAGCGCGGCCGGCAGCGCGGCGCAGCTCAGGGGGTGGCCGCCGAAGGTGGCCGAGTGGAGGAAGGGGTCCGCGTTCAGCGGCGCGTACAGCTCCTCGGAGCAGACCACCGCGGACAGCGGTACGACGCCTCCGCCCAGCGGCTTGCCGACCAGCACCGCGTCGACGCGGAGCCCTTCGGCCAGGGCGACCGAGCGCTCGCCGCATCTGCGGAGCCCGCACTGGATCTCGTCGGCGATCACGAAGGTGCCGTGCCGGGCGGCGTCCGCGCACCACTGGCGCAGCACGTCGGGCGGGAGACGGAACGCGCCGTTCTCGCCCTGCACCGGTTCGAAGACGACGGCGGCCACGTCCGCCGAGGCGACTTCCCTGCCCACAGCGCCGGGGTCGTCGGGCGCCACGTGGACGACGTCCACGGAGCAGCCGCGCAGCCCGGTGCGGTAGAGGGGGTGGTGTGTCAGCGCGAGGGCGCCGAGCGACTTGCCGTGGAAGCCGCCCCGCACCGCCACCACACGGTCCCGGCCGGAGGCGAGACGGGCGAGCTTGACGGCGACTTCCACCGCGTCGGCGCCGTTGAGTCCGAAATGGACCTTGGGCAGGGTGTTTCCGAAGTAGTCGGCGAGGCGGGCGGCGGCGGCCGCAGCGACCGGGTTGCCCAGGCTGCGGGTCGAGGTGGGCATGGTGTCGAGCTGCCGACGGACCGCGGCGACGACGGACGGGTGGCGGTGGCCGAGCAGGGTGACGGCGTACGAGCCGAAGTCGAGGACCGACCGGCCGTCCGACAGCCTCACCCGGCAGCCGTCGGCGCTCGCCTCCACGGCCCCGCTCCCGGCGAAGCCGCCGGCCAGCGCGAGCTTGGCGGAGAGGTGGCGACGGATCCGGTCGAACGTCAGGTCGGCGTCGATCGGGCTCGGTGGCGGTGGCGGTGGCGGTGGCGGTGGCGGTGGCGGTGGCGGTGGGGTCATGGTGTGCTCTCCGGCTCCGGCTCGGTCACGGATACGGCCGACGCGGCGTCCCCCGGTTGCCCGGAGCCGGCCGCCAGCAGCCGCTGTTCCAGCGCGGCGAGCATCTGCGCGGCGTTCTCCCGCAGGGCGTCGGCGGCGACCGAGTTGAGCATGTCCGCCAGCAGCGGGATGCCGATGTCGAAATCCACGTGCAGTCGGACGACGCTCCCCGTACCGGGCGCCGCGGTGACGGCCCAGTGTCCGACGAACTCACCGAGATCACCGCTGACTTGGCGGAAGTCGAACCGGCGTGCCGCCGGGTCGATCACCTCTTCCTCGGTCCACCGCAGCAGCGAGCCCTTGAGACGGACCGACCAGGCCGTCGTGCGGAGGAACTCGTCGGTGCGGTGGGTGACGACGACCGACTCGACGTTCTCCATGCACCGTGGATAGCTCTCCACGTCGACCACGGCCGCCCAGGCCACCTCGGGCGGGGCCTCGATACGTAACTGCGTTTCAACGCGTGGCATGGGTGGGCCGTCCTGCCTCCGGAGGGGAATGCGGGTGGGGGCCGGATCCGGGAGACGGCGCATCCGTCGCGGCGGCCGGACGCGGGCCCAGCGCCCGCACCCGCGCGGCCGCCAGCGTCCGGGGAAGGACCCGGCGCAGCAACGCGCGGCGCACCGGG
Organism: Streptomyces sp. NBC_01429; assembly: GCF_036231945.1. Lineage (NCBI taxonomy): Bacteria > Bacillati > Actinomycetota > Actinomycetes > Kitasatosporales > Streptomycetaceae > Streptomyces > Streptomyces sp. NBC_01429. The sequence continues at coordinate 7,938,850 of NZ_CP109599.1, read as the reverse complement.
CGCAGATGCGTGATCGCGTACGACTGCGGGACCAGGTCGCAGCCCAGTTCCATCTTCGGGATGTAGGCGGTCTGGGCGAACCGGATGTGGTCGCAGCCCGACGCGAGGGCGAGGTCGATCGCCGCGTAGTGCACGATGTGATAGAGCCGCGCGTCATGGGCGAGGCGGTAGTCCAGGCCGATCCGGGCTCCGGTGGCACCCGATCCGGCGAAGAGGCAGAGCAGGAACGCCACCAGGGTGTCCCCCTCGAAGCAGGCGACGAGGCGTCGGCGCGTCTCGTTCTGGGCGTGCACGGCCGCGAAGAACGACGGGTCGAGGACGTCGAGGAACTGGTCGGCGCGGTCCATCACTTGCCGGTAGAGCGCGAGTATCCGGGGGAGCAACTCCTCGAAGTGGTCGAGGATTTCGATCCGCAGGTCGGAGCGGGCCCGGAACTTACGGATCTTGCTCCGGGCGTTGCGGCGCGGCTTGGCCGGGAGCGCTGCGAGATAGCTGTCGAACGAGTCGTGGCCGAGGCGCAGTTCGGTGTCCGGCAGTCCGGGCGCGAAGAAGAAGCCCGAGCGGCTCAGGGCCGGGCGCAGCGGCCCCAGCTCGGCGGGGGCGAAGTCCTTGAACACCACGGTGCCCAGCCGCTCCCGGCGGGCGTATGCCACGGCCGCGTCGACCAGCAGCCGGTGGACCTCCTCCCCCGGGGGGCCGCCCGCGGAGAGTACGTGCCCCTGTCCGAGGAGATTGCCGCACAGAAGCGCCGGTACCCGCAGCAGCCGGGGGAACAGCCGGCCGACGGGTGTCAGGAAGCGCCGTTCGTCCGGTCCCACGAGGCCGTCGAGCCGCAGCTTCCGGAACCGGCAGACGGGCAGTACGGCGCGGACCCCCGCGTCGTCGCGCACGACGAGATAGGCGTAGCCGTCGGGGCCGATGCCGCCGCGTTCCATGGCGGTGAAGAGGGCCCGGGACCACATGGGGTCGTCGGCGGGGGCGAGGTCCTCCCACATCGCGCGCGAGAGCGTTTCGATGCTGGGCAGGACTTCGACGCGGTATCCGCCGGGCGCGCCCGGCAGTCCGTCGCCGGGTCGTCGGCGGGGTGCGTTGACGTCTCGCTGCATGAGGGCACCTGTTCGTCTTCGTCGCGACATGTGAGGGAGGTACGGGGCCGCCGGTCAGCCGATGCGCAGGGGGCCGCCGTCGAGGAAGTCCCGCAGCGGGCGGGCCATCCGTCTGCGGGCGGGGGGATGGTGGGAGAGTGCGGTCGCGGCCGACGCCAGGTAGCTGCCGTCGGGCGAGCCGATGAACTCCATGCCGCCGAGCGCCGTGAGGCAGGCGTGGGCGGTACGGGCGATCGCGTCCTGGGCCGCGTAGCGTGCGGTGAGGGCGTTCACCAGGAGCGCGTCGGTCCATTCCTCGGTGTCCATGGCGCGTGCGACGGCCTCCACGGCCAGCATGGCGGCGTCGGTGTCGACCAGGTAGGGGGCGGGGTCCTCGCCCGCGCCGGTCCGGTGGTCGAGGACGCGTTCGACGAGAGCGCTGATGATGCCGAGGTATCCGGCGGTCAGCAGCAGTTCGAACCAGAGGAACCCGGCGATGTGGACGGCGTCGGGCACGGCGTCGGCGGTCACGTCGGTGACCACCACCAACTGCGGGTCCAGTTCCACGTCGGTGAGGACGATCTCGTCGCTCTCGGCGCCGGCCAGGATCGTGGTCCCCCAGAACGGCCGGATCTCCAGGCCGGGGGTTCCCGCCGGGATGAGCGCGATGGCGAGCCGCCCGACGCCCTGGTCGTCGGTCACCACGACGGATGCCGTCAGCAGGTCCATCGAGTGGGACAGACTGCACGGCGCCTTGCGGCCGTTGAGTACCACCCGTCCGGCGACCAGTTCGGCGGTGATGTGCGGCCGCAGGATGTTCTGGCCGGTGTTGCCCTCCGCGAAACCGGAGGCCAGCAGCAGACGCCCGGCGGCGATGGTCTCCAGCAGGGGTGCCTCCATGCCGGTTCCGTCCTGGGCCGCCCGTACCAGGCCCGCGACCGAGAAGTGGTGCATGGTGGTGGCGACGGCGAGCGAGGGGCAGCGGGATCCGATGGCGCGTTGCGCCCGGACCGCCTGTAGCGGGGACGCTCCGCTGCCCCCGTTGCGTACGGGCACCAGCAGCGCGGGGCCGCCTGCCGTGCGGAAGTGGGCGATCGCCGGGCTGGGCGCGCTCTCCAGCTCCGTGAGCGGATGCCGGGCGAGCGCGGTGTCGAGTCCGGGCATGAGCGCTTCGAGGGTGGAGCGTTCGGTGTGCAGAAAGTTCATGTGCGGTCCCTTCAGGGGGCCTTGTCCCGGGACATGGTGTGTGCGGTCGTACGGACCGTTCGGGCCGCCGGGAGGGGCGCCGCGATCCACTGGGGCGCGCGGCAGGCGCTCAGCCGCTGGTGGACAGCGGGAGTACGTCGAACGCGCGCAGGCTGATCGAGTCACGTCGTACGGCGGGCCCGGCCAGCGCCAGGTCCGGGAAGCGCGGCAGTATCTGCCGTACCAGCGTCGCGCCTTCCATACGGGCCAGTGCCGCGCCGAGACAGAAGTGCGGTCCCGCGCTGAAGCTGAGGACCTTGGTGTCCCGTCGGCGCACCCTGAACGCGTCGGGTTCGTCGTGGCACGCGGGATCGCGGTTGGCGGCGGCGAGGACCGTGGTCACATTGGCCCCCTCGGGAACCGGAACGCCGTCGATCTCCAGCGCCCGGGAGGCGACGCGCTCCGTCATCCGGACCGGGGTGTCCCACCTGAGCGACTCCTCCACGGCGGCCGGGCCCAGTCCGGGATCCTCGGCGACGAGAGCCCGCTGTTCGGGGTGGGTCAGCAGCGCGAAGAGGGTCAGGCCCAGAAGACTCGTCGTGGTCTCGAAGCCCGCCACGAACACCAGGAGCAGCATGTCCGTCAGCTCCCGCTCCGTGAGCGGCTCCTCGGCGGCTTCCCGCATCGCGAGGAGTCTGGAGGCGAGACCGTCGGCGGGCTTCGAACGGCGGCGGCAAAGGAGTTCCGCGAAGTACTCCCGCAGGGTCTCCACGGCCAGGTCGGCGCGCGCCCAGTCCGCCGGTGAGCGCACCGGCTCCAGAATGCGGCCGGCGTCCTTGCCGTAGCGGTAGAAGTGGTCCTGTTCGTCTCGGGGTACGCCGATGAGCGCGCCCACCACGGCCACCGGAAGGGGATATCCCACCATCTCCTGGAAGTCCGCCGTGCCGCCCCCGGAGGTCGCGTCGGCGAATTTGTCCAGCAGTTCGCGGGTGCGCCCTTCCACGGCCGGTCCCAGCGCGGCCATGCGCCGGGCGCTGAACTCCGCGCCGACCGTCCGGCGCATTCGGTCATGGAGCGGGGAATTGGCGCGGAGCATGGAGGAATAGAAGAATTCGGCGGCCGGGTGCTCCCGGCCGGCGGACACCTCCTGGTCGTACCATTCGAGATCGGGAGTCCGAAGGCGCGGATCCGTCAGCGCCGCATGGCAGTCGGAGAAACGCGTGAGGAAATATGAATCAAGCTGCTGGCTGTAGTGGACCGGAGCGATTTTCCGGAGTTCCGACAGGGCAGGATAGGGATTTTCCCGGCCGTCCGGGGTGAACGTCGAGAGAAGAATCGATTCCGGATTCACCCGGATCGCCTCCTGCTGTCCTTCGTGCAAAACGGGGAGGGAACGTACGCCACGCAGTCCGCTGGAGCGGCATGTCTCGCAGGATTTCATCCCGGTGCGTACGGAGCATACCCCGACCCACACCCCGTACGCCATAAAACAAATACTCGACCAATTAAACTCTTAATCAGCATGAATGAATTAATTGCAAGAATGGCGGATCTCCCCCGAAACCCGCCATCCACCCCCTCAGCCGCTCACCAATCGCGGGTGGCGATCAGCTCCTCCACGTCCGCGTCCGCGAACCCGTAGGCCGAAGCGACGAACCAGAAGCCCTCGGCGATCTCCTCCCGCGCAACGGTCTCGATCTGGCTTCCCGCCGCCTCGAACTCGGCCTCCAGCAGGTTGAACTCCTCCGTCGCCGCTTGGGTCAGCACGTACAGGGCCGCCAGGTCCGCCGGCCTCTCCGCCTCGATCCGCGCGCACAGCCGCAGCAGGATCGCGCTCCCCTTGTCGAGGAGGTGATCCGGGAAATACGTGTCCGAGTAGAGCCGTCGCAGAAACGACTGCCCCGCTACCCGCTGGTTCGTGATCGACATGGCGTCCCCATCCCCTTCGAACAACCGATGCCCCGATCATGCACCACACCTCTGACAACGCCCGCGCCTCTCGCGCCGAACGGACCGAGGCCCCGACCTCCCGGCCAGGGCCTCGGTCACGCGTCGGCGTCGGTCACGCGTGGCGTCGGTCGGCCGGTCAGTCGGTGCCGAACTCCATCGCGGCGCGGTCCAGAAGCTCGTCGTCGCCGGAGACCTCGCCGCGGGAGGCGATGGCCTCGGCGCCGCCCTCAGGCATGGTGCCGATCAGGCCGGTCGCGGCCGCCTGGGCGGCGCCGATCAGCGCGGGGTGGGTCGTGCCGACGATACCGAGGCCGGCGTACTGTTCGAGCCTCGCGCGCGAGTCGGCGATGTCCAGGTTGCGCATGGTGAGCTGGCCGATCCGGTCCACCGGGCCGAATGCCGAGTCCTCGGTGCGCTCCATCGACAGCTTGTCCGGGTGGTAGCTGAATGCCGGTCCCGTGGTGTTCAGGATCGAGTAGTCCTCACCGCGCCGCAGCCGCAGGGTCACCTCGCCGGTGACCGCCGATCCGACCCAGCGCTGGAGCGACTCGCGGACCATCAGCGCCTGCGGGTCCAGCCAGCGGCCCTCGTACATCAGGCGGCCGAGGCGCCGCCCCTCGTTGTGGTAATGGGCGAGGGTGTCCTCGTTGTGGATCGCGTTGACGAGGCGCTCGTAGGCGGCGTGCAGCAGCGCCATGCCCGGCGCCTCGTAGATGCCGCGGCTCTTCGCCTCGATGATCCGGTTCTCGATCTGGTCCGACATGCCCAGGCCGTGGCGGCCGCCGATCGCGTTCGCCTCCATGACCAGGTCGACCGGGGAGGAGAACTCCTTGCCGTTGACCGTCACCGGGCGGCCCTGGTCGAAGCCGATCGTCACGTCCTCGACGGGGATCTCGACCGAGGGGTCCCAGAAGCGCACGCCCATGATCGGCTCGACGGTCTCCACACCCGTGTCGAGGTGCTCCAGCGTCTTGGCCTCGTGCGTGGCGCCCCAGATGTTGGCGTCGGTCGAGTACGCCTTCTCGGTGCTGTCGCGGTAGGGCAGCCCGTGGGCCACCAGCCACTCCGACATCTCCTTGCGGCCGCCCAGCTCGGAGACGAAGTCCGCGTCGAGCCACGGCTTGTAGATGCGCAGGTGGGGGTTGGCCAGCAGGCCGTAACGGTAGAACCGCTCGATGTCGTTGCCCTTGAACGTCGAGCCGTCGCCCCAGATCTGTACGTTGTCCTCCAGCATCGCCCTGACGAGCAGGGTGCCGGTGACGGCGCGGCCGAGCGGGGTGGTGTTGAAGTAGGCACGGCCGCCCGAGCGGATGTGGAACGCGCCGCAGGCGAGCGCGGCCAGGCCCTCCTCGACCAGCGCCGCTCGGCAGTCGACCAGGCGCGCGATCTCGGCACCGTAGGCCTCCGCGCGGCCGGGCACCGACGCGATGTCGGGCTCGTCGTACTGGCCGATATCGGCGGTGTAGGTGCACGGGACGGCACCCTTGTCGCGCATCCACGCGACCGCGACGGAGGTGTCGAGGCCGCCGGAGAAGGCGATGCCGACGCGCTCGCCGGTGGGCAGGGAGGTAAGAACCTTAGACATAGGAAGAGTATGCGACGTCGCACATGATTATGCAAGGCGAGTGGGCGGCCTCACCTCCGGGCCCCGCCGGCTGTCGGCCCCGGCGCGGCGCCGACCGGGGAAGCGCCCCCTCTCCCGCTGGGCCCACCCTGGCAGGCACCGCTGGCGCTACGAGCCCCCGGAGGTTCCGGGCGGGACGCGGGTCGTCGAGACCTGCGACTTCTCCAACTCGCCAATCGGCCTGGCGCTGGCGCGCACCCGCTGGACCAAGATGAATGCCAAGGGCATCGAGAAGACACTGCCGAGGCTCAAGGCGCTCGTCGAGAGCGGACAGGTAGGCCGAGGGCCCGCCTCCTCCGGATCCGGGGGAGGCGGGCCCTCGCGGGTGAGGACATGGCGGGGTGGGGTCGGCTGCTTCGTTTTCGCGGATTCCAGCTCCCGCATGCAGAATCCGGAGAAGCTCGGAGATCTCCCTTGACCGTTGCCGGGCGACTTCGACCATCCGGTCCAGGCCGCTTCGTCCATCCCTAGTCGTCACCGCCGCCGCTGGTGCTGCTGGTTCCGTAAGGAATCCGGCGCCGGTTCTTCCTGGAGCGACGTGCCAGCTCGCCCGCGGCCAGCGTCACGGTCGCCACCCCGCGGACCCAGCGGGGCCCGCCACGCCCCGCCCACACCACACATACACATCCGCCGACGGCGAGCACCAAGACGCCGAGCAGCACCAGACCGATCATGTTCCCCACCTTTGTATTCATTCGTGCGGTCCCGCTGATCATCTCAGACCGGAAAGCGTCCCAACGGGATGTACGACCGAAACAACATCTGGCTCACGGCCTCTTCGCTTCCTCTGCGCCGGAGGACCACTGGTCGAGCTCAGGTGGCAGGAAATTACTGGTCGTCGAAATCGCCTGACAACCGGCCAACATCTCATGTCAGAGGACAACCGCTACAGGTACTGAGCTGACGTCTACCCCCTCACGCCCTGGGCCGGCGCACTCGCGAGCCGTGAACGTCACGTTCTTGACGGCCACGGCTGAGAACCGACGCGTCGCGTGCCACCGGACAGGCGGATCCCGGGCTTCTGATCGTCTGCCGAGACTGACGAAGGGCGGCGTGCCAGGTGCGCCCCGCATTCGTTCCCTACGACCAGAGGATCATGTACGGCCCGTCATATCACTCCGCAGACGGAGGGGAGTTGAGGCCGTCGGCTGATGTTTCGCACGCACACCACCTGAATGATCGTTTCCGTCCCAACACGCGACCAGAAGGAACGATTACGTGCGTAGACGATGTCTCGGGCCCCTGTTGGCCGTCGGTGTCACGGCAATGCTGGCTCCCGCGCTCGCCACCTCGACGGCCATCGCCGCACCGGCCGCCACCCCGTCGACCGCCTCCTCGTCCGCCGCCAAGGGCGCGCTGGACCGTTACGTGAAGCAGAAGCCGAAGTGGCAGCGGTGCGAAGCCGACTCTCCGGCGGAGTTCGAGTGCGCCAGGATCAAGGTCCCGCTGGATTACCGGGTTCCTGAGGGCAAGCGGATCGACCTGGCCATATCCCGGATCAAGAGCACCGCGCCCGACGAGCGGCACGGTGTCCTGTTCTCCAACCCCGGCGGCCCGGGCGGGCGGGGACTCTACATGCCGATGGGGATGCAGGAGAGGCTCCCCGAATCCGCACAGCGGAAGTACGACCTCATCGGCTTCGACCCACGCGGGGTGGGGAAGAGCAGCCCGGTCTCCTGCGATCTGGAGCCGGAAGAGGAGAATCCGCTGCGGCCGTACAAGGAGGAGACGTTCGGCAAGGACGTCGCCTGGGCACGCGACGTCGCGAACAAGTGCAAGGCGAAAGCGGGCGACACGCTCCCGCACATCACCACACTCAACACCGCGCGCGACTTGGATCTGCTCCGGGCGATCCTCGGTGAGAAGAAGATCTCGTACGTGGGTTACTCGTACGGCACCTACCTGGGCGCCGTCTACACCCAGCTCTTCCCGGGCCGGGCCGACCGGTTCGTGCTGGACAGCGCGGTCGATCCGGCGCGTGCCTGGCGGGGGATGATCCAGTGGTGGGCCGAGGGTGCCGAGCCCGCTTTCGACCGGTGGACCGAGTGGGCCGCCGCACGCTCGGAGAAGTACGGCCTCGGTGACACACCGAAGGAGGTCGCCCGTACCTTCTGGGACCTGGTCGCGCAGGCCGACGAGAGGCCCATCGAGATAGAAGGGCAGCCGAACACCGGTGATGACCTCCGCAGCGGCATGCGCGAGGCGGTCTTCACCCCGGAGTACGCCACCGAGGGGGTCGTGGAGCTGAAGAAGGCCGCGGCCGGCGAGCCCGCCTCCGCGAGAGTGCTGGCTGCGTTCGCCGGATCCGAGGGGGACGGGACGGCGGGCGCCGTCGCCGATGCCGCCGAGGTCCCGTCCGACAACATGACGGCGAGCTTCTGGGCCGTGGTCTGCGGCGACAACTCGGCCGCGTGGTCACGCGATCCTGAGAGCTACCGGCGGGACGCCATCGAGGACAAGGGCCGTTATCCGCTCTACGGTGACTTCGCGTCCAGCATCAAGCCCTGTGCGTTCTGGGACGAGTCCGTGGAACCGGCCACTGTCGTGAACAACAAGGCCGGCTCCCTGGTCGTCCAGAACGAGTGGGACTCGCAGACCCCGCTGCCCAGCGGACAGGCCCTGCACGCCGACCTGAAGGGCTCGAGAATGGTCACTGTCCTCGGCGGCGAGGGCCATGGCGTCTACCCGAGCGGCAACGCGTGCACGGACGGCGAGGTCACCGGCTACCTGCTCACAGGCAAGCTCCCGGCAAGGGACGTGACCTGCGAGGCGACGGCCGACTCGAACGCGGAGGCGCGGAAGAACCAGAAGCGGGACGCGCTCCCCGGATCTCCGCTCCCGGAGCGTGCCCCGGACCGCTTCTGAGCCCGGTCGCACCACCCATTGCCGCATGACTCACTGCCGCATGACCCACTGAAGATGGGGCGGGGCCTCTTGGCGGGGTCCCGCCCCCTCGTGCGTCGTCGGCGTGCGTCGTCGGCGCCGGAGTCGCGTGCTACCGCCGCCAGGCGGGCCGGAGCATTGTGACGGCGGCGAGGACGGCGAAGGCAGCGCGCCACACTCTCGGCATCGCCGTCCGGCCGCCCGCACCAAGACCGCGGCTCCGCCAGAGCGTGCGGCGCGGCGGGCGCGTACGCACGGGAAGCGCCACCGCACGTCATCGCCCTGCCGACGCCGAAGGCACCGTGCAACTGTCGCAGGAAACGGCTCAGACGACCACGACCCGGCGCCCGCGCGTGTGACCGGCTCGGCTGTCGATGTGGGCCGCCCCGGCCTCGGCGAGCGTGTACGACTTCTCGACCGGGATGTGGAGCTTCCCCCGCGAGATGAGGCCGGCGGCCTCGGCCGGCGCATCCGGCACGCTCCCGGCCACGCCGGAGAACCGGACACCGAGCTCCGGCGCATCGAGATCGGCGATGGAGATCACCCTCTGCGGGTCCCCGGTCAGCTCGACGAGTTCGCGGATCACCCCCGAGCCGGCCAGGTCGAGGGCCGCGTCGACATGGCCGAGCTGCCGCACCCGCTCGGCCCAGCCCTCGCCGTACGTCGTGGCAAGGGCACCCAGGCTCCGCAGATGGTCCTGGTTCGCCGCCCCGGCGGTGCCGATCACCGTGATGCCGCGGTCGCGGGCGATCTGTAGCACCGCCGATCCGACTCCCCCGGACGCACCGCTGACCAGCAGCGTCTGTCCGGGCCGCACACCGACCTCGCGAACGACGCGAGAATGTCGCGCCGCCTCTGGCTCAGCAGCGGCAGCACCCCTTCGAAGTCCGCTTGGTCCTTGGGCCGTGCCGCCTTCGCTTTGAACAACAGCACAAGCTCCGGCACCAGATAGGGGATGCCGTCCTCGGTCCGCTCGATGATCGCGTCGTACGGCAGCCGCAGGTTCTCGTCCCGTCGACAGATCCACGTCCCGCCCTCGTGCGGCTCGCGGAAGACGTCGAACAGGAACTGACCGCTCGCCGGATCCCGCAGCCAGGTCTGGTGCGTGGCCGCGAGCACCTCAGCCCCTGCCCTCGCCCAGACCCGTCCCGAGCCCACCGCGTCAAACACGTACTCGGGGAAGCAGGCTCGAATCTCCGCGAACCCCGCCGCGGGTACCGCGATCTCCAGATCGCCGTGGGGCCGCGACTGCCCTCCGCCAAACAAATCCAGCGCCCACCCCGCCGCGATGCACCAGGGCGCGCTGACCTCGCCCAATCGCTCCGCGACCTGTTCCGGCCGCCAGGCATCGGCCCACCGAGCGTCCAGTTCGTCCGCACCAAGGACAGCGCCGCCGGGCGGCACGGAATCGGTCATCGCCACAACATACCGCCGCGACCCGGCCGCGGTGCGGCTCTTGAATCAGGGCCGGATCACGACCTTCACCAGGCAGATTGCCGCTTCCCGCCCCGAGCTCGTGCCCCTCGGCCCGGAGCCGTGTCAACGACCGGTCGACGCCCCAGAGCCTTCTGTGGAATTGATGTGTCCAGATGATGCGTGCCTGATCAGTTCCAGCGTCCATGATCGCTGTTCGTCGGTGTCCGGGACGGCGAGGCCCCTGGCCTGTTGGATACGGCTCCAGGCGGCGTTGGGTTCGACGCCGTTGAGGATCAGGAGTGCGGCGGCGAGGAGGGACGCGCGTCCGATGCCGGCGCGGCAGTGGGTGGCGATGTGGGCTCCTCCCCTGAGCTGTTCGGCGAGTTCGCACAAGGTGGGCAGGACCGTGGCGAGGGCTGGAACGGTGCGGTCAGGGATGGGGATCGCGACGAATCGCAGACCTGCGGCCGAGGCTCTATGGGCTTCTCCGGCGAGACCGAGCTCGTCGATCTCGGGTTGCGTGAGCGCGCTCACCAGGATGTCGACACCTGCGATGCTCAGAGCCCTCATCTCGTGTTCGAGCCAGTCCAAGCCGCGGGGCCTGGCCATGGTGCTCAATCGGCCCGGGCCGGGCAGGTCGATGGTGAACAGGGTGGGTCGCATGTCAGCAGCTCTTTCGATCGGCGGAGTCGGTGGGTGACTGGTTGGTCGGCGGGCAGGGGTCGACCGGGCTCGGCGCGTCGTTCGCGTGGGAGTCGGGCTGTCAGTGCGTGGCCATGTCGGCCGGACGTACGAGAGGGGCGTCCGGGGCGCGCCGGCCGTCGTCGACGGCGGCGCGCTCCTCGTCGGTGAGCGCGATGCTCACGAGCAGGCGCTGCACATGGGCCCTGGCTGCGGCGAGTTGAGCTCTCGTCGAGCCCTTGACACTCCACGGGTCGCAGGCCGCAAGCTCGTTGACACCGTCCGCGGCCTCACACCCGCTCCCCCGCATCCACCGCATCCGGGCCACAGCGCCGTCAGCAGAGTCCTGCGGCGCCGAACGCGGGATGGCCCGGGACGGCGGCGAAGCGGATGCGCGGGGGTCAGCTCTCCTGGACGGCGTTCCGCTCCAGGCGGCGCAAATCCCGCAGGCCGTCGGCGAGGGTGTGGTCACCGAACGCTCCGAGCACCGCCTGCTCGGCCTGCTCGGTGAGTTGGGCGAAGTACGCGGTCGTGTGCGCGGTCACCAGGCACACGTGTTCGCTCTCGGGGCGACATGCCCACAAAGGCTTGTCGCCGACCGCGCAGCGGTAGACCTCGGCGAGGGTGACGTCCTCAGCGGGCCGGGCCAGCCTCGTACCGCCCGCGCGACCCTTCACCGACTCCACCAGCCCCGCCCTGACGAGCGGCACCAGAAGCTTGCGGACCAGGCTCGGGTTGGCGTCCAGACCCTCGGCAAGCTGCGCGGAACTCAGCACCGGGGAGCCGCTCTCGGCCGCGACCGCGAGAAACAGCAGCACCTTCAGGGCACTGGAGAACCTGACGTCCAGCACTCGGCGCACCCCCTCGGCCTGTTGGCCACAGTGTATCGAACAGCATCATCCCCGCCATAATAGCAACAATCATTGTTGCATTTAGATCCAGCGAAAATGTACCTTCAACAGGAACACATTGCTCGATCGCACACCACTCAGGAGGACGGCAACATGCCCACTCGCGCGGCTCAGTCCCTGGCCCGGCCTTTCACACTCGGCTCGGCAGAACTCCGGAACCGGATCGTCATGGCTCCGATGACCCGCGCCCAGTCCCCCGGCGGCATACCGGGAGAGAACGTCGCCGCCTACTACGCACGCAGGGCCGCGGCGGGGACCGGCCTCATCATCACCGAGGGCACCTATGTCGACCACCCGAGCGCGGGCGACGTCGCGAGCGTGCCGCGCTTCCACGGGGAGGAGCAGCTCGCCGGATGGGGCCGGGTCGTCGACGCCGTGCACGCCGAAGGCGGCAAGATCATGCCCCAGCTCTGGCACGTAGGCATCCAGCGCCAGGCCGGGAAGCCGCCGTTTCCCCAGGCACCGTCGGTCGGCCCGTCCGGCATCGCGCTCGACGGCACCGCCGGCGCGGGTGAGGCACTGTCCCTTACCGACATCGACAAGATCATCCAGGCGTTCGCCGATGCGGCGCACGAGGCCGAGCGCATCGGGTTCGACGGCATCGAGCTGCACGGTGCGCACGGCTACCTGATCGACCAGTTCCTCTGGGGCCGGACCAACCAGCGCACCGACGTCTACGGTGGCGACGCGCTCTCGCGCACGAAGTTCGCCGCCGACATCGTCGCCGCGGTGCGCGAACGGGTCTCACCGGACTTCCCGCTGGTGCTGCGCTTCTCGCAGTGGAAGGCCGACAACTACGAAGCCAGGCTCGCCGCCGACCCGGACGAGTTCCAGGCGCTCCTGGAGCCGCTGGCGCAGGCCGGGGTCGACGCCTTCCACGCCTCGGGCCGCCGCTACTGGGAGCCCGAGTTCCCCGAGTCCGGCCTGGACCTGAACGTGGCGGGCTGGGCCAAGAAGCTCACCGGCAAGCCCGTCATCACCGTCGGCTCGGTAGGGCTGGACACCATCTTCGACGCCAGCGCCTTCGCCCCCGGGGCACAGGCCGGGGTGGAAAGCGTCGAACGTCTCCTGGAGCGCCTGCAGCGGGACGAGTTCGACCTGGTCGCCGTCGGCCGCGCGCTGCTCGCGGACCCGGAATGGGCGGACAAGGTCCTTGAGGGCAGGGAGACCGAGCTGACACCGTTCAGCCAGGACGCGCTCAGCAACCTGCGCTGATCCACCCGCGGTCTGCGAGTTGCTCCTGTCCGTACCGGACGGTGTGCCGGACGTGCCCTTATGGGCACCGACCCGGCCGTGGCCCGGTTACGTCCTGGGGAGGGGAGCCCCTCCCCAGGACGTAACGCGCGTGCCGTATCCGCTGATTGGCCCGCCGGGGCGGCCGGGGTTTCGGGTCAGGCGGTCGCCTCCCGGCCGCGAACCTGTCGAGCGGTTGCCGGCCGACGCCGTTGAGCTCCACTTCGGGCACGTCGGTCTCTCTCGCGATACCTGATCTCGTTGAAGTGTGTCTGCGCTACTGGATATACATCAGATACCTAACGGCCTGACGGCGAAGCGGGAATCATGGCTGACGCCTGACGCATACTCGACCCTCAAGATCTCCCTCACCAGCGGCGTGGCGCACGTCGTGATCGACAGCCCTCCCATCAATCCGCTCGACACCGCCCTGATGACGGGACCTGGACAGGTTCACGGACACCGTGTCCGGCGATCACGACATCCGGGTGATCGTTTTCGACAGCGCGGACCCGGACTTCTTCGTCGCACACGGCGACATGACGACCGCCGACGACCCCGCGACGTTCATCGCTCTCCCCATCGCCCCCCGAACAGGACCAGTCCCTCAACCCGATGATGCGGCTCCACGAACGCATCCGGTCACTGCCGCAGATCACCATCGGCAAGGTGCGCGGGCCGGCACGCGGCGGCGGTGCGGAACTGCTGTCCGCGATGGATATGCGGTTCGCATCGCTCGAGCGTGCCGGAATGGCTCAGATGGAGTGCCGGCTGGGAATCATCCCTGGCGCGGGAGGCACCGCGTATCTGCCCGGTCTCGTGGGTCGCGCACGCACCCTGACCGCTACCGCATCGTCTCCCGGATCAGCCCGGGAGATCCCGGCCCGGCGGAGCCCGCCGTTCCCGAGACGCGCGGCGCCCACCCGGGCATCCCGCCGGGGGACTTCGCACACCGCTCCCCGGTCTCCTCGTCGACGGTGGGCGATGTCCAGTCCGCCAGGTGACCTGCCGGGACGAAAGCCCTCTCGTCCTGCCGACCTGCCCGGCAGGGACCATGTCATCCCCAGGGCGCAGCCGTGGTCATCCGCTGGGCTGAACACGGAGTGATGCCCTTGACCATGCCGTAGCGGCATAGCTTGAACTGGCCCTGCCGACGTTTCCGCGCCGGTGAATCGAGGTCTGGGGATGTCGTGGGGTGGAGTACCCGTCAGCTCGCGGAGCTTGCCGGCACGACATTGCGCACGGTTCGGCACTACCACGAGATCGGTCTGATGGCCGAGCCCGAACGCCGGGCCAACGGCTACAAGGACTATGGCGTGCCGCATCTCGTGCGGGTGTTACGGATCAAGCGCCTCACGGCCCTCGGGCTCTCGCTGACGCGGATCGCGGAGCTGGGCGACGCCGACGAACACCCCGAGGAGGCGCTGCGGAAGCTGGACGGCGAACTCGCCGCTTCCATCGAGCGGCAGCAACAGCTGCGTACGGAGCTGGATCTGATCCTGCGTCACTCGGCGCCGACCGAACTTCCGGCCGAGCTGGGCGGGGCCGTCGCCGCCGCGAACGTCTCGGCGGCCGACCGCGCGCTGACCGTCGTCATGTCCCAGGTGCTCGGCAAGTCCGCGCTCGACACCTACGCGGCCACGCTGCGGAACTACGAAGTCGACCCCGCTCTAGCGGAGTTCGACGCGTTGCCCGCCGAGGCCGACGAGGCCACCCGCCAGGACCTGGCCGAACGCATGCTCCAGGCACCCGCCGTCAGGAAGATGCTCGCCGAGTTCCCCAGCTTCGAGGACCTCAGCGCCGATGCCCCGCACGGAGCGGACTTCGCCCGGCGCGCGATCGTCCTGGCGGTGGTCGACCTCTACAACCCCGCTCAGCTCGACGTCCTGGTCCGGATGAACTGCTAGTCCGGCGACGTCACTTGCCTCATCCCGTCCCCACGTCTCCCGCATTCGATCCAGGCGCCCGAGTCCCGGAGCGCCGCCCAGGAGGAAGCCATATGCGCAGAACCTTGTCCCTCGGCCTCACCGCCGCCGCGATAGCGGTGGTCGCCGTCCCGGGGACCTCGGCGGCGGAGACGCAGAGCGCGAAGACGCCGAGCACCGTGCGGTGGGGCGAGTGTCCCGAGGACTCCGCCCTGCCGGGGCTGGAGTGCTCGGTCCTCGATGTCCCGCTCGACTACCGGCACCCGGAGAGGAAGACGATAGAGGTCGCCATCTCCCGCCTGGCCAGCACGAAGCCGGAGAAGCGTCGGGGCGTGCTGTTCACCAATCCGGGCGGCCCCGGCGGGGCCGGGCTCAACTACCCGGCCCTGCTCAAGCTGGTCGGTCTGCCGCAGAGCGTCCTGGACTCCTACGACGTGATCGGGTTCGACCCGCGCGGTGTCGGCCACAGCACCCCCGTGACCTGCGACCTGACACCGGAGCAGCAGGCCCGGGGCAACTTCCCGAAGCAGCCGGACACCCTCGCGGACGTCGCGAAGGAGGCGACGTACGCGAAGACCGTCGCCGAGCAGTGCGCCACATCGAAGACGGCGTCGCTGCTGCCGCACACCACCACCGCGAACACCGCGCGGGACATGGACCGTATCCGGGCCGCGCTGGGCGAACCGAAGATCTCGTACGACGGGGCGTCCTACGGCAGCTACCTCGGCGCCGTGTACACGACGATGTTCCCGCGGCACAGCGACCGGATCGTGCTCGACAGCAACCTGGGCCCCGGCGGCTACGACGCGACCGCCATGCGGATGTTCGCCCACGGCCTCCAGGACCGCTTCCCGGACTTCGCGAAGTTCGCCGCCGAGCACCCCGAGTACGGCCTGGGAGCCACCCCCGCGCAGGTGACCGCCAAGTACTACGAACTTGCCGCGCGGCTGGACAGGAAGCCGGTCCGCGAGGTCGACGGAACCCTCTTCCGGGGCGCGACCTTCGGCTCCCTCTACACCGAGGCGGGCCTGACCGAGCTGGCCGAACTGTGGAAGGCCCTCGACACGGACATACCGCTGCCGGCCCAGCCGCCCGCGCAGCCCTGGGAGAACATCGAGAACCTCTCCTCCGTCCGTCTCGCCGTGATCTGCGGCGACTCGCGCTGGCCGCGCTCGGTTCGCACCTACCAGAGGCACGTCGCCGTCGACCGGCTCCGCTACCCGATGCTGGGCGCGGTAACGGCCAATATCGGCCCGTGCGCGTACTGGCCGACCAGCCCTGTCGAGCCGCAGGTGCGCATCGGCGACCGGGGCCCGTCGAACATCCTCATGGTGCAGAACGAGCGCGACCCCGGCACACCGCTGGTCGGCGCCCGCGAGCTGCGGCAGGCGTTCGGCAAGCGGGCCACCATGGTCACGGCCGACGAGGGCGGTCACGGCGTCTACCCGTTCGGCAAGAACGAGTGCGCGAAGGACGCGGTGACCCGCTTCCTGACCACGGGCGAGCGGCCCTCGCGGGATCGCGCCTGCGCGGCGGAATGAGGATCTACTCCTCGGCCGGCTCGGAAGAGGCCGCGTCGCGCCGCTCCGGGCAGCCGATGACCACGGCACCGCGGTAGCGGTCCGGCGAGATCGTCGACATCACGTCGAGGGACGCGTCGGGTACGGGCAGCAGGTGGGCGTCGACCCAGGTGTCCCCCGCGGCCGCGTTGGCCCAGGGGTCCTCGATCACCACGGCGCCGGGTACGGCGCCGTGGCAGAGCACCCAGTGCGGCACGTCGAATCCCTGCATCCCTGCGAGCGAGACCAGGAGCAGCACGTGCTCCCGGCTGCCGATCGCGCTCCGGATCGCGGTCATGGGCAGGTGGTGCGAGTCGATCGGGACACCGGTCCGTCCGGCGTCCGTCCGCGCTGTGCGCTGGAGCACGGCACGCCACTCCTGCTCGCTCTCCGGAAGGTGGTCGAGCAGGATGGGCCGGTCCGTGTCGAGAAAGACCGTGACCGGGGACGACGGCCACGCTCGGCGCACGGCGACGCCCAGTCCGACGGGCTCGCACGCGGGGAAGTTCGTCGCGTCGCGCCACAGGGTCAGCTCCGCCGGGCGGTCGAGCGACTCCTCCGGCAGCGTCCCCGCGTGTGCCTGCGCGATCAGGGCGGTGACGGCGCCGCACGTGAAGTGCGTCGTCTGCCCGTAGTACGGGGGTTCGGTCACCGCGCCGTCGGACAGCCAGCGCACGTAGCCGGAGCCCGGCCCCTGCGCGTCCCGGGCCCGCGCGAGCGGAAGACGCAGCGGGGCGAAGCCGACGGCGGCGGCCGCCCCGGCGCTCGCCGTCCACCCTTCCCACTTGACCTGCGCGAGCCCCCGGTGGCGTGCGTGGGAGACCACGGCGCCGACGGCCGCCGGTACGTCACCGACGGCATCGACGATCTTCAGGTAGGCCGTGTGCGGGCGGGCCGTCACGAGTGCGGCAGCGGTCCAGTCCCCGCCGTCGTCCCCGGGAACGGCCACGAGGTGCGGGGCGTGGGCGGACCGGTCGACCGCGCGCCAGCGTTCCAGTACGTCGTGGTGGACGAGCCGCTTCAGCGGGGTCGGCAGTGTGTCGGGCTCGAACGGGACGACGGTGCTCTTCACGGGCGTTCCCCGGTGAGGCGGCATTCCGGCACTCCTGACGGGTCGGAGGGGGTGTGTGGAGGGCGGGGCTCGCGGCCCGTGGGGTCTCCATGACGGCGCGGCCCCGGACCCTGAGGTCCGGGCCGGCCGAAGCGGGTGCGCCGCCCGGCGTCATGCGCGGGACTGCCGGAGCACCCAGATGAAGTACGGAGCGCCGACCAGGGCGATCATGAGGCCCGCCGGTATCTGGGCCGGTGCGACGAGCGTGCGGCCGAGGGTGTCGGCGACGCACACCAGCAGCGCGCCGAGGAGCATCGCGACCGGGATCGCGCGGCCGTGCCGGGCACCTACCAGTGACCGGGCGAGGTGCGGGGCGACGAGCCCCACGAAGCCGACGACGCCGATGGCGATCACGCTGAGTGCCGCGAGCACCGCCGCGATCGCCAGTGCGGCGAAGCGGGTGCGTTCCAGCCTGACGCCGACGATGCGCGGGGTGTCCTCGTCGACGGCGAGCAGGTCGAGCCGGCCGCGCATGGCGAGCAGCGTGGGGAGCGCGAGCGCGAGTGCCATCGCGATCGGTACGACATCGGGCAGTGTGCGCCCGTAGGTCGTGCCGGAGAGCCAGGTGAGGATCCGGGGCGTGTTCCACGGGTCGGCGCGCAGCAGGAGGAACGTGGTGATGGAGCTGAGGCCGTACCCGCAGCCGATGCCGATCAGTACGAACCGGTCGGGCAGGAGGCCGCCGCGCCAGGCCAGCATGGCGATCACCCCGAACGTGGCGAGCCCCGTCACGACGGCCGCTGCGACGAGCAGTGGCCGTCCGCCGGGCAGGCCCGAGGTCACGACACTCACCGCCCCCAGCCCGGCGCCCGCCGTGATGCCGAGCACACCCGGCTCCGCCAGTGGGTTGCGCACCGCGCTCTGCACGGCGCATCCGGCCAGTCCGAGCGCCGCGCCGGCGAGGACCGCCGCGACCACGCGCGGGACTCGGTCGTCGAGCGCCTGGCCGATCAGGTCCGGGGCGGTTCCCCGGAGCCAGAGCGCGATGTCCCCCGTCCGCAGCCAGAGGCTGCCCGCGAGGATCGCCACGAAGACCGCAGCGGCCAGCAGTGCCACCGCGCCGAGCACGACGAGGAGGAACGCCCGGCGCGACCGTGCGCCGACCGGCGCGTGCGGTGGCCGGCGGAGCTGGCCCGTATCGCGGAGGCGGAGGGCGAGGACCACGATCACGACGGCGCCGAGCAGCGCGGTCGGCACACCGGTGGGAATGGAGGCGGCCCCGTCGGCGCCCTGCACCGCACGCAGCGACGCGTCCGCGAGCAGGATGAGCAAGGCGCCCAGCAGCCCGGACGCGGGCACCAGGAAGAGGTGCCGGTGCAGCGCCCTGACCCGTCCCGCGATCAGGCGGGTCAGGACGGGGGCGCCGAGTCCGACGAAGGCGATCGGGCCCGCGAGTGTCACCGCCGTGCTGGTCAGGAGCACCGCGCAGAGCACGGCGGTCACGCGGGTGGTACGGATCGGCACACCGAGGGTGGACGCGGCGTCGTCGCCGAGGTTCATCACGTCGAGTCTGCGGGACAGCGCCAGGGCGACGCACAGCACCGTGGCCACGAGAGGGAAGGCGCGTACCGACGCGTCGATGTTCAGTTGCGCGAGCGACCCGCTTCCCCAGGCGAAGAGACCGGTCGTGTTCTGTTTGAACAGGATGAGCAGCATCGCGGTCGCCGCGTCCAGGGCCATCGCCGTCGCCGATCCGGCGAGGATGAGGCGGGTGCCCGTGGTGCCCGCGGCCCGGCCCGCGAGGACCAGCACGAGCGCCGCCGCGAGCAGACCGCCGGCGAAGGCGACGGCGCCCGACGCCCACAGCGGGACGGCGAGGCCGAGGGCCGCGACGAGCGAGAGTGTGAAGTAGGCCCCGGCCGTGACCGCCAGGGTGTCGGGTGAGGCGAGCGCGTTGCGCGTGACGGACTGCAGCAGCGCGCCGGCGCAGCCGAGGGCGAGGCCCACCGCGACACCCGCGAACAGGCGCGGCAGGCGCGAGCCGGTGAGGATCTCACCGACCGGCGCCCCGCCGGCGTGCGCCGGTTCACCGGTGAGGTACCGCACCAGGTCCCCGACGCCCACGCCCGACGTCCCTTGCGTCAGGTGCCACATGCCCACCAGGGTGGTCACGACGAGAAGGAGTGCCAGGACGGCCACCCCGGTGGGACCGCCGCCTTGGTCGGCGTGCGGCAGCGGTCTCCGTCCGGGTGCCGATATCGGCGGTGTGCTCACTTCTTGGCGAGTACGTCGACGTACGCGTCGATCGCCTGCTCGCAGGAGCGCGGACCGCCGGCGCCCCACACGCGCGCCGGGAAGGAGTGCGCGCGGCCTTCCTTCACGGCCGGGAGGGACTTCCAGATCGGGCTCTTCTCCAGCGCCGTGACGTAGCCCCCCACGCCTTCGTCGTTGGCGTAGAAGAGGTTGGCGTTGCCCACCGCGCTGAGTCCCTCGACGTCGGTCTGCGCCAGGCCGTAGGAGGGGTCGACTCCCCCGTCGCCGTGGGACTTGTTGACGTCGTTCGTCCACGCGGGCTCCATGCCGAGCTGCTCGCCTATCTCGGTGAACAGGGCGCCCTTGGCGTACGGGCGGACCGTGAGGTTGCCGCCCTGGAGCCATCCGTCGAAGAACAGGAAGTCCTTCGTCGGCAGATCGGCGTCGGTCACCTGCTTCTTGGCGGTCGCGAGGTGCGCGTCGAACTGCTTGAGCACCTGGTCGGCCCGCTCGGTGCGTCCCGTCGCCTTGCCGATCATGCTGAACACGTCGCGCATGTTCCCGATCGGGTCGGCCGGATTCGCGCCTCGCGTGGCCATCACGGGGACGCCTCGCTTCTCCAGCTTCTTGATGGTCTCGTCGTCGGCCTTGAACGCCTCCACGACGATGAGGTCGGGCTTCGCCGCGTACAGGGTGTCGAGGTCGGGCTCCTCACGGGTGCCGACATCCGTCACCCCGCCGGGCAGCTTCTCCGCGCTGACCCAGGTGCGGTATCCCTTCGCGTCGGAGACCGCGGTGGGGGTGACGCACAGGGTGAGCGCGTCCTCGATCTGCTGCCATTCCAGGACCGCGATGCGTGTGGCGGGCTTGTCGAGCGTGATCTGCCGGCCGACGCCGTCCTTGAAGGACACCGGCTTCTTCGAGGTCGTCGTGGTGTCCTCGGAGCAGCTCTTCGACGCGGGCGCCGTGCTGCTGCCGGTCCCGGCCTTGTCGACACTGGTCGTGCCGCAGGCCGTTGCGGCGAGGACGACGAGCCCTGCGGAGGCTGACACCGCCAGGCGACGGGCACGGTTCATGAAAGGTCCTCTTTCTTGCGATTCGTCGGAGCGGCGGATGCGCCGCTCCGGGCGGTGTGCCGCCCGAGTGGGTCGATGCGGAGACGGCCCGTGCGAGGGTCCGTCCCGACGTCGACACGGATGTCGTAGACCGCGCCGATGTTCTCCGCGGTGAGGACGTCGGCGGGCGCGCCCGCGGCGTGCACACGGCCGGAGCGCATCAGGATCAGTGTGTCGGCGACGCGGGATGCCTGGTCGAGGTCGTGCAGCACGATCCCCACCGCGGCGCCGTGCTCCTCGACGAGATCGCGCACCAGGTCGAGCGTCTCGATCTGATAGCGCAGGTCCAGGTGGTTCGTCGGCTCGTCCAGCAGCACGACACCGGTGTCCTGGGCCAGGCAGGCCGCGAGCCAGACACGCTGCATCTCCCCGCCGGAGAGTTCCCCGACGGGCCGGCCGGCCATGTCCCGCACGCCGGTGACACTCATGGCGTGGTCGATGGCGCTCCGGTCCTCGGCGGTCAGGCCGCCGAAGCCGCGGCGGTAGGGGTGGCGTCCGAATGCCACGACCTCCGCCACCGTCAGTCCTTGGGGCGCCGGCCTCGATTGGGAGAAGAGTGTGACCTCGCGTGCGAACTGGCGGGCGCTGAGCAGGGCTGCCTCGCGCTCGGGATGTCCGTCACGGGGTCCGAGTGTCACCCGGCCGCCGTCCAGCCGGTGCAGTCGGGAGAGCGCGCGCAGCAGTGTGGACTTCCCACTGCCGTTCGGCCCCACCAGAGCGGTCGCGCGACCGGTCTCCAGGGCCAGCGAGACGCCGTGGACGACCGGTGTCCCGCCGTACCGCAGTACAAGATCGTGCCCGCTGAGGGCGGCCACCGGCGGCGTGGCCGGACCGGCCGCGGGCCGACCGGTGCGCCGGGAGGAGTTCGTACACATTGATGGGGTCCGGATGGTTGGAGGAGCAACGAATGCGGCACCCTCCGTCCGGCCGTTGCCGACCGGGCCGCAGACTCTCCAGCGCCCGGAAACCACCGCACGCGGAACTAAGGGTTACCTAACTTCAGGAAGGTTATATTCCGCTCGCCCTGTCGGCAATCAGGAGTTCTGGACACGCGATACGGCATTGCGGACACCGGCCGGGGTGCCGTCGGCCGCGTCGAAGAACGCGCCGGGCGTGGTTCCCATGACCCGCCGGAAGGCGGCGATGAAGGTGCTGGGCTGCGCGTAGCCGAGCGTCTCGGAGACGGTCTGCACGTCGAGTCCGTCGGAGAGCAGCGTCAGCGCCCGGTGGACGCGCAGCGCCTGTCGCCACTGCGCGAAGGACAGCCCGGTCGCGTGGCGGAACGCGCGGGTGACCGTACGGTCGCTGATTCCCAGCGCGCGGGCCCACTCCTCCAGCGAGCGGCAGTCGGCGGGGTCGTCCAGCAGGGCTTCGGCGATCGCGTCGATCCGGGCGTCACCGGGCAACCGCAGCGCGAACTGGCGCTCCGACGGCTGGAGCACATCGAACACGACCGACTCCGCCCGCGCCCTGGCCGCGGCATCGAGATCCGTGCGGGAGAGATGGGTCAGCAACGACTCCAGCACCGGCGTCATCGCGATCGCGACCGGTTCCGCGAACGCGAACGGCGTGCGGTCGGGGGCGAAGAAGGCGTCGTAGAACTCCGCACCCGCCGTCGCCCGGCCTCCGTGCACCACTCCGGCCGGCATCCACAGCCCGTGCCCCTCGGACACGGTGAAGATACGTTTCTCCACACGGGACGTCAGTGTTCCCCCGCGCACCCAGACCAGCTCGTGCAGGGGATGCGAGTGCGGGGCCCACTCCGTGGGAACGCGGGGAACCCGCGAGCCCGCGGTGATGACGAAGGGGGCTGTCGCCTGCTCCGGAAGTGCCGCGGCCCGGCGCACCACGGTGCCCGTCTCGCGCCGCCACATCCCGGGGTTCGTGGCATCACGAGACGATCGGACCATGCGAAGGAGTCTATCCGGGGCCCGCGCCGACGCCGGAGGGCCCGTGGCCCCGCGACGGGGCTCTTTTCACCAGCGGCGGGATCAGGCACACGTTCCGCGAGGACGGTCGACGGGGTCCGGCCGCGCCTGCCGTCCGAACTGCTCCGGCGCGCACAGGAGTTCGGACAGGACAGGCCCCGACCCGGGCGGTCAGGACGCTGCGCCGGTGAGAACCGCGGCCGTCCCGTCCGCCCTCGGGTCGCTCGCCGCGTCGAGCACGCCCGCGCGCAGCCGTGCCGTCTGTACGTGGCCCGCCTCGTCGTGCGGTCCCGGTGTCTCGGCCACCGCCAGGCCCAGCCGGTGCGCGACGGCGGTCAGGCGGTCCGATTCCGGGGTGCCGGGCTCCAGGACGAGGGTGGGCCGCGGACGGTTCAGGTCCCGGGAGCCGATGACCCAGCGGGGGCGGGCCAGCAGCGCCTCCGGGTCGGAGGCGTCGAGGAGTGCGTCGGCCACCTGCGACAGGATCCACGCCTGGGCCCGGCCGCCCTGGCAGCCGAGTGCCACGACGCTCCCCGGACCGGTGGCGAGCGCCGGGCACAGGGTGTGCGGCGGCCGCACTCCCGGACGCAGCGCTCCGGGGTGCGCCGGGTCCAGGCTGAACGCCGAACCCCGGTTGTGCAGCACCACACCGGTGGCCGGGTCGGCGATGCCGGATCCGAAGCTCTGGAACACACTCTGGACGAGGGTGACCGCGTTGCCCTCGTCGTCGACGGCGGTGACGGCCACCGTGTCCCCGGCCGGTTTGGGCCCGGAGGGCAGGGCCGCGGTGTCGCGCTGTTCGCGCAGCAGCAGGCCGTCGATGTCCACGGCACCCGACCGGGGGTCGCCCAGGAGCGCGTCCCGGCTCAGCTCCGCCCGCCGGGCGGCGGTCAGCGGGTCGCTCCCCCGCCCGAGTACGGCCAGGAGCGCCGCGCCCTGGCTGGGCGGCGGGGCCGCCCACCAGGTGACGCCGTCGCGCGTCGCGCTCAGCGGAGCGGTGTTCTCCGCCCGGTGGGCGGCGAAGTCCGCCGTGTCGAGGAGGCTGCCGCGTGCGCGCAGGCCCGCCACCAG
Source organism: Streptomyces sp. NBC_01429 (assembly GCF_036231945.1). Classification (NCBI taxonomy): domain Bacteria; kingdom Bacillati; phylum Actinomycetota; class Actinomycetes; order Kitasatosporales; family Streptomycetaceae; genus Streptomyces; species Streptomyces sp. NBC_01429. Next base: position 7,914,980 of record NZ_CP109599.1, on the reverse strand, counting down.
GCGCCGGGCGGTCGGCCCGGTGTAGAAGTGGCGCCAGTCCTCGGAGAGTTCCGCCAGGGTCGCGGCGAGCGCGGGCTGGAGCAGCGTCGCGCCGGCGGACAGCGGCTCTCCCGCCTTGTCCAGCAGCAGCGCGGACAGCCCCGGGTCGGCCCGTACCACGTCGAGACGGTTACGGATCGCCCGCGCCAGGCCCGCGCTGACGGCGACGCCTTCCTCGGCGAGGGCCGTGGCCGGTGCGAGCGCCCCGGCGAGCGGCAGACGCGCTCCGAGGCGGGCGAGTTCGGCCCAGCCGGCGACGACTCCGGGCACGGTCACCGTGTGCGGGCCGCCGGCGGGCATCCGGTCTCCGGCCGCCCGCAGAGGCGCGGGGTCGGTGGCCGCGGCGGCGGCGCCCGCCGACACGACGGCGCGCACGGTGCCGCGCGCGCCGTCGCGGATCAGGGCGACGAGGTCCCCGCCGATGGAGCACTGGTGGGGGTAGGCCACCGTGAGCGCCGCGGCGGCGGCGAGCGCGGCGTCGACCACGCCGCCGCCGGCGTCGACCACCTGGCGCGCCGCCTCGATCCCGGCGGGATGGGGTGCGGCGATCGCGATCGTGGCCATGGTCAGTCCCGGGTGGTGAGAATGGCGCGGGCGAAGGAACCGTCGGCGCCGACCAGTTTGGCGGGCAGGCAGGTCAGGTCGTAGGTACCGGCGGGCACCTCGTCGAGGTCGGCGTTCTCCAGGATGAGCACACCGGCGCCGAGCAGGGAGTGGTGGACGTCCCAGGTGTCGGTGCGGTGGTGGCTCTCGATGGTGAGGTAGTCGATGCCGACGAGTTCGACCTCGTGCGCGATCAGCCAGTCGGCGGCCTCCGGGGACAGGCCCACCCACCGCGGGGCGCGCTCGGTCTCCTTGAGCGGGCCCGCGGAGTTGGAGGTCTTGAGCAGAACCCGTACGTGTCCGGCGGCTCCGCCCTCCTCCAGGTGGTGTGGTTCGACGTCGCCCTCGACGTGTGTGAGGTCGATGACCAGGGCGGGGCCGACCAGCGAGTGCAGGGACACCTCGTCGATGGGGGTGGCACCGTCGCGGAAGTGCGCGGGGGCGTCGACATGGGTGCCGGTGTGGGCGCCGAGCCGCCAGCGGGTGACGTTGGAGGCGTCGCCGTGGGAGAGCGACTCGACGATCTCGACCTCGGGCTTGCGTCCCCAGTGCAGCATCTCGGGGTGGATGGGCAGGGTGATGTCGTAGATCTTCACGCGGTCGCTCCGGGACGGTGGGTCGGGTCGGGCCACGGCTCGCTGACGGCGGCGGCCACGGCGCGGGCGGTGGTGAGCAGGCAGCGGTCGAACTCCGCGCCGCCGTGCCCGGCGTCGGCGTCGGCCACGTCGCGGCCCCAGACGCCGGTCTCGCTGACCTGGTCCATCCGGTAGTCCCAGAAGGAGTCCACGTCGACGTGCGAGGTGGCCCGGTCCATCCGTACCAGCTCGGGGTGGAGGTGCAGCATGACCGAGGTCTCGAAGAAGTTGGCGTGCATCAGCGCCCGGCCGTAGCGCACGTGTCCGTCGACCTCGGGGCCGGGGTACATCGTCACGTAGCCCAGGGCCCGTACCCGGGCGTCGCGGTGGCGCACCCGGAGCTTCTCGGCGGACACGTCGAGCGCGCCGTTGTTCCAGATGTGTCCGTTGAGCAGGATGAACTGCCGTACTCCGGAGGCGTACAGGGAGTCGATCACGTCCTCGACGACGGCGATCATCGTCTCCGGACGCAGTGCCACCGTGCCGCCGAAGTCGCCGTGGGAGGCGGAGACGCCGAAGCTGAGCGGCGGCACCACCGGTACGCCGGTCAGCGCGGAGACGCCGAGGGCGACCGCGCGGCAGATGAGGGTGTCGACGGCCAGCGGCAGGTGCGGGCCGTGCTGTTCGGTGGCGCCGACGGGGATGATCACGGCGTTCCGGTCGGCGGCGGTGGTCTCCGCCTGCTGCCAGGTGAGTTCCTCCCACCGCACGGGGGCTCCGGAGCCGCCCAGTTCAGCGGCGAGCGCGGGGATGTCCAGGGAGGTGGGGACGGTTGGGGACATGGTGTTTCCCTCTCTTTCGCGGCCGGTGCTCACCATGCGCGCCGGCTCTTGTCCGGCAGCAGGTCGAGGGCCCGGACCGGGACGACCTCGTTCTCCTCGGCCGTGGTGATCCAGACGGTCGCGTCCGGGCTGTAGTCGCTGATCAGTTCCCGGCACACACCGCACGGCGCGATCACCCGGAACTGTCCGGCGGGTTTGATCTGGACGGAGACGACCGAGGTGACCTCCAGCGGCTGTCCGCCGGGATACGCCCCGCGGGCCGTTCCCAGGGCGACGCCCTCGGCGCAGATGGAACTGCGCCGGCAGGACCCCTCCAGGTGGACCCCGGTGTGCACGGCGCCGTCGGCCGTACGCACCGCGGAGGCGACCTCGTGCCGGCCGTCGCGCCAGACATGGGCGAGCAACTCCTGTGCCCGGGTGAGCAGTTCGGCGTCGTCGGTGCTCATGGACGCGGGTACGGCGACGGACTCGACGCCGGCCGGTGCCGTGCCGGGGGCCGTGGCGCTCACGCGGTGATCCCGAGCAGGCGGGCCATGTTGCCGCCCTCGACGAGCGCGCGGTCCTTCTCGTCCGGTACCGCCTTCGCTATCTTCATGCGCTCCAGGTCGAAGTCGGAGCCGGGCCACTCGCTGCCCATCAGGATCTTCTCCGGCCCCAGCCGCGCGTAGGCCCGCCTCACGTCGCTCACCAGGGTCGCCGAGGTCTCCAGGTACACATGGGGCTGCCGCTCGGCGACGATGATCGCTTCGGGAACGTTCCACACCGCTCCCATGTGGGCGATGACCGTCGGCACTCCGGGATGGTCGCGGGCGATCTCCTCGATGGCCAGCGGGGCACAGAAGGAGTCGTCCAGGGCGTTGATCAGCACCATCAGCCCGCGCCGGGCGCAGGCATCGAACAGCGGGTCCAGCAGGCCGTGGTCGGCGACGTGGTAGCCGTGCAGGCTGGGGTGGAGCTTGAGGCCCACCAGTCCGGCGTCGGCCATGCGGTCGATCTCCTCGACGGCGTCGTCGGCCTGCGGCAGCACCTGCCCGAAGCCGAAGAAGCGGTCCGGACGGGACGCCACCAGGGAGCTGATGAAGTCGTTCTCGATGCGCTGGGCGAGCGAGCAGACCATGGCCATGTCGACGCCCGCGGCGTCCATCCGGTCCAGGATGCGCCGCGGTTCGAACGGTGTGTACGGCGGCGGCGCCTCGCCCTTGCGGACGCCGGTGAGGTAGTCCGACCGTCCCCGGACGTCCTGGGTCGTGTTGTACGCGTCGATGATCACTCGGGATCAGCCTTTCTCACTGGGCACCAGAGGCAGGTGGCAGCGCACGGTGCGGCCGGGCGCGATCTCCCGCAGTTCCGGCATGCGGGTGCGGCACTCGTCCTCGGCGAAGGGGCAGCGGGTCTGGAACAGACAGCCGTCCGGCGGGTTGGCCGGATCCGGCAACTCGCCCTCCAGTACCTGCCGTTCGCGCCGCCTGCCGGGGCGCGGCGAGGGGACCGAGGACAGCAGCGCGTCGGAATAGGGATGGGCGGGACCGGAGAAGAAGTCGTCGCGGGACGCGATCTCGATGATCTGCCCCAGGTACATGACGGCCACCCGGTCGGCGATGTGCCGTACGACGCCCAGGTCGTGGGAGATGAACAGCATGGTCAGGCCGCGCTCGCGGACCATGTCCGTCAGCAGGTTCAGCACCTGCGCCTGGATGGAGACGTCCAGCGCGGAGACCGCCTCGTCCGCCACGACGAACTTGGGCGAGGAGGCCAGTGCGCGGGCGATACCGACGCGCTGGCGCTGTCCGCCGGAGAACTCGTGCGGCTTGCGCGGGCCCGCCTCCGCGCCGAGGCCCACCCGTTCCAGCAGTTCCCGTACGACCGGCGCGGCCTCGGCGCGGCTCACGCCGCGCGCCCGCAGCAGCGGTTCGGCGACGATGTCGGCGATCCTGCGCCGGGGGTTCAGCGAGCCGAAGGGGTCCTGGAACACCATCTGCAGGTCGGCCCTGGTGCGCCGCAGCCGGGGTCCGCCGAGCCGGGTGATGTTCAGGCCGAGGAACTCGATGGTGCCCGACACGGGCTCGATCACCCGCAGCAGGGCCCGGCCCAGGGTGGACTTCCCGCATCCCGACTCGCCGACCAGGCCCAGCGTCTCGCCCTCGACGATCTCCAGGTCGATGTCGCGCAGCGCCCGGACCCGGCCGCCCGAGCGGCCGCGGTACTCGACGCGCAGCTTCTCCGCCCGGATGAGCGGGGTCCCCGGCCGGGACGGCGGAAGGAACTCCGCGGCCGAGGCGGCGGATGCGGATGTGGTGGGCGGCGGGGTCACGAGCGCCCCCTTTCGTTGGGTACCAGGTCCCGGTCCGTCCGCCGTGCCGGTTCCGGTTCCGGGCTCGGGCTCGGCCCGGCCCGGCGCGCCGACTCCCGTACGGGGGCGGGCAGGACGCAGGCGTCCAGATGGCCGGGGCCGCCGTGCCGACGGAGCAGCTCGGGCGGCTCCTGGCACTCGTCCCGGGAGAAGGCGCAGCGCCCGGCGAACGCGCAGCCGCTCGGGCGGTGCACACCGGTCAGCGGGTTCCCGGGGATGGCGGGCAGCCGGTCGGTGACGGGGCCGTCGATCGGCGGCACCGAGCCCAGCAGGCCGATGGTGTACGGGTGCTGGGGGTCGAACAGCACCTCGTCGCGCGTGCCCTGCTCCACGATGCGGCCCGCGTACATCACGGCGACCCGGTCGGCGACCTCGGCGACCACTCCCAGGTCGTGGGTGATCAGGAGGATCGCGGTGCCGTGGTCGGCGCGCGCCCGCTCCAGCACGGAGAGGACCTGCGCCTGAATGGTGACGTCGAGCGCCGTGGTGGGTTCGTCCGCGATCAGTACGGCGGGGTCGTTGGCCAGGCCCATGGCGATCATCACGCGCTGGCGCATTCCGCCCGACAGCTGGTGGGGCAGGGCGCGGGCGTTGTCGCGGGGGCTGGCGATGCCGACCTCGCCGAGCAGTTCCACGGCCCGGTCCATGGCCAGCGCGCGGGGCATCGCGCGGTGGGCGCGCATCATCTCCACGACCTGGGCTCCGACCCGGTGCAGCGGGTTGAGCGCCGCCAGGGAGTCCTGGAAGACGACGGCGATGTCCTTGCCGCGGACGGCGCGCAGTTCGCTCTCGGAGGCCTCGGCCAGGTTGCGGCCGCCGAAGTCCACCTCGCCGCTGATGTGTGTGCGCGGGCCCCGGTTGAGGCCGACCAGGCTCATGGACAGCGCGGACTTCCCCGACCCCGACTCGCCGACCAGCGCCAGGATCTCCCCTTGGCGCAGGGTCAGGTCCACGCCGGCGACGGCCGGCAGCCGTCCCGCCGGCACGTCGAACCCGACCCGCAGACCGCGGATTTCGAGGACCGCGGGCGGTCCGGCGGCCGGGCTCTCCCGCCCGCGGGCGGCGGGCCCGGTCACGGCGTGCCGCTCACGGCCGCGGCCGCGGTGTGGATGAGGTCGGCCACCCGCCGCGGGTGCACGAGCGTCGTGTAGTGGCTGCCCGGTACGTGCTCGGTGACGGCCCCCATCCGGAGGGCCATGTCCCGCTGCGCTTCCGGGCGCAGGGTGCGGTCGTCGTCGGCGACCAGGTACCAGCTGGGCAGGGTGCGCCAGGCGGGTTTCCCGGTCGGCTGGGTGAAGACGCGGTTGTCCGCCTGGCGTCCCTCGGCCTCGACGGCGGCCCGGTGCCCGGGCGACAGGTCGGGGCCGATCTCGGCCCAGAACTCCTCGCCCGGTTCCGACTTCCACTCCCCGTTCGGGCCGCGCCGCATGAACGCCGAGATCTCCGCGGGCTCGTACCGTTCGACGATGCCGTTGACGGTCTCGCCCTCCTCGGGTCCGAAGGCCGCGATGAAGACCAGGCCCCGGACGGCGCGATGCCGGCCGGCGTTGGTGATGACCGCGCCCCCGTAGGAGTGGCCGACGAGGAGCACCGGCCCCTCCGTCTCGTCGATGGCTGCGGTGGTGTGCGCCAGGTCCTCCTCCAGGGAGGTCAGCGGGTTGGTGACGGCGACGGTCCGGTGTCCCCGGGCGGCGAGCAGGGGTTCGACCTCCGTCCAGGTGGTGGGACGTCCGCCCGCGCCATGAACCAGCACGATGTTCATACGACTCAGCCCTTCCGTATACGTGGATCGAGGATCATGTAGAGCACGTCCACCGCGTAGTTGACGAGGACGAACAGCAGGGCGATGGCGAGCGCCGCGCCCTGCACCACGGGGTAGTCGCGCTGGAGCACGCCCTGCACCAGCAGCCGGCCGACGCCGCCGTAGGAGAAGACGGTCTCGGTGATCACGGAGCCGCCCAGCAGGGACCCGAACTGCAGGCCGAGGACCGTGACGATCGGGAGCCAGGAGTTGCGGAGCACGTGCCGCCGGATGACCGCGCCTTCCGCGAGTCCCTTCATGCGGGCGGTCCGGACGAAGTCGTCGCCGAGGACGTCCAGGACGGAGGCGCGCACGATGCGGGTGATGTATCCGGCCATCGACAGTGCCAGGGTGGTGGCGGGCAGGATCAGGTGCTGGAGCCAGGGGCCGATCAGTTCGGGGCGATTCTGGAGCATCGCGTCGAGGAGGACGAAGTTGGTCGTGGGCCGGTAGTCGAGTGAGCTGGGCAGCCGTCCCAGGACGGGCAGCCAGCGCAGCCAGACGCCGAAGACGACGATGGCGATCACCCCGAGCGCGAACCACGGCAGGGAGAAACTCACCGTCGCCACGGCCCGGGTCGCGGTGTCGATCCAGGTGCCCTTGCGCAGCGCGGCGACGACACCGGTGACCACGCCCAGGAGGACGGCGACGGTCATCGCGGCCAGGGTCAGTTCGATGGTGCCCGGCAGGGCGTCGCCCAGCATGTCGAGGACGCTGTTGGAGCCGAAGAACGAAGAGCCGAACCGCAGGTGCACCAGGTCGTCGAGGTAGGTGGCGTACTGGGTGAGGAGCGGCTGGTCGAGGCCGAGGGCCTGGCTGGTCCTGGCCTCGTTCCGCGCTATCTCCTCGGCCGTGAGATTCGTTCCGCCGCCCGCCAGGGAGGCGGTGGGCGATCCGGGCAGCAGGCGCATGGCGACGAAGACCAGGGTGGCCAGCGCGAACATGACGACCGGGATGCCGAGGAGCCTGCGGGCCATCGCCCGCAGGGTGTCGGCCCGTTCGGACCTCGGACGGTTCCCGCGCCGGACGCGCGGCAGCGGGAGGGCGCTCATGCGGTGCCCTTCGGGTCGAGCGCGTCCCGCAGGTCGTCGCCGACGAAGTTGCAGGCCACGACGGACAGCAGGGTCAGGGCCGCCGGCAGCACCACCAGGCGGGGCGCGGAGTACAGGAACTCCTGGCCGGCCTGGACCATGTAGCCCCAGTCGGGGGTGGGCGGCTGGATGCCGAGGCCCAGGTACGACAGACCGGCGGCGAAGCCGGCCGCGACCGACAGGGTCATGACGACCTGGGCCACCATCGGTCCGGCGATGTTGGGCAGGATCTCCTGGACCAGGATGCGCGGGGTGCGGGTGCCGCCCAGCCGTGCGGCGACGACGTAGTCCCGGGAGGTCTCCCGCGCCGTGAGCGCCCGGGCCAGCCGCGCCAGGCCCGGGGCGAGGGACACCCCGACCCCGACGACGAGGCTCGTGGTGCCCGGTCCGGCGGCGACGACCAGGAGGATGACCAGCAGGATGGACGGGAAGGCGAGGGCGAGGTCGACGGCGCGCATCAGTACCTGTTCGACGGCGCCGCCCGCGTAGCCGGCGAGCAGGCCGACGCCGGTGCCGGTCACGGCCGCCAGCGCGGTCGAGGCGAACGCCACGAGCAGCAGCGGCCTCGCCCCGTGCACCAGCCGGGACAGTTCGTCCCGGCCCAGGTCGTCGGTGCCGAGGGGGTGGCCGGGCGAGCCGAAGGGCAGCAGCGCCGAGGAGGTCTGCCGGGCCGGGTCGGCCGCGATCAGCCAGGGCCCGACGAGGGCGACCAGGACGATCGCGATCAGGAACGCCCAGGACACCAGGGCCGGCCAGGACGTGCCGACGCCGCGCCGCCGCAGCTTCGCCGGCCATTCCCGGAAGGCGGTGGCCGCGGCCGGTGCCTCGGTGATGCCGGTGACGGCACCCGCGGGGTCAGACACTGGCTTTCTCCATGAAGCAGCGGTGGTTGCCCAGCGCCGAGGCGTTGATCCCCTTCACCCCGGAGCCGCTGACCACCAGGTTCGTGGAGCAGGCCAGCATGGCGATCACCATGTACTCCTCCGCCCAGCGCCGCTGGATCCTGGAGTAGGCGGCGGTGCGCTTCGTGCCGTCCGGCAGGTTCTTGGCCGCCACCAGGTCCTCGGCCATGCCGGCGGCGCCGTCCAGCGTGTCCAGGCCGGTGATGGTGCTGCCGTAGAGACCGGCGGGGTTGGCCATGGAGCCGACCATGTTGTTGGGGTCGGGGACGTAGGAGTTGCGTTCCCAGATCATCAGGTCGTGGTAATCGTCCTCGCCGTCGCTGAGCCGGCTGAAGTACGAGGCAGGGTCGACGGAGGTGGTTTTCACCGTGAAGCCGGCGTCCTCCAGGTTCTGCTTGACGATCTGCGCGGCCTTGGGATGCCAGGAGTCGCTGGCCGCCATCAGGCCCAGCTCGCGGCCCTCCGCGCCCGCCTCCTTCAGCAGCCTCCTGGCCTGCGCGAGGTTCTTGGTGCTCAGGTCGGCGAGGCCGGTGTCGTAGCCGTTCTGGGCGGGCGGTATCGCATAGCCCTCGGGTTCGCTGCCGACGCCGAAGAAGGCCTGCTGGACGATCGCCTTGCGGTCGATGGCCAGGTTGATGGCCTTGCGCACCTTCAGCTCGGGGACGCGCCGGGCGTCGATCATCAGGATGGCGTCGAAGCCCTCCCGGGTGTCGTGGACGGTGACCGACGGGTCGGACTTGAGCTGCTCGACGGCGGAGTACGGGGTGAACTGGGTGGCGGACACGTCGCCGCTGAGCAGGGAGCTGACGATCGCCGAGGGGTCCTGCACCTGGCGCAGGACCAGTCGGTCGATCGGCGGCCGGCCGAGCCGGAAGTCGTCGAAGGCTTCGAGGGTGATGGACTGGCCCGAGGTGGCCGAGGAGAACCGGAAGGGCCCGGTGCCGACGAGGTGCTTGCCGATGCCGGACCCGTACTTGTCGAGGGCGGCCTTGGAGATGACGCGGCCGCCGATGTCGGAGAGCTGGGCGAGGACGGTGCGGTCGGGCGTCTTGAGCACCAGTTTGACGGTGAGTTCGTCCTCGGCGGTCAGCGAGGCCACGTTCGCGCCGAGGGAGGCCAGAGGTCTGGACGCGCCCTTGGGCAGGGTCTTGTTCTCCGGGTCGAACTGCCGGTCGAGAGTGGCCAGGACGTCGGCGGAGGAGAGCGTCGTACCGTCGTGGAACTTCACGCCCTCGCGGAGAGTGAAGGTGTAGGTGAGCCGGTCGTCGGAGACCTTCCAGCTCTTGGCGAGGTCCGGCGCGGGTTCGTTGGACTCGAAGGAGATGAAGGTGAGGCCGCGGCAGACGCAGTCCACCGCCATCCAGTCCCCCAGGGTCGTGTAGAAGGCGGGGTCGTTGACCGCGCTGGTGGAGTCGATCGCGAGGGTCAGGGTGCCGCCCTTGCCGGATCCGCCGCCGGACTTCCCGGCCCCGTCGTCCGCCACACCGCAGGCGGTGAGCAGCGGGGTCAGTGCGAAGCCCACTCCGACGCCGAGGACACTGGCGCCGCGCAGCACGGAGCGGCGGGAAATCTGCGCTTCGGCCGGGCGGAGTGCGGGCGATCCCTGCGACTGATCCGGCATGAGGGCCTCCTTGGGGCACCGTTCCTCTGAAGGAATGGATCTAATCCTGTACCGATTGGATCCAAATGCATGCTGTCCGGCTCGCGCTTCCGAGCCATGTCCCGAACGTTACGAACGTATGAAATCGGGATCTTGCATATTTTCTGCCTCGATGTATTGACACATACGGTTCTTGACCCGTCGTCAGCTGCCGCAGCAGTGGTCGGCGCCGGCCGACGGGTCGGGGATGTCCATGGCCGGGTTGCGGTCGAAGAAGCCGTCGGGCTCGAAGACCAGCCGCACCCGGTCGACCGGCATGACGGGCCACTGCTCGGGCCGGGGGAAGTGGTGGGTGCCCACGACCGGCCACAGCACCAGCTCCGCTCCGTCCAGCGAGCGGTCCTTGCGCTGCCAGACCTGCACGCCGTCCTCGCCGGGCTCCGCCTGGTTGGGGTACTGCCCGCCGACGTACCGCTCGGCGGGGTCGGAGACCGTCGCCCACAGATGCTGGTGGACGAAGGGCGCCCGGCGGGCCATCACCGAGTCGGGCCGCGCGAAGGGCCGAGTGGTGTGGGGCAGCAGCAGCCGGTACGCCGTCGGCTCGCCGTAGCGGTTCTCCCGGTCCGCGCTCTCCACCCGCCAGTGCCGGGACGTCGCCGGGTTCGTCCGGCGGGCGGCCCGCGACTCCGACAACAGCGGGGTGCGCACCATCCGGACCGCGTTGCCGTACGGGTCGTGGCGGGGGTCGTCCTCGGCCTCCGCGTTCTCCTCCACCAGGCGGTTGAACGCGCCGTCCACCGCGACGTCCAGGCGCAGGCCGAAATAGTGCTGGTGCGTGGGGGTCTGGACGTTGCGCGAGACCACCCGGCCGTGCCGCACCTCCTGGCCCTCCTCGATACCGGAGGCCGACAGCATTCCGGTCAGCTTGATCTCCAGCTCGACGCGGCCGTCCTGGTAGAGCGACCAGTAGAACCCGTAGTCGTAGTTGGCCACCGTCTGGAAGCTGGAGATGATCAGCCGCCGGGAGCGGCGCACCTCGCTCACCCCGCGGCGCAGGTCGTTGTGCTTCCAGAGGATGCCGTCGTCCTCCTCGTGCATGCAGATCGCCTGGCCGATCTCCTGGGCGGCCCCGTCACCTCCCAAATAGGCCGCGTCGAAGTAGTGGATGACGCCCAGACAGTCGCAGCCGAGCGCGAGCGAGTTGGTCAGCGGGCCGGCGCCGTACTCGCCCCAGTCGAAGAAGTTCTTGCGGAACTGCGTCGAACTCGGGTCGAGGTAGGGGACGTACATCTCGTTGCAGGCGGCCCGCTTGAGCACCGAGCGCCCCAGGAAGTTCAGGTCGTACAGGACCAGGCCCTCGCGGTGGGTGAAGCCCACGCGCAGCTCCCAGCCCTGCCAGCTCACCCGGTGCCCGTCGACGGTGAAGCTCGGCCCCTCGGGCTGCACCACCTCCAGCGGCTTCAGCCCTTCCCGGTCCGGCCCGAAGCCGCCGGCCGACAGCGGCCCCGGCTCCTCGGAGACCGGGACGACGCCGTGGTCCTCGACCTCCAGCACCTCCATGGTCGCCATGTCGATGAGGGGGATGACGCCCTGCACCGGGCGCACATAGGCGTTGTCGTCCTCCTGGACCCGGTGCCAGACCGAACCCCAGGTGATCCTGCGGTCCTTGTACTTCTCCGGTACGAAGCCGCCGATGGACTCCGCGTCGATCACCGTCAGCGACACGTCGTGGATGCCCCGCCGGGCCAGCGCCTCGCGGAACAGCGGGCTCTCCCGGCACGCGCGCGCGGCCGCGCGCGCCTCCGTCGAGGTGATGCCGGGCCGCCGGATGTCCACCGCCCGCCACGCGAGGCAGCGCGGCTCGGTCCCGAGCCGCACGTCGATCTCCCAGGCGCCGGGCAGGTCGTGGTCCATCGCCACCAGTCCGACCAGCACCTCGCCCGCGGCGTGCCGGCCGGCCATGACCTCACGGGCGAAGCTCTCGTCCAGCACCGCGCCCCAGAACCTGGTGCGCTCGCCGAGCCGTCCGTCGGCCCGTGCCACGGCGACCGCGGCGTCGATCTCCGCGGGGGACAGCGGGTCGAGAGGATGGGTACGCTCCCGGCTCGCGTGGACACGGGTGCTGACACTTCGGGGGGAGTTGTTCATGGTGTGCTCCGCTCACTCGCACAGTTCGGAATCTCTGGATCCTGAATCTTTGGATCCTGATTGCTATAGAATGGATACATAAAGCTGTACGTGGTCTGTCAGGGGCGCCCGCTCCGGCGCTGCCCCACCACCGCCGACCTTCGCCTTCCCGACCAGACGGAGACCTCATGGACACCGCCCCGACCGCCGACGCGGACTCCCCCGCGGGAAAGGGCAAGGCGCTCGTCGACGACACCGCCGCCGCGATCCGCGCGCGGATCCTTTCCGGTGAGATCCCCATCGGGGCCCAGCTGCGACAGGCCGAACTCGCCGGCGCCCTCGGCGTGAGCCGCACTCCCGTACGGGAGGCCCTGCGCCAGCTCCAGGCGGGCGGTCTCATCGAGGTGCTGCCCAACCGGGGGGCCGTGGTCCGCGTCCCCTCCCCCTGGGAGGTCCGCGAGGCCTACGAGGTCCGCGCCGAACTCGAAGGGCTCGCCTGCGTACGGGCGGTCCGCGCGGTCACCCCCGACGTCCTGCGGGAGCTGCGCGAGGCCAACGAGACGGTGCGCGCCGTCGGCGGTGGCTCCGCGCCCGGCGAGAGCGCCTCGCCCTCCACCGCGGCGAACGACTGCTTCCACACCCTCATCCACACCGTCGCCGGCAACCAGCGCCTCGCCCGCGCCATCAAGGACGTCAACGAGGCGTTCCCGCGCAATGTCTCCGCCCTCGTCCTGCACGACAACCCCCGCCACCGCGAGGACAACATCCGTGAGCACGAGCGCATCGTCGAGGCGCTCGCCGCGGAGGACGCGGAGCGGGCGCGCGCCGAGATGAAGGCCCATGTGACCAGCGCGGGTGAGCAGTTGGCCCGCTGGTACGAACAGCGGTCGGCCACCGTCTTCCGGGGCTGACGCCCCGTCCGGCCGGGCGCCGGTGCTCATGCCCCGGCTCCCGGTCCGGGCCCGTCGGCGATGCCCATCGCGGCCGGGGACAGGAAGTCCAGGTCCGGGCGTTCCCTGCCTTCGGCCAGGTCCGCGAGCGCGGCCCCCAGCGCGGGCCCGAACTTGAAGCCGTGACCGGAGCAGGCCGCCGCCACCGACACCCGTTCCTCACCCGGCAGCCGGCCGACGGCGAACCGGTTGTTCGGCGCCATCGTGTAGCGGCAGGTGATCGTCTCCTCCACCGGCCCGTCGGCCGCCGGAAGGAACCGGGAGGCCAGGCCGAGAAGCCGGTCGCGCTCGGCGTCGGTGACCGGTCCCGCGGGCACCGAGGGATCCTCCGGCGGCCCGTCGTCCAGGCCGATCTTGACGCCGGCGCCGCCGAGGGCCGGGATGCCGTACAGCAGGCCGATGTCCGGGATCTCGACGGAGAAGGCGCCCAGCAGCGGCGGTTCCAGCAGGTGCCGCCGGGAGGAGCCGAGGTGTACGTTCACGATCCGCACCACGCGCAGCGGTGCGGCGAAGGCGGGCAGCAGTTCCCCGGTCCACGGGCCCGCGCAGACGACCAGCCGGTCCGCGCGCAGGACGCCCCGCTCCGTCTCGACCCGTACGCCGTCGCCGTCCCGGCGCCAGTCGAGCACGGCGCAGCCGTCCCGCCGGTCCACGCCGTGCGCGCGGCCCAGCGCGGTCAGCGCGGCGAGCGAGCCCTCGGCGTCGATGACACCGGCGGCCGGGTCGTGGACCGCGGAGAAACCGTCGCACAGGCGCAGCCCGGGAAAGAGTTCCGCGGCGCGAACGTGGTCCACGTTCGCGCAGCCGGGGCCGCGCAGGGTGCCCGGGGCACCGGCGGCTCGGGCGTACAGGCCCCCGGTGGTCGTCACCAGCCGCTGCCCGGCGGCCAGTTCGAGTTCCTCCCAGGCCGCGTAGGCGGTGTCGACCAGGCCGTCCCAGACCTCGGCGGGGTAGGCGCGCCGGATCATCCGCGTCCGGCCGTGCGAGGAGCCCCGGGTGTGGCCGGCGGGAAACCGGTCGAGGTGGATGACTCCGGCGCCGCGAGCCGCCAGGTGCCAGGCGGCGGAGGAGCCGTGGATACCGGCCCCGACCACGATCACATCGGCCCGGTCCCGCCCGCTGCCCACGGGTGCGCGTGAAGGCGCGGATGCGGGCGCCGGTACGGGTGTACGTGAAGGTGCGGATGCGGGCGCCGGTGCGGGCGCGGTCTCGCGGGCGCCGACAACGGCGGCCTCCGGCCTGCGCCGTCGTTCCCGTGCGGTCAGGGCGGCGATGAGCGCGTCCACGTCGTCCTCACTGTTGTAGACGTGCAGGGAGGCCCGGGCGACCCGCGCCAGACCACGCCTGCCCAGGTCCCACTGGCCGTGCGAGGCGGGCACGGTCGTCAGGCGGAATCCGGTGGCGCGCAGGTCGCGCACCGTCTCGCGCGGGTCCTCGCCCTCGCGCAGGAAGGTCACGATGCCCGAGGCCGCCGCCGGCGGATCGGTGAGCCGGACGCCCGGTACGGCCGGCAGTCCGGCCCGCAGCCGTTCGGCCAGCGAGGCCACGTGGTCCCGGATCCGCTCGACACCGAGGTCGAGTGCCTCATCCAGCGCCGTGCCGAGCCCCAGCCGCAGCGCGTGGGACGACTCCCACGTCTCGTAGCGCCGCGCTCCCGGCACCACCTCGTAGCGGTAGGCCGCCGACCACTGGGCGCCCCGTACGTCGGGAGCGTCCGGCCTGGTCCTCTCCCGCAGCTCCGGGGCGACGTACAGCAGTCCGGTGCCGCGCGGCCCGCGCAGGAACTTGCGGCCGGTGGCGACGACGATGCCGCACCGCATCTCCTCCACATCGACCGGGAGCTGGCCGAGCGACTGCGTCGCGTCCAGCAGCAGCGGCACCCCCGCCCGGGCGGCCAGCGCGCCGGCCTCGGCTACCGGCTCCACCAGTCCGGAGGACGTGGGCACATGGGCGAGGGTGACGAGGGCCGCCGGTTCGCGCAGCGCCGTCTCCAGCGCGCCGAGGTCGACCTGCCCGTTTCCGTCGGCGGGCAGCACCTCCAGCACGATGCCGTGCGACTCCCGCAGCTCCAACAGGTGCAGGGCCGAGCTGACATAGGTGGAGGACGAGGCCAGGACCCGGTCGCCCGCCTTGAGCCGCAGGGCGCCCATGGCCCGCTGCCACGCGGTGGAGGCGCTCTCCACCAGGGCGATGTCCTCCGCAGCGGCGCCCAGCAGCCGGGCCGCCGAGCGGTAGACGCGCTCGGTGTGTGCGGTCAGCGCCTCGGCCGCCTCGTAGCCGCCCAGCAACGACTCCATGCGCAGGTGTTCGGTGACGGCGGCCAGCGTCGCCCGGCTGGGCAGTGCCGCACCGGCGGCGTTCATGTGGTGGGCGTGGCGCATGCCGGGGGTGGCGGCGCGCAGCGCTGCCACGTCGAGGGCCGCTGTCCGCTCGGTCGGCGGCGGGAGGGGGGCCGCAGCGGTGTCGGTACTCATAGTGCGACGACCACCGCCTTGCGCTCGCAGTAGGAGAACAGGGCGTCGTCGCCCAGGTCCCGGCCCAGTCCCGAGTCGCCGAACCCTCCGAAGGGAAGCGCCGGGTCGAAGACGTTGTACGTGTTGATCCACACCGTTCCGGCCCGCAGCCGCGCGGCCATGCGGTGGGCGCGGGACAGGTCCCTGGTCCACACGCCGGCGGCGAGCCCGTAGGAGGTGTCGTTGCCGATGGCGACGGCCTCCTCCTCGTCCTCGAAGGGGATCACGCCCAGGACCGGGCCGAAGATCTCCTCCCGGGCGATCCGCATGCTGTTGGTGACGTTCGTGAAGAGCGCGGGCTCGACGAAGTAGCCCGGCCGGTCAGGCACTTGACCGCCGACCACGAGCGTCGCGCCTTCGGCGACACCGGTCTCGATGTAGGAGAGGACCTGTGCGCGCTGCTCCTGCGACACCAGTGGGCCGACGGTGATCCCGCCGTCCAGGCCGTTGCCGACGGGGACCTTGCGCACCGCTTCGGCGAGGCGTTCCTCCATCTCGGCGAGGACGGAGCGCTGGACCAGCAGCCTGCTGCCGGCCGTGCACATCTGCCCGGAGTGACCGAATCCGGCGCGGATCGCGGTGGTGACGGCGGCGTCCAGGTCGGCGTCGGCGAAGACGATGTGCGGGCTCTTGCCGCCGAGTTCCAGGGTGAGGCGCTTGACGGTGGGGGCGGCGGCGCTCATCACCAGCCGGCCGACCTCGGTGGAGCCGGTGAAGGACACCTTGGCGACATCCGGGTGCGCGGTGAGCGCGGCGCCCACCATGCCGTCGCCGGTGAGCACGTTGAGCACCCCCGCGGGCAGGCCGGCCTCCGCGCACAGGGCGGCGACGCGCAGCATGGTCAGCGGGGTCTGCTCGGCGGGTTTGACCACGACGGTGCAGCCCGCGGCGAGCGCGGGGGCCAGCTTGAAGCAGCCCGTCATGATCGGGAAGTTCCAGGGGAGGATCAGCGCGGCCACTCCGGCGGGCTCGGGCACCGTGTAGACGTGGTGGCCGGCGTCGAGGGGTACGACCGTGCCCGTCAGCCGGGTGGGGGCGCCGGCGAAGTGACGGAACGTCCGGGCGCTCATCGCCGTGTCGGCGCGCGAGCGTTCGATCGGCTTGCCGTTGTCGCGGGTCTCCAGCACCGCCAGCTCCTCGGCGTGCTCCTCGATCAGCTCCGCGATCCGGTGCAGCACCCGGCTCCGCTCGGCGGGCGGCAGACCGCGCCAGCGGCCGTCCTCGTGCGCCCGGGCGGCCGCGGCCACGGCGGTGTCCACGTCCTCGGGCGTGGCTTGCGCGACCCGGCTCAGGACGGTTCCCGAGGCCGGATCGAGGACCGGGAAGGTGGTGCGGTCGCCGGGGGCGATCCACCGGCCGTCGATCAGGAAGGGTTCCAGTCGCGCGGGCTGGGCGTTGAACGTGGTCATGGGGTCTTCCGTGAGGTGTCGGCCGGCCGTGGGGGCCGGGGTGCGGTCATCGGCCGGCCGCGAAAGGCCGGGGCGGGGCGGGCGGGTCCGGGGCGGGCGGGGACGGGTCGGACGAGGACGGGTCGGACGAGGCTGGGCCGGACGAAGCGCCGTCAGACGAGGTCGAGGTACTCGCGCTGCTCCCAGTCCGAGACGTACGCCAGATAGCGGGCGAACTCCGCGCGTTTGATCGTGGTGATCCAGGAGACGACGTCCTGGCCGAGGGCCTCGGCGAAGACCGGGTCCGCGTCGAGCGCGTCCAGCGCCTGGCCGAGCGAGCCGGGCAGTCCGCGCGCTTCGGCGGCGTACGGGTCGGCGACCGGCGGGCCGGGGTCGAGCCGCCGGGCCATCCCGTCCATTCCGCTGACCACCTGCGAGGCGATGTAGAGGTAGGGGTTGGCCGCCGGTTCGCCGGATCTGTTCTCCAGCCGGGCGCCGCCCCCGCCCTGGGCGCCGACGACCCGCACCATGGCGCCCTTGTTGTCGATGCCCCACACCACCCGGTCGGGGGCCAGGGACATCGGCAGGTACCGCTTGTAGCCGTTGACCGTGGGGGTGGTGAAGACGGTGGCGGCGGGCGCGTGTTCCAGGAGCCCGGCGAGGTAGTGCCGGCCCACCGGGGACAGCGTCTGTCCGTCCGCCGGGTCGAAGACGGCCTCGCCGGTCGCCCGGGAGCGCAGCGACTGGTGCAGGTGCCATCCGCTCGACACGGTCTCCGCTCCGGCCGGACGGGCCATGAACGTCGCGTGGTAGCCGTTCCTGCGGCAGATCTGCCGTACCGCCGCCCGGGTGAGCAGCGCGTCGTCCGCGGCCCGCGCCGCGTCCCGCGCGTCCAGGGTCAGCTCCAGCTGGCTGGGCCCGAACTCCAGCTCCAGCGAGCGCAGTGGCAGATCGAGCCCGGTGAGCCCGCGGTGCAGCAGATCCACCAGGTCGTCGAGCCGGTCGAGTCCTTCTTCGTGCAGCAGCTGCGCCCCGCTGCTCAGCGGCTCCACCCCGGGTGCCGGGCCGGGCGCGCCCGGCCGCCCCGGGCCCGGCCGCCCCGGGCCCGCCGTCGTCGGCCCGGAGACCGCAGGACGGTACACGTGGAACTCCAGCTCCACGCCGACCGTGAGGTCGTACCCCGTCTCCGCCAGCGCGTCCAGCCTGCCGCGCAGCAGCCCGCGCGGGCAGAACGCCGCGGGCGTGCCGTCCGGGTGGTGGACGTCGCACAGGATCCAGCCGGTCCGCTCGGCCCACGGCAGGACCCGGAACGTCGTCATGTCGGGCACCAGCACGATGTCGCCTGCGCCGGCGAACCGCCCGGGGACCAGCGGGTCGTCGCCCGAGAAGACGGGGAGGACGGTCCGGCCCGAGGTGTCCTTGAGCAGCAGCGAGGAGGGTGCGGTGACTCCGGAGCGCAGCGCGCCGGGCACCGCCTCCCGGGTCAGGGTCTTGCCGCGCAGCACCCCGTGCTGGTCGGCGAAGGAGAACCGCACCCGGTCCAGGCCGAGTTCGTCGATCACCCGGCGGACGTGACCGGCGGCGACGTACTGCCGCTCGTCCCACAGGCCGTACCGTTCGACGAAGCCGCCGGTTCCGGCGGAGGTCAGCGGGCGGGCTCTCGGCCCGTCGCCGCCCTCGGCCCGCGGCCGCTCGTCAGCGCTGCGCACGCCGCACCTCCCGCCCCGCCCACGGGGACCGTGCGCGCCGCTCGGACTCGCGCTGCCGCCAGGACTCTTCCCAGCCGTCCGCGGGCGTGATGGTGTCGATGGCCAGGGGGCCGGTCAGTTCCCCGGCCGACCGCGTGTCGAGCGGGAGGCCGGGAACCGGATTGCCGTTCTCGAAGGAGGTGATCGCCTTCAGCAGCAGTCTGCGGTTGGCGGTGACGGCGCGGTCGGAGACGCCGAGCCGCTCGACGGTCCGGTCCTGGACGGGGCCCATGCTCTCCACCGCCCACTGGTCGTGGACGTTGATGTCCAGTCCCATGCCGGTGTAGGTGAGTTCCCGCTGCTCCCCGGGGTCGAAGCCCCAGTCGTTCGTACGGTTGCGCAGCGGCCGGTAGTCCGGCAGCGAGACCTCGCTCAGGCGCTGGGCCAGCAGCGTCTCCTTGTCGGTGACCTCCTCGAAGTCGTAGAGGATCATGAACCAGTAGTGGTTCTCGTCGTCGATCGGGACGTGCCACTGACAGAAGGCCTTGCCGTTGCCGAAGGGCACCACGAAGGCGTTGGGGAACACCAGGTTGGTGATCCGTACGTGCCGGACGTCCTCAGTGAGTTCGCGCAGCGCGAGGACCCGCAGCCCGTGCTCGGCGCTCTCCACCTCGATGTCCGGCCGGAAACTGGCTCCGACCAGTTCCGAGAGCTTCTTCCCGGTGCCCTCGACCTCCTCGCTGAACTGCTGCCCGTACACCTCGCGGGGGTCCTCGCCGACGAAGCGGTGCAGGAAGGAGACGTGGCTCGGGTCGATGCCGCCTTCCACCCCCTGCAACCAGTTGCACTCCCACCAGCCCTTGAAGGCGAAGGTGTACTCCTCGGGAGCGCGGAAGCAGTCGTACGCCGGGAAGGGCGGCGGGTCGCCGGTGCCGAGGTAGGCGAAGACGATGCCGTTGCGTTCGGCGCAGGGGTAGCTCGGGATGCGCACCTTGGCGGCGAAGTCGCTGTGCCCGGGTTCCGCGGGCTGCTCCAGGCACTGGCCGTCCGGCCCGTACAGCCACCCGTGGTAGAGGCACCGCAGTCCGCCGTTCTCCCGGCGTCCGTAGGAGAGATCGACACCCCGGTGGGCGCAGTACCGGCCGACCAGGCCCCACACACCGGACGCGGCCGCGCCCTCCGGGTGGTCCGTCTCGTCGCCGGTCAGGTCGGGGGCGTCGTCGCGCCGGAAGAGGGCCAGGTCCTCACCCATGATCCGGATCGCCTTGACCGGTCGCTCCTCGGACATCTCCGAGACGAGGGCGACCGGCTGCCAGTAGGCGCGCATGAGCTGGCCGAGTGGCGTGCCCGGGCCCGTGCGCGTCACGCGCTCATTTTCCTCGCGTCTGAGCATCGCTCTCCTCATGCATACGATCAATGAGTGATTGGATCCAATACTTGCATATCGAGATCCAAAGCAACAGGGGCTGATTTGCGGAGGCTGCTTTACGGACGACACTCCGTGGCTTCTCCGGCCGCGCCTCGGTGTCTTCAACTGCGTTGCTGATCCGGCCACTTCGGTGTGGATTTCGGTGTGGACCTCGGCGGGGACCTCGGCGGGGACTTCACTGCCGCGGCAGCGTCACAACGCCGTCCTGACGCCGTCACGGCAGACCGATCATGATCGCCATGGTGGTCACCATGAGCGCGCTGCCCGTCTCGCCCAGCAGCAGCGCGCGCTTTCCCGGATGGCGTGCGGGGAGCCCGGAGGGCCACGCCTGCCGGACGAGCACCGCACCGGCGCGGGCCACGACCCAGCACGCGACGAGGAACAGCACCGGCCACGGCGTCAGCGCGGCCGACGCGACGCCTTCGGGGACGTACGCGCCGTGGTGGCTTCGTTCGACACCCGCCGCGCCGGCCGCGCCCGCCGCGCCGGCCGCGCCCGCCGCGCCCGCCGCGCCCGCTGTCAGCACCGCCATCGCGGCCAGGTTCACCGACTCGGCGGGCCTGCGGTACCGGCATCCCGCGCGCATCTGCCACAGACAGGCGACGCCGAGCACGGCGGCCCCCGCCAGCAGCGTGCTCCGGTCCCCCGCCCCGGGAGCCATGGCCAGCATGGCCACCAACGCGACCGCGTGCGGCATCCACTGCCGTACGGGAGAAGCCAGATGACCGGCGAGACACAGCACTCCGCCCGCCAGCCCGGTCAGCCACAGCACGTCATGCATGGAGTCGACACCGAGCGGACAGGGCCACCCCCGTCAAGCCCCTGCCGGGACGCGGCCGGTGGCAGCGGGCCCGAACGCCGCGCTCGCGCGGACCTCCGGAACCGCGCGGGGGAAGGAACGCATTACATGAGGTGTTCACGGCCCTCCTGATGTCACTCGGGCAGGACGACGTCCCGCAGACACGGACAAACCTGCGTGTGACATGTTTCATCGCGAACCGGCGTCTGTTGCTCATCAGTAACAGCTCTTACTGATGGGCGACAGACGCCGGTTCGCGCACTTCGGGGGCGTGATCGTGACGTAGAGGGGTCGGTGTGACAACAGGTGGACGGGGGCGGGGTACGGGGGCGGGGTGGATCAGCGGCCGGCCGTGCCGTCGATGAGTTCGCGGAGGATGTCCGCGTGGCCCGCGTGCCGGCCGGTCTCCTCGATCATGTGGGCAAGTGCCCAGCGGATGCTGGGAGCGGGGCGGTCCGGTCGCGCTCGCGGTCGGGGAACCGGCGCGCCGAGATCGGCGCACCGGTCGAGAACGTCGTTCGCGCGCTTGACCGCGTCGCGGTAGCGGGCGACGACACGGGCCACGTCGTCCGACGGCGCGGCGTGGAACGTCGCCTGCCAGTCGGTGACGTCGTCCCCGAGGAACATCGAGCGCTCGACGAGAGTCAGGTGGTTGAGCAGACCGAGCAGGTTCGTGCCCGACGGCACCGCGGCTGTTCGCACCTGCGGCTCGGGGGCGCCGTCGACCTTCGCGGCGATCGAGGTCCGGAGGTAGTCGAGAAATCCGCGCAGGACCTCGGTCTCATCGCTTCCGGTCCGGGGCGGCGGGGTGTCACGGCGGTGATCGCGGCGCGTGGTGCCGGGCATCGTGGTCTCTCTTCCTTCGACTCGGGCGGGCGCCGACCGCCGTGTCAGGCGGCGCGGCGGATGAGGAGGACGTGGTCGGTGACCTCGGCGGTGCGCCCGTCAGGTCCGGTCGCGATCCGGCGCGGTGCGTCGGCCCGCTCGACCGCCACGGCCGAGATGTCGGGTTATGGAACTCCGTCTCAGCTTGTTCTTCAACCTCACGTCACCGCGGAATGCTTGCCGGTGGAGAAAATGAGGTGCGTGGTGGCATCACGCTGGTCAGACTCGCTGCCATGACTGAGAAGATCACCCGCATCAACCCCGAGCAGCTGCATGAGACACCCGGCTACCACCACATCACCGTCGTGGAGGCAGGCCGTACCGCCCATCTGGCGGGGCAGTGCCCGCTTGATCGGAATGGTGACCTCGTCGGCTCCGGTTCCTTCGAGACGCAGGTCGACCAGGTTGTCGCGAACGCGCTCACTGCCCTGGCAGCGGTGAGTGCCCAGCCTGAACATGTGGTGCGGTCAGTAATCTACGTGCGGAGCGATGAGAGGGACGCTCTCGGAGCTGCATGGCGTCGGCTCACCGAGTCTGCCCTGGGTCCGGCGTTCACCACCGCCAGCACGCTCTTGGGCGTCGCCCAGCTGGGCTTTCCGGGACAGCTCGTCGAGGTGGATCTCACCGTGGCGCTGCCTGACTGACTTCGAACGGCCGTATCGCACTGGGTAGTCCAGCTGGGCATTCGCGGGACGCTGGGGGCGGCCTTCGTCTGATCATGTGCTCCGGCCAAGGCGTACCGATCAAGACGAAGGCCGTGATGTCCCGTCTCATTCGATCTTGCCGCTCGGGGAGGGGCGTGCAGGCGAGCACACTGGTCAGGGCGACGATGTCGAGATGGGCGCTGACGACGATCCGTAGATCATCACGGTTGACGACATTCCAGTTCGGCCCACTCAGGACGGCCATGCGGTGGTCTCGTGCGGCCCTGCGTTTTCGGCTGTTCCACCAGCCCCAGCACACGTTGCCGGCCTCCTCGAACGCCAAAGAGACACGCGTCAAGCCGTGGCGACGGACGCGAAAATGCTGGTGCTGGGCTCGTGGAACCTCGGGGAGGCGGCGGAGATCGAGCTGATCGCCATGCGTGTCGGTCCAACGGCGGCGTCGCGGGCAGGGTTTGGTGGTGATGCGAACCCGGCACCGCGCTGGTTCGGTAACGTTTTTGGAGGCCAGACAGAGTCGGCAGGCCCGTCTGGATCACCCAGCCGCGGTCGAGGTGCCATGGGCCGGTGGGGGCCGGACGCCGGGCGTGTCCGGGAGATCGCGGTGACGGCCGTCGACCATGCCCACCACACCGCGTTTTCGGTAGTGGCGCCGACGCCAGCGGATGGTGTGAGGGCTGACGAACCTGCCGGTCTCTGCGCTGAGTTCGGCGGCCTTGGCCGCCTCGCGCTCGGCCGGATTCCGGGTCGTACTCCGGCTGCGGAGTCGCCCCCGGCGCGGCGTCCGGCGGCAGGCGTTGAGGATTTCGCTCATGTGCCGGTGCCACCACAGAGCCCGGTCGGCTTCGCCTGGCGGCAGTCCGTCCAGCAGGCCGGGAGCAGGCCGGCGGGCCCCGCCTGAGCCGACCACCTCGAAGCCCGGGGCGGTCATCAGCGTCGGCAGACGCATCGCGCTGGAGTGCCCGTGTTCGTCGGCCAGCCTCACCAGGACGCCGGAGAGTCCGATCACGGTGTGCACCTTGTTGTCGAACCGCACCCGGTCACCGGGCCTGACCACCAACGGGTGCCTCACCGGGCCGTCACCGCTTGGCGGACCGTGCTTCGCGGCCCCAACGGGCCTGATGTCAGGTCGACTTCCAGAACCCGGCGCCAGAGCAAACGATAGAGAACCGGCAGCACCGCCAGGCGATCACCGACCCGCTCGGCCCCGGCCAACAGGGCCTCCGGCTCAGTGAAGGCCGCCGCCAAGTGCGAGGCGACACGTTCCCGGTGGTTGCGCGGAGTGCCGGTAGCCCGCCGGTCACTTGGCGTTCGCCAACAGCACCGGATCGATCACACGGAATCAATCCAAGCGAAGTCGCCAGAAGATACCTCTGCCAGCGATGCGGCCTCAAACCACCCGTGAGAGGGAACAGCACCTGAGGCGGAGCATGGTCAGCGGCAACTCCAGCTGAGACGGCGGTCCAGTTCTGACCAGGTCAGGAACGTGCTGGCAGAGAACGAGCCAGGGCACTGGCCGGAGCCGTTCCCGCCGCCGAGCGGGAACGCCCTCGCAGAGCACCTCGTCACCGTTTCTCCGCGCTGCGGCGATGTCCCACAAACCGAAGCCGGTGGCGGTCTACCGGCCTGGTTCGCGGCCCGGAATCGGGGTTGCCGACCAGATCACTCCGTTACGGGCAGGCACTCGGTGAGCAGGTCGACGACGTCGTGCCAGGCGCGCCGCGCGTGCCGTGAGTGGTAGCCGACGCCGGGGACCGTGGGGTGGTCGACCGGCGGGTGGTGGAAGGCGTGCAAGGCGCCGCCGTAGACCACGAGGCGCCAGTCGACGCCCGCGGCCTGCATCTCGGCGGTGAACGCGTCCCGTTGCGCGGGCGGCATGATCGGGTCTTCCGACCCGACCCCGGCCCACACAGGGCAGCGGATGCGCGCCGTCTCGCCCGGTCGGCCCGTGGTCAGTGCGTTGACTGTGCCGATCGCGCGTAGGTTGACGCCGTCGCGCCCGAGTTCCAGCCCGATGGCACCGCCGGTGCCGTAACCGACGGCGGCGATCCGGTCGGGGTCGATCCTCGGCTCGGCGCGCAATACGTCGAGCGCCGCATGGCCGATGCCCCGCATCCGGTCGGGGTCGGCGAGCAGCGGCAGGCAACGGGCCAGCATCTCGTCCGGGTCGCCCAAATAGCGCCCGCCGTGCATGTCGAAGGCCAGCGCTACGTATCCCAGTTCGGCGAGCGCATCGGCCCGGCGGCGCTCGACGTCGCTGAGCCCCGGGCCCTCTGGTCCGAGCAGCACCGCGGGCCGACGGTCGACGCCGGCCGGGAGCGCGAGGTGCCCGATCATCGTCAGGCCGTCGGCCGGGTACTCGACCGTGCGCGTGGTAATCGTCGTCATGAGACTGGACCGTAGTCATTGTCGAGCCCGGTCGGGCCGGTGTTCTCCGCCGGCAGAACAGCGCGGGAGTGCCTCTGAAATGCGGCGACGGCTCACAAGTTCCGTCAATAACCCCGTTGCCGCAGCAGCGTTATCGGATCGCCTGCCTGGGCACGGTGCTGGAGGTGGACCTGCCGGGTCTTGCGCCGGGGGACCGGGACCGGCGCCCACACGACGAACAAGTCGGACGCGAAGGGGCTCGCGGAAGCGTTCGCTGAACTCGACGGCCAGTAGAAGGAGCCCCCACGAGCGCAGGGCTGGGGCGAACCCGACTGAGCGACAACATCGCGTGAGAATCAGTCTCCGCCCCGGCCGACTGCGACAACGCCACCCGAGACCAGCCGCTGCGCGCCGAGTACGAGGCCGGGCAGGTCCCCGGGCCGGAGCCGACGGCCGAGCTGGCTCCGCTGATCACCATGGCAGTTGCCGACGACCACCCCTCACCGGCCCGCCCGCGGCAAACAGCCAGCCGACCGAGGACCCCGCGGCCGACACTGCCGCATGCACCTACCACCAACGTGGTCATTGTTCTCTCCTGAACTCCTTGGCTGTGGAACACCTCCAGCAGATCCCATCGGCACGGCGGATGCCGACAGCACAAGCCTCCCGTACGTGGAACGCATGGAGACAGCCCCCCGTTATCCAGGTACTCAAGCACCTCTGAGCGTGGCCGAGCCAGCCGACCCGTAATCGGGGTCCGCTCATCCCACCGTCCCCGACGCTGGTGGTTCCGGCTGTCGCGACGTGCGGAACCGCGTGCCGCCGGCGCCCTGGCCGAAAAGGCCCGCCGGGCGCGCGCGTCGTACCACGCGCCTCACGCGCAGAAGCGCGTCATTTCTCGGCTGAGGCGGGGGCCTGGGGAATCCGTAGCAGGAAGCATGCTCCGAGGGTCCGGGGCGTGAGGGTGAGGGTGCCCCGGTGACGGTGGGCCAGGTCGCGGGCGATGGCGAGGCCCAGGCCGGTGCCGCCCTGGTCGCGGGAGCGGGCGTCGTCGAGCCGGACGAAGCGTTCGAAGATGCGCTCGGCGTCCTCGGTGGGCACGCCCGGTCCGTCGTCGTGCACCGTGAGGACGACCCAGCCGTCCTCGTTCCGTATGGTGATCTGGATGCGGTGTGCGGCGTGGCGGGCGGCGTTGTCGATGAGGTTGCGCAGCAGCCGTTCGTGTTCGTCGGGGTTTCCGTGTGCGTGTGCGGGGGCGGTGCTGTCGCAGGTGAGGGTCAACGGTCGTTCGGTGAGGGGGTATTGCTCGATCAGCCGGGAGGTGAGGGCTGTCAGGTCGACGGTGTCGGGGCTGGCCATGGGGGTGCGGGTGTCGAGGCGGGCGAGGAACAGCAGGTCTTCGGCGAGGGCCTGAAGGCGGCGGGTCTGCCGTGCGGCGGTGGTGGCCGCGGCGGGCCAGTCGGTGCGGTCCGGGTAGGCGAGCGCGACTTCCAGACTGGCCAGCAGTGTGGTGAGCGGGCTGCGCAGTTCGTGGGCGGCGTCCGCGACGAAGCGGCGTTGCCGGGCGGCGGCGTCGTCGAGGCGTTGGAGGGTGGTGTTGATGGTGGTGGCCAGGGCGGTGATCTCGTGTCCCGCGGCGGGGACGGTGACACGTTCGCGGGGGTCGCTCGCGGTGACCGAGGCGGTGAGGACCCGGATGGCTTCGACCGGCCGCAGCGCGATCCGGACGGCGAAGTAGGCGGCGGCGGCGATCAGTACGAGGCTGACAAGCCCGGCCCGCAGCAGCAGGCGGTCGGTGGTCCCGGTGATTGTCTCGGCGATGTCTTCGCCCGCGTGCGGGTGCACCACCACATGGACCCGCAGCTGGGCATCGGCGGCGACACCCAGGGCGGCGACCTGGTCGCTGCTCAGTTCATCGGCCCTGACATCGTGGTACATGACCAGGTAGGTCCCACCGTCCTTGCCGAACCGGTCCCAGGGCTCGGAGTCGTGGCGCGCGGGTATGCGCATGGGACGGGTCGTATAGCCCCAGCCTTCCTCGTCATCCGGTGGGGCGGGCAACTCGGCCTTCGGTGGGGCGGGCAGCACATGGCGGGTGCCGGGATCGAACTCCTCCATGCCTCCGCCGTAGGCGACAGCGGCGCGGCGGTCGGTCGCGACGACCTCGTACGGCACAGTGCTCCGGCGAACGGGAACCACACCCTCCTCCAGCTGATCGACGAGAGCCAAGAGCTGTTCCTCCGCCTGCCCTTCGGCGATCCGCGTGCTCTCGCGGTAGACGTCGCGGTGTACCCACCAGCCCATGCCGACCAGGATGACGGCGGCGGCCGAGGCGGCGGCCAGGGCCGTGCGGGCTCGTACCGAACGCGGCCACCAGCGGCGTCGCGGCTCAGTCGCGTTCACGGTCGTCCACCAGCCGGTAGCCGGTACCCCGTACGGTCTGCAGGGACTGCCGGCGGAACGCGGCGTCCACCTTCTTGCGGAGGGCGCTGACGCGCGCCTCCACCAGGTTGGGGTCCCAGGCTTCGTCGGGCCACGCGTGATACAGCAGATCCGTTTTGGAGACCGCCTGGCCCGCCCGGCGGGCCAGCAGCTCCAGGACGGCGAACTCCCGGGGTGTGAGTTCCACCCGGGCCCCGGCCCGGCGGCAGATCCGGCCGGCGACATCCAACGAGAGGTCGCCCACGGCAAGGACGGGCGGGGCGACCGTGGCGGCCCGTCTGACCAGGGCCCGCAGCCGTGCGACGAGCACCACGTAGGAGAAGGGTTTGGCCAGGTAGTCGTCGGCCCCGGTGTCCAGGGCCTCAGCCTGATCCCAGTCCCCGTCCTTGGCGGTGAGTACCAGGATGGGGGTCGCGTTGCCCTCCCTGCGCAGTTGGGCGCAGACCTTGTAGCCGTTGAGTCCGGGCAGCATCAAGTCCAGTACGACAAGGGCGTATTCGCCGGTCCGGGCCATCCACAGTCCCTGTCGGCCGTCATGGGCGAGGTCGACACTGTAGCCCTCGGCGGTCAGACCGGTGCGCAGGGTGTGGGCAAGGTCCACCTCGTCTTCGACCACCAGGATGCGCATGTGGTGCAGCTTCGCACAGCGTCGGCGCGCCTTCCTGATCGGCCGGTCAGGTTGGATCAGCATCCGGTCAACGGGGTCCGGGCACGCTGGCGCGGTGTCTTCGCCACTGCTGAAAGGCCCTGTCGCCCATGTCCATTGATGAACGTGGCCCCGCCGTGGCCAGGACGGCTTCCCCTCCCGTACCCGCCCGTCGACAAGCACCGGGCCCGGCCAGAGCCGTTGTCGTCATCGCGCCCATGGTGCTGACCATCGCTCTGGGGCTGTGGGGTATCCGCAGGAAGAACAGTATGTGGGGGGACGAGTCCGTCACCTATCAGCTCGCGCACCGCGATCATTCGCAGATATGGCGCACCGCCCAGCATGTTGATCTGGTCCATGCCCTCCACTACTCCGTGATGCATGAGATCTTCGGCCTCTTCGGCGGAGGGCTGCTGACGTTGCGGCTGCCGTCTGTGCTGGCAATGTCCGTGGCGGCGGCCGGAGTCGGGCTTCTGGGGCTACGCCTGGCGGGACCCCGTGCCGGGCTGCTGGCCGGGTTGGTGTTGCCGCTTCTTCCCCAGGTACAGAAATACGCGCAGGAAGGCCGCTCGTACGCCATGGTCTGTGCCCTGGTCACCTGGGCCACCTACGCGCTCGTGGTCAGCGTCCCGCATCGCGCCCGGTGGCGGTGGGCGGTCTATGGCTGCACCATGCTGCTGGCCTGTCTGCTCCATGAGTTCGCGGTCCTCGCCCTGGTCGCACACGGCGTCACACTGGCCGTCTCCCGTGTGCCACGACCGGTGCTGAGGGCGTGGAGTGTGGCTGCCGCGGGCGTTGTGGCCGGGCTGTTGCCGCTGGCGATCTACAGTGCGGGGCAGTCGGGGCAGGTGGCCTGGATCGGCGGACCGGTGAGCCTTCCTGGTCTCCTGGCTGTGGCGGTCGTGGGCGTGGCGTGTGCCCGGGCGCCCCTGGGGGTGAGGGGGCCCGTGCGGCTCTCGGCGCTGGCTCTGCCGACTCTTCTGCTTCCGGGCCTTCTGCTGCTGATCGTCTCACCGGTCAAGCCGCTTTTCGTCGACCGGTATGTGCTCTACAGCAGTATCGGATTCGCGTTGCTGCTGGGCGCCTGGATGGATTACATCCACCGGTGGCAGCCGTCTTCCCGGAATTCATGGGTCGCGGCCGTTGTCGTACTGGCCGCGCTCGTCCCGCCGAGCCTTTCGCTGAGGACGCCCCAGAGCCGGAGCACTGACGTCATCGCCATCGGCGCCACCGTACGCGAGGAAGGCCGTCCCGGCGACGGGCTGCTCTATCTCTCCGGCCGACACCGGATTTGGACGGAGGCCAACCCCGAGGACACCCGGTTCCTGACGGATCTGGCCCTGGCACAGGATCCTGCTTCCTCGAACACACTCGCGGGTATCGAGCTTCCCGCCCAGGACATAGCGGCACGCATGCTGGAATTCGACCGGATCGTCGCGGTCCGCGACCCGGCGGGCGCCCACTCGCCGACCAACCCGCAGGAGAAAGCGAAAACAAGCACCCTGCGGAGCCACTTCCGCGAGTACGGAACAACCCATGTCAACGGGGCGCGAGTCACCGTCTACGTCCGTGACCACGGCCTGTCGCCGAAGGCCGGTCCTGGCTCCGACGGGCCGGGAGACGGGGTGGGGTGATGAGGTGATCGCGGGCGGCGCCGACCGGGCCGGCACCACTTACCGGCCTCCGGACCACCGTATCCGGCGCGGCCTTTCCGCGAGCGCGAAGCGCGACGGTACTCACCAGGCATGATCATCCGGCCGCAGCGTCGGAACCCGTTTCCGTCTCGGGCCACGGCGGGTGCGGATCAAGGCACGGGTACCCGTCGCGGAGCCGGCCAAGTCAGCGCGCTCTGCGTGAGGGGCGGGGCTGACCGGGGCCGGCCGGTTCGATACAGCGGGACTGGACGTGCTCGTAGGCCATGGTGGTCTGCACGTCGGCGACTTCGCGGCGTTCGGTCAGGCGGTCGATGACGAAGGCGTACACACTGTCGACGTCCGGGACGGCGATGTGGATGAGGAAGTCGTGAGGGCCTGAGGTGACGAACAGGCCGATCACCTCGGGCAGCCGTGCCGCCCACTCCCGGAACCCCTCGATGACGGGGCGGGCCGGAGGCCGGATGCGCACCGAGATGAGCGCCTGGACGGGGCGGCCGGCCGCGTCGAGGTCCAGGTCGGCGTGGTAGCCGGTGATCACGCCGCGCTCGCGCAGCAGCCGTACCCGTTCGAGCGAGGTGGACGGGGAGACCCCGGTCTTGGCCGCGAGGTCGCGGTTGGTCTGCCGTGCATCGTTCTGCAGCTCCCGCAGAAGGGCCCGGTCCAGCGCATCAAGTTCCATGAAGTCGACCCTACGGCGCACGACATGCGGGTACAGGGTTTGCCGCTTGGATGTTTGCCTAGTGTCGGTGCCCATGGATACACGAAAGAACGGCCCGTTGTCCGGTGCGGGGCTGGTGCTGGGCGCGGCTGTGCTGTGGGGCACGGTCGGTCCCGCTCAGGTGCTGGCGTCCAGCCCCATGACGCCGACGGCGCTGGGTGGCTGGCGGCTGCTCGTGGGCGGGCTGGTCCTGGGGATCTTCACCGTCCGCCGGAACACCGTGCGGGCCCTGACCACGGGCACGGTGGTGCGCCCCCTGCTGGTCTGCGCGGTGTCCACGGGCGTCTTCCAGGCGGCCCTCATGTCCTCGGTGGTACGGACCGGGGCGGCCCTGGCCACGGTGGTCGCCCTGGGTGTGGCCCCCGCGGCGATCGGCCTGTGCGCCCGGTGGGTCACCGGCGAGCGGATGACAGCCGTCTGGATGGCCGGCACGGCCGCGGCCGTCACCGGCTGTGCCCTGCTGCTGACGCCGACAAGCGCGGGCGTGGACGCGCTGGGCCTGCTCCTGGCCGTGGCCGCCGGTGTCTGTTACGGCCTGTACACCGTTTTCGCCAAGAAGCTGGCCGACGTCGCTTCCGCCGCCCAGTTGCCCGGGCTCTCCGCGCTCTCCCTTCTCGCGGGCGCCGTCCCTCTGGCGCCCTGGATGATCAGCAGCACCGCTCCCGTGCGGCAGGGCGCCACCTTCGCCCTGACCATCTGGCTGGGCGTGGCGACCACCGCCCTCGCCTACTGGCTGTTCACCACCGGTCTCACCCAGGTGCGCGCGACCACGGCCGGAACCCTCAGCCTCGCCGAACCCCTGGCCGCCGCGCTGATCGGCGTGCTCCTGCTCCACGAGCACCTCTCGCCGGTGGCCTGGACCGGCGGCGCGCTGATCCTCACCGGAATGATCACCATGTGCCTGCCGCCGCGGCTCTTCGCCCGCTCCGCCCGGATGCCGCGGATCGCCCGCGACAGCCGCAGCACGTCCGCCGAAGCCGGACTCCTCAAGACTGAAGGGCCCGTGTGGCCGCGTCCACTTGAAACGGTTCCGGCTCGCTTTCCGTGGAGCGGTCAGGGGAAGTTCATTTCTGCCGGCCGCGGAGATGATCGCCCTTCACCCGTAGTTGAGGAGTTGGGTCGAGTTGACGGTGAACATCAACGGGCCAGGAATCAGCTGTGCACGCACACCGTTCGAGTTGGCCCCGAGCTGGCGGAGGAGATCGAAGCCGACACAGCAGGAGCCGTCGAGCAAGAGGCGCGCCGCGCATAAGTGCTGTGGAGCGGAACCTGGTTGAGGCCCCAAGTCGATGAGCGCGGCGGCGCCGGGACCGGACGCGCAGGCTGGGGCCAGGGGCGCGGACGTTCGTGGCCCAGCTGGCAGTGACAGGCGCCTGCGCCGCTTGCTGGTCGGATGTGCGGAACAGTTCGTGTGGCGAGTTCGTCCACGGGGGCCGGAGTCGTTGGTCGTTCAGGACGAGGCGGGTCGGCGGAGTCCCTGAAGAAGCAGTGCGATCAGGCGGCGGGGGTCGTAGCGGGGGTCGCTGCCCCGTCCGATGCAGAGGTTGCCGATGCCGCGCATGAGTTCGTAGGGCCGCGTCCCGGGCCGGATGTCGCCGGCGTCGACCGCCGCGTCGATCAGCTGGGTGGCGACGGGTGACAGCCGGTCGAGGAAGTGGGCGTGCAGGGCGGCGAAGCGTTCGCTGTCCGACTGAAGGGCATCGGCGAGGCCGTGCTTGGTGACAAGGAAGTCGACGAAGAGGTCGATCCACTGACTCAGCGCGTCGAACGGTGTTTCTGTACGGCCCAGCAGGGCGGGACCGGCGGCGGCGAGTTCTTCGATCTGTTGGTTGTAGACGGCCGTGACGAGGTCCGCCCGGGTCGGGAAGTGGCGGTAGATGGTGCCCATACCGACGCCCGCCTCGGCGGCGATCCGGCGGATCGGCGCATCGACACCCGAGGTGAGGAACACCTCGGCGGCAGCGGTGATCACAGCCTGCTGGTTGCGCAGGCTGTCGGAGCGTTTGCTCCTCGCCGGCGGCGTCGCGGCAGGGCTTCCCGTGGTCATGACGCATTCCTTCCGACACCCTTTGACAAAGCGGAACAGCGCTCCACATAATAAAGGGAGCAGTGTTCCGCTTACCAGGCTAGCGTACGCGGACCACGCCGAGCCGCCCTGCCTGCCCCCGGGCGGCGGCCTCTGGAAAGGACCCCCTCATGAACGCATCCGCTTCCGCCGTCGGCACCTCGCCCGCCCCGGTGCTGTCCTTCAGCCCCGTGGTGCTTCCCGTCGCGGGGCGGCCCGTGGACCTCCAGGTCCGCGTCACCGCCCCCGCCCAGGGAACCGGCCTCCCCGTGATCCTGCTCTCCCACGGCCATGGAGGCTCGAACAACCTGTCCTCACTGAACGGCTACGCGCCGATCGTGAACCTCTGGGCGCAGGCTGGGTTCGTCGTGATCCAGCCCACGCACCTGTCTTCCAAGACGCTGGCGCATCAGGTCTCCGACGACCCCGAAGCGCCCCTGTTCTGGCGCTCGCGCGCGGAGGACATGGCCCACATCCTCGACCGCCTCGACATGATCGAGGGCACCGTGCCGCAGCTCGCCGGACGCATCGACCACGACAGGGTCGCCGTCGCCGGCCACTCGCTCGGCGGCTTCACCGCGAACCTGCTGCTGGGCGCCCAGCTCACCGACCCCACCGCCGGAGAGCGGGTGAGCCTGCGGGAGCCGCGCGTCAAGGCAGGCGTCGTGCTCGCCGCACCGGGCCGGGGTGACGTCATTCACGCATCCACGGCCGCGCAGATGCCGGTCTTCAAGACCGTCGACTTCTCCACGATGATCACCCCCGCGCTCGTCGTGGCCGGAGACAAGGACGACTCCCGTCACTTCACGGATGTGGGCCCGGACTGGCACGCCGACCCCTATACCCTCTCCCCCGGCCCCAAGACCCTGCTCACCGTCTTCGACGCGGAGCACGGGCTGGGCGGCATCGCCGGCTACGACGCCGACGAGACCACCGACGAGAACCCCGAGCGCGTCGCGGCCGTCGGACACCTCACCGCCGCCTACCTGGCCACCACGCTCGGACTCGACGCCCACGCCTGGCAGAGGGCCTGCGACGCCCTGGTGTCCGGCACCGCGCCGGTGGGGCGCATCGAGTCGAAGTAGGCCCACCGGGGGCTTGGCCGTCCGTCCCTCCTCCGACCGTCCGTCCCTCCGTCCGGGCTCGTCCATGCCCTGGCTGCCATCGGCTTGGACCATCTCGCCGATGGAAGCGGCTCGGCGTGTCGGCGGGCCGGATCCGGGCGGACAAGGCGTACCACTCCGCGAGTGGGCCGACGAGGGCAAGATCAAGTCAAGGCGAACCTGTCAGCGGATCCGCCGTTGATCAGACACTCCCGGAGGCGGGTCCACTCGCCCGGGTGACCTGCACCTGCGACTCGGTGACGGCGGGCTCGCGGAGCGGCTCGGACGCGGGGCGGAGTCCGGCGATCGAGATCTCGACCTGGCGGCGCCAGGCGGGAGTGGAGTCGGCGCCGGTGACCTCGATGATGCCGCGGACCGACCAGAACAGCACGTCGACGTCCGTCAGGGTGGCGTCGGCGCGGATGCGGCCCGCGCGCTGGGCGTCGCGGAGGAGGACGTCGACCGTTTCGCGGTACTCCTGCCGTAGCCAGCGGTCGCGTCGTCGCTCCAGATGCGCCCGAGACAGCCGCGAGCGTCGGCCTGGATCTGGCCGGCAGCGAAGAGGAACCGCTCCGGCCCCCGCCCGTCCGGCACGTCGAGGGCCGCCTGCGCCTCGGTCATCAGTTCGCCCACCAGCTCTCGGACGAGCTCGGTGATCAGCGCGTCCTTCGTCGGGAACCGTCGGTAGAGCGTCCCCGACGCCGACGCCGACACCGGCGACCGGGGGGGGGATCTCGTCGACACCGATCTCAAGGCCGTGTTCGGCGAACACCTGGCGCGCCGCCACGATCAGCTTCTCGCGGTTCTCGGCGCGGCCCGGCTGATCTCCTCGCGGTGGGCCCGCTGCTTGGTGCTGGTGGTCACGGATCGCGGTAGCGTCTGGATGTCGCCTTCTCTCGCTGTTTCACTCCGTTGATTTCCCCGGCCGACGACAGACGCGAGCACCTCACCGGTCACCACGAGGCCCGCCCGCCCTCGGCTGTCGCGACTACGGACCCAGCCATTGACGCCGCACGGCGACGCCGCAAGGCACGGACACGCAGGCGGGCCTGGCGGTGTCGGCCGGCCCGCGTGACGCAGTCGGAGGGCCTCGTCCGTCCAGGACACGGACGGTGGCGGTGGCGGCACCGGCGAACAGCCGGCCCGGATACGAGGGACTCAGAAAAACTCTGCGGCAGGGCGGGAGGCCCGGTGGCCGGCACCCGTCAGGCAGGCACGCACCAGCGCCTCCGCGGTGGAGGCGGGTAGGGTCGCCGACGACAGCCCCACCGGAGTACGCGGAGCCCCGAACCAGTTCAGCAGCCGAGGCAGTTGCAGCGGCCACAGCTCTCACGTGCCCACCCGCACCGAATGCCGCTTCGACACCAACCTCGGATTCGGCCTGCGGCGTTATCTCACCGAGGACGCGGAGATCGGCGGCCGGACACTGCCGGGCGGCACCACCGTGATCTGCAACATGCCCGCCGCCAACAGGGACGAGGACGTCTTCGACAACGCCGAGGAGATGGACCTGGGCCGCAGCCCCAACCCGCACCTCGTCTTCGGCGCCGGACCCCACTCCTGCCTCGGCCAGTCCCTGGCCCGCACCGAACGTCGCGGCTGCTCCGGGCCGGTTCATCGGCAGGAACGCCACCACCGCGTCTCCGGCCTTCCAGCCGCCGGCCCCCTCGCCGACCTCCGCGATCACTCCGGCGACGTCGAAGCCCGGGATGTGCGGGAAGTACCAGCTCGAACAGCAGCTGCGCACCGACGGCGGCATCAGTTACGTGCAGTTCGAGCTACTGGCCCGCCTCGCCGACGCCGCCGGTGCGCTGACCATGACGCAGCTGGCGGACGGCGTCGTCTACAGCCGCAGCGGCCTGACCTACCAAGGCCGGACTGCTGGAGAAGGCCGGCCTGATCACCCGCGGCCCCGACCCCGAGGACGACCGCGCGACCGCCGTCACCCTCACCGAGGACGGTCTGTCCCTCGTCCAGCGCATCCTGCCCGGTCATATCCAGCTGGTCCGCCGCCTGCTGTTCGATCCCCCGGCCGAGGACGACCTGACCCGCCTCGGCGACATCATGACCCGCGTACGCGACCACATGCGCACCCAGCCACCCCGCTCCGCGGCCCCCCGCGGACGCCGCCGCACCTCCGCCACCCCTGACACCGCCACGACGGACAACTGATGACCACCCTCTCCCTCACCCCGGCCGGGCCGTTCTCCCTCGGCTCATCCATCCGGTTCCTGGAGGGCTTCACCCCGCCTCCTACGACCCCACGGCCGACCAGGTGCTGCGCCTGGCCTTCCCCGCCCTCGCCGACGCGGATCCGGTGGTGGCCGGTCTCCAGGCCGACTACCCGGGGCTGCGCCCCGTCTGCTTCCACTCCCCCTACGAAGCGGCCGCCCGGACCATCATCGGCAACCGCATCCGCACGTCCCAGGCCGCCACCATCAAGGCCCGCCTGGCACAACAACACGGCCACACCCTCGATGTCGCGGGCCGACGACTCAACGCCTTCCCCACTCCGGCCGTACTGCGCTCCCTCGATCACGTCCCCGGCCTGACCGGGATCAAGATCGAGCGCCTCCACGCGATCGCCGAGGCGGCCCTCGACGGACGTCTCGACGCCGCCGCGCTCCGGGAACTGCCCGGTGTCGGGCCGTTCTCCGCCGAGCTGATCCTCATCCGCGGAGCCGGAG
This sequence comes from Streptomyces sp. NBC_01429, assembly GCF_036231945.1. NCBI lineage: Bacteria > Bacillati > Actinomycetota > Actinomycetes > Kitasatosporales > Streptomycetaceae > Streptomyces > Streptomyces sp. NBC_01429. The sequence continues at coordinate 7,879,053 of NZ_CP109599.1, read as the reverse complement.
ACCCCGACGTCTTCCCGACCGCCGAACCCCGCACGCACCGCGCCATGGGCGCCGCGTACCAACTCGACACCGCCATCACGAGAACCCCGGCCGACTCGCCCGGATCGCCGACGTCTGGCGCCCCTACCGCAGCTGGATCGCACTCCTCCTGCGCGTCCGCGCACACGACCGGACCGCCACCACGCGGTAGCCCGCCCCTCCCACCCCGCCGGCCCGTGCCGGGACTCGAACCGACGAGCCCTTTCATCTGCCCCTGGACTCGTCCAGGGGCCAGGGCTTCACGCCGGTGATTCGGTGGCGGTCAGGAACCCGCGGATATACCCGGCCACGGTGTCCAGGTGGCTTTCGAGCAGGAAGTGTCCGCCTCCGGGAACCAGGTGGATCTCCGCGTCCGGCAGGTCCCTCGCGAACGCGCGCGCGCCGTCCGGGCCGAAGATCTCGTCGCCCGCGCCCCAGACCGCGAGGAGAGGAACCCGGCGTTCCCGGAAGTAGGCGTGCACCTGCGGGTAGAGGCGTGGATTGCCGGCGTAGTCGCGAAACAGTGCCAGCTGCACGAGGTCGTTGCCCGGCCGGCTGACCTCGCGGTGGTCCGCGGCCCAGGCGTCGGGATCGAGCAACTCGGGTCGGTCCACTCCGTGCTGGTACTGCCAGCGGATGGCGTCGAGCGAGAGGGCGGTACGGACGGCGGGTTCGGTCCGGGGGCCCGGGTTCTCGCAGTACGCCCAGATGGGCTGCCAGAAATCCGGTACGAAGCCGTCCTCGTAGGCGTTGCCGTTCTGCGTGATCACCGCGGTGATCGCCGCCGGGGAACGCAGGGCCAGCCGCCAGCCGATGGGCGCGCCGTAGTCCTGGACGTACACGGCGTAGCGGGTGACGTCGAGCTGAGCCAGCAGGGCTTCGGTGGTGTCGGTGAGCGAATCGAAGGTGTACGTGAACGCGTCCACGGGCGGGGCATCGGAGTTGCCGAAGCCGAGGTGGTCGGGGGCGATCACATGGAATCGGTCGGCCAGCGCCGGAATGAGGCGGCGGAACATGCGCGAGCTGGACGGGAATCCGTGCAGGAGTACGAGCGTGGGCGCCTCGCGGGCTCCCGCCTCGCGGTAGAAGACGCGATGTCCCCCCACGGTCGCGTAGTGGTGGCGGATCTCAACCATGACTAACCCCTTCGATTCATTTTGATGGTTACCTCTCGGTCGTCCAGTAGACCCCCCTTGGAGTAACCTGTCAATCGACCCGATGGAGTTAGATGAGAAGGTGGGTCCATGCTGGACGACCAGGCCCTGATGCAGGCGCTGAACAGCACCCCTGTTGTGGAGGGCCGAGGCCAGGACCTGTGGCGTGACGACCACGAGGTGGACAGTTGGGCGCGGGAGCACGGCGGTCTCGGCGGCGACGAGGAGGAGCGCCGGTGGCTGCGCACCGCCCGGGACGCGCTCCAGGCGGTGGAGTCGGGCGCAGCGGCGGAGCCCCGTCTGCGCCGGGTCCTCGCAGGCGTGCACAAGGCCCCGCAGCCCAGCGCGTCGGGCATCGAGTGGCACGTGGAGGCGCCGCCGGAGCGCAGGCTCGCCGTGGAACTCGTGCTCGCCTGGGCGGACGTCAAAGAGCGCATGCCCGGCCGGCTGCGGCCGTGCGAGAACGCCGAATGCCGCCTCTTCCTCCTGGACCGCAGCCGCGCCAACACCGCACGGTGGTGCTCCATGAAGACCTGCGGGAACCGGCTCAAAGCCCGCCGGCACCACGCTCGGGCGCGGGAGACCCCACGTCTCGACGAGAGCACCGGCGAGGTCGGTTGAACAGATCCCGGCAACGGTGTTGACGAGAGTTCCGGCGCTCCCCGCCCGCTGCGCGCGGGCGACCATCGCGGGGTTCATCGTCACGCCCACGGGCCCCATGCCGGGCATCGCCGGAATGGCCGCCCACGGCTGGTGCGCGGCGATGGCTAACGCGGAAATGAGATGCCGCCGAAGGGCAGACCGTGATCTGCCACCCGTCTCCTCGGCTCGCACCGGCAACCGTGAACGGGTTTCCCGGAATGGCCTCCAGCAACTCCCGCGTGTACGCGTGCCTCGGGGCGCGGAACACCTGCTCGACCGGGCCGTTCTCGACCACGAAGCCGCCCTTCATCACCGTCACGTCGTCGGCGATCAGGCGTACGACGCCGAGGTCGTGGGTCACGAACCGGCGTGAAGGTCAGCCCTCTGGCACTCGGCACGATGAACTTCGGCGCGTGGGCCAACCGCGACCACGACGACGCCATCAAAATCATCCACCAGGCCCTGGACGCCGGCGTCGATGTCATCGACACCGCAGACGTCTACTCCCAGGGCGAGAACGAGGAGATCGTCGGCAAAGCCCTCGCGGGCGGCCACCGCGACAACGTACTCCTCGCCACCAAATTCCACGGCCGGATCGGCGACAGCCCCCACCACCAGGGCAACTCACGCCGCTGGATCCACAAAGCCGTCGACAACAGCCTGCGCCGACTCAACACCGACCACATCGACCTCTGCCAAGCCCACCGACCCGACCCCTCCACCGACTTCGACGAAACCCTCGGCGCGCTGACCGATCTCGTCCATCAGGGCAAGATCCGCTATTTCGGGACCTCGGTCCACTCCCCCGCGCAGATCGTGGAGGGGCAGTGGATCGCCGAGCGGCGGGGCTCCTGCGGCCGTTGTCTTCCGGTGCGGGGACGGGACGGATCCTCTGGGTCGGCCTCCGGCTCAGAGCCGGGGGCGCCTCCGCCGGCCGGAGCGAGCGGCGAGCGGCGGCGGAGGGCGGGGTCGGCGAAGGCCGGTGGGACGGCGCCGGTGTTCCTGAGGTGGAAGACGTTCCCCGGCGGCACGATCTCGTCGATCCGGTCGAGGATGTCGGCGCTGAGCCGCACGTCCAGGCCCCGAGGTAGGCGTCAGGAGTGTCGACTGGGCCCCGGCGGCAGGCGTCGTCCCCCTGCTCACCGGCGTCCCCTCCTGGCTCACCGCACAGCCCGTCCAGCTCCGGACCATAGGCGACCACCTCCTGGTCGTCGGTCGCGTACGCGATGCAGGCGGCCCGGCCACCGGCACCCCTCTCGTCCATCACAACGGCGGTTTCGGAACCTTCCATCCCGTGTCATGAGTCGTCATGAGTCCCGCGGTGCCCTTCCGGAGGCGGGGGACGCCGTCCTCGGAGTCCTTCATCTGGAGTCCTTCATCCGGAGCGCTTCATCCGGAGCGCTTCATCCTGGGTTCTTCATGTACGCCGCCAGCTTGCCGATGAGGCGGGCCGCTTCGTCCAGACTGCGGGCCGTCTCGCCCAGCTCGCCGGCCAGCAACTTCTCCGATTGACCTTCCTGCGGCTCGGTGTGGGACCACGGGCCCGGGACGGTCGTACCCCGGTATCCGACGGGCTCGCCCCCGGCGGGCGCGCAGTAGCCGGTGAAGTCGGCGGCGGGTGCCGGGGCCGTGACACTCTCGCCCGCGAGGAGTTCGATCCTGGAGAGCTGGATCTCGGAGCCGCCCGCGTTCCGGGTGATGGAGAGCCGATAGTAGGTATAGGACGTGGTGTTGGCGAAGTGGTACTCGTTCGTCTCGAAACGTGCCAGGAAGCGCTCACCGCCGCGGGAGTCCAGGCGCGCCCAGACGCGTCCGTCGTACGAACCCTCCAGCGCCCAGTCCCTCGGATCCCGGTCCGGGACGTCGTTCGCCGAGGTCAGCCGGTAGGCCGAGACAGCGGCGGGGCTGCTCAGGACGAACTCCAGCTCGGCCGCGTCGTCGTGGGCCAGCCACTTGTTGCGGGAGCCGCGGAGCAGGTTCTCCGCGAACTCCTCCGCCCCGACGAACTCGTCGCTCGCCCGCACGCCGGTGACCGTATGGGTGATGTCCCGCAGCTCGCCGGTGGCGGCCCCCGGCGCGGGGGCGGCGGAAGTCAGCGCGATGGAGGCGGCGTTGCCGCGCCGGTCGGTCCAGGACACCCGCTCCACGGCTGCCTCGCCCGCGTCGAGCAGCAGCCTCAGCTCTCCGGACGGGGACCAGCTCTCGTCCCGGCCCTCTTCGGTCGAGAAGAGGTGGAGCGGGGCGCCGTCCGTGCCCTCGGGGTAGGCCGAGCGGTCCGTGAGTGTGCCGCGGTACTCGGTGAGTACGCCGTCGGCGGCCCGCCAGTGCCCCTGAAAACCTGACAGGTCGGTCCGCAGCCCGATCGCCGCCTCCGATCCGTCCGCTCCGCGCCAGGCGAGGTGTGCGGGGACGGCCTGCTCGCCGCGGTCGATGTGGAACAGCAGCCGTGCGGCGGGCTGCCACACGACGGTGCCGGGTGCGCGGCGCTCGGTGCTGAAGGCGAAGACCGACCGGGTCGCCGTCCTGGCCGCGAGCGCCCGCTCGGCGCGGCCGCTGTCGTGGGCCGGATCCACCGTGACGGCACGCAGCCGGAGCAGCGTATCCGCGCCCTCCGGGCTGCGTATCTCCAGGATGTTGTCGCCGGGCGCCAGCAGATCGCCGGGAACCGCAAGCACGGTCTCCTGGGGAACACCGTGCCCACCGCCTCCCGCGACGGCCGGCCGATCAGCGAGGACCTTGCCATTGAGCAGGACGTCCATCGCCGGGTCGGCCCCGATGGTGGTCACCTTGACGACCATCTCGGTGATCTCCTCCTGCCCGTCCGCCGCGAAGTCCAGCTTGATGTGTCCGCCGGCGCCCAGCGCGAGATGCGAGGAGGCGATCCCGCACCGGTGGTGACGGACGACGGCGTTCGACAGGCGGGCCGGAGCGGTGGAGAAGTCGGCGAAAACCGGATCCATGGGCGTTCCTCGGCGTTGTCCCGCGCCGGCCCGAACAGCGCGGCGGCTTTTCCCGAACCGTACCGGCGCCCACTGACATCACGGCGAGGTCCTCGACGGTCGCCCGACGGCGTGATGAGCCGCGCCCGGCCCAGGAGGTCAGGGGGTCACGAGGTCAGGAAGGGGAACCGGAAGCCGTAGGCAGGTCGTAGTCGGGGAGGGTGAGGGCGCTGAACGTGGCGTGCGGAGGGTCGGCGGGGAGGGCGGAGAGAGTACGCAGGGCGGCGTTGCGCTCCTGGAGGGACTGCTCGTTGGAGGGGAAGAGTTCCGTGTCGCCGTCGTTGGCCAATTGCTGATTGAGGGTCACGAACGGCCTCATCACCCTTTCGTAGGCGTCGAACGCCTGGGCGTGGTCGGCGCGTGCGACCAACTCGCCGGCCAGCACATACGCGCCGACCAGGGCGAGGCTGGTGCCCTGCCCCGTCAGGAAGGACGGCGCGTAGGCGGCGTCACCGACCAGCGCGACCCGGCCCAGGGACCAGCTCGACATCCGTATCTGGCTGACGGCATCGAAGAACAGGTCCTCGGCACCGCGCATCTCGGCGACCATCCGGGGAATCTCCCAGCAGTCGTCCGGGAAGGCGGCGGCGACCAGTTCACGCTGCGCGTCGAGGTCACGGAAGGCGTCGAAGGGCAGGTCGGAGCGCCTGAAGTTGAGCAGCCCGAACACATGCCGGCCGGAGCCGACGGCATAGAGGGCGGCGCGCCGGCTCGGGGTGTTCCACAACATGCCCTCGTGGGAGAGCCCGAGGTGGTTGGGCAGGGTGAATCCCGCGAAGCAGGCGCCGAGGTAGTGGTGGAAGCGCTCTTCGGGGCCGAGGATCAGCCGGCGGGTGTGGGAGTGGATTCCGTCGGCCCCGATGACGAGATCGAAGGTGCGGCGGGTGCCGCCGCGGAAGGTCACTTCGATGCCGCCGGGGCGGTCGTCGAGGGCGGCGATGGAATCCTCGAACAGGAACTCGACGGAGTCGCGGACGGCGTCGTAGAGAATCTCGGTCAGGTCGCCGCGCTGCACCTCGAGGTCGCCGTCGGCGCCGATGCCCATGGTCTCGGTGCGCAGTGCGGCGATGGTGCTGCCGTCGGTGTCCACGAAGGTGATGCGGTGGGTGTTGACGTGGGCCTTCTGCAACTGGGGCAGGAGGCCCATGCGCCGCACCGCCTCCAGAGCGGTGCCGCGGATGTCGATGGGGTAGCCGCCGCCGCGCACGGTGCCCGCCTTCTCGACGATGGTGACGTCGAAGCCGTAGCGGTGCAGCCAGTAGGCGATCGCGGGGCCGGCGATGCTGGCTCCGGAGACGAGGACGGAGCGCTTGGGGACGGGGCGGTGTGTCTCGGTCATGATCAATCCTTCCTGGCCGCACCGCGCCGATGCGTCAGGCGGCCAGATGCCGAACGTGAGGTTCTCTGTTGTCCGGGCGCGCGGTGGCCGCTGTGCGGAAACGGCGCCCGAAGGTGTGCGGTCGGTCTCCGCACGCAGCGAGCAGGCGGGCCTCGCGGCGTACTGCTCCGCACGTATCGGTATCGGTATCGGGGGCGTGGGCGTGGGCTCGGGCGTGGGAATGGGCATCCCTGGCGTACTCGAAGTGACGCCTGAGGCTCGCACCGAGGCGTATCAGCTTGTGCCTGCGCGTGCCTGCGCGTCCTAGAGTCCCGCCCTGCCGGTGGCCCAGTACGGCTTTGTGGTGATGGCGCGGCGCGGCAGGTTCTGACTGTCGGTGAGCGCACGCCGCTGACGCTGGATGGACTGGGCGTGGCCCAGCAGTACAGCGCCGTCGATATCCATGAACGCGCCTTCACGTACGGCACGTTCGAGCCAGGTCTGCAGTGCGTCACCCGGCGCTTCCGCCGCCGGTAGGAAGTGGTACCGGGGCCAGCGGTCGGCGAGGGGCGCGACGGCGTCCGCCGGTACCTCGACGGCCACGATCGGTGCGTCGCCACCCTGGGCGCAGGCGTCCAGGGTGGCGAGGGCGCAGCCGTCGCCGAGGTAGAGGCGGCGGGTTCCGTGCTCGCGCAGCGGCCGGTGCCGGCCGGCCAGCACCACCGTTCGGTGGGCGCCGTCGCCGCATGCACGTGCGGCGTGCAGGCGGCGGATCCATGCCGTGCCGGGACCTTGGGCTTCGGTGGCGGCGAGGATGCTGATGTGTTCGGAATCCGGGCCGCCCACGGTCCGCACCGTGTAGCGGCGGCCCAGGGTGGGGGTGACGCGGACCTGGATCTCGTGGCCAGGGTGCCAGCCGCCGGGCGGCGCCGCGGCGTGCAGCTCCAGCTCAAGGAAGCCGGGGGCGGGTGCACGGATGTCGAGCAGGTCAGCTGGGCGCCCCAGGACTGATTCGACGAGCTTGCCGATGACGGCGGGCGCTTGCGGCATGGGTGGTTCCTCCACTGTCGACGTCACGGCTGTTGACGGCACGGCGGCGACACTACACCGTGCAGTGCAGTAGGTAAACTGCACGGTGTAGAGTGCCCCTCGGAGGTGGTCATGAACACTGTCGGTACGGAGAAGACCGTGCGCGAGGGGTCCCCGGAGAAGCGGACGGCGATCCTCGCCGCCGCTCGCGAACTGTTCGTGCGTCAGGGAGTGGACCGCGTCAGCATGGACGCCATCGCGGCCGAGGCCGCGGTCTCGAAGCGCACCGTGTACGACTACTTCGGCGACAAGCGGCGCCTCTTCCTCGCCATCCTCGCCGATGTGTCCCAGTCATTGCTGACCACTTTCCACCGGGCGCTCGACGAGCACCTCCCGGAGGACGCGCAGATCACTACGGTGCCGCAACTGGAGAAGGCGCTCGCCGCATTGGCGGCCGACCTCGGCACGTCGGTCGTCGGCTCCGCCGACTATGCCGCCGGGTTCGCCCTCGTCGCCCAGGAGCGCCTGCGGACGCCGATGACCAAGGACGACATCGCGACGGCCGCGGCGGAGGAAGCACTCGCGGATCGCATCGCCCGCTTCGCCGAGGCCGGACTCCTGGACACGGACAACCCCCGCCTGGCCGCCGACCACTTCGGCGCCCTGACCCTCCTGCTGGCCTACGAACGTCACCCGGTCCCCGCCAACGCCGACCTGGATCAGGTCCGCCGGACCATGACCGACGGGGTCCACGCGTTCATGCGCGCGTACGCCACGCGTTGAGAACGGCAGGGCGTGGTGGTCGACCGACCCCCGCGCGAGCGCGGGGACGGGGCAGGAGCAGGGGCGGAATCCGGTAGCGCGCCGAGCATGACACCGCCGACCGGCAGCGACCGGCCGGCTCCCGGTCGGCCTTGGCCACTCAGGCGGGCGGCCAGTTCCGCAGAGCCGCGTCGGCCACCTGCTGCAACTCGTCGCGGGTGGTGCCGCCGGCGGCTTGGACGGCGATGCCGTTCGCCACGGTCATGATGTAGCGGGCGAGCAGTCCGGGATCGCTGCCGGGGGGCAGGTCGCCGTCATCGACGGCTTGCTCGAACCGGGCGCGAAGGCGCGAAGTGCCCTCGTTGCGCCAGTCGATGAGGGCGTCCCGGGTGGCGCGTCCAGGGGCGCCGGCGGCGAGAGACGCTTGGACACCGAGGCATCCCGTGGGGCAGCCGGGGCGGGTCGTGGCCCGGACGGATCCGTCGAGGAACGCGGTGGCCACCTGCCGGGCGCTCGGCTCCCGAAGGGCCCGGGGCACGTATGAGGCCGGGCCTTCGGCGTAGCGCTCCAGGGCCTTGCGGAACAGCTCCTCCTTGTTGCCGAAGGCCGCGTACATGCTGGTGCGGGTGATGCCCATGGCATTGGTCAGGTCGGTGAGGCTGGCGCCTTCGTAGCCCTGTTCCCAGAAGACCCGCATGGCGCGCTCAAGGGCCTCGTCGGTGTCGAAACCCCTCGGTCGGCCGATTGGCGCCTTCTGCCGTGTCTCCATAGCGGCGAGCATACCTCTTCCGTACCGGTCGGTGCAGATGTGCTACGGTCTCGTTCAGTACCGATCGGTACGGAATTTATGGAGGTCATTCCCATGGGACAGCTTGAGGGCAAGACCGCCGTCGTCACCGGCGGTGGCACCGGGATCGGCCTGGCCACAGCCGTTCGGCTGGCAGCCGAGGGCGCGCATGTGTTCATCACCGGCCGACGCAGGACCGAGCTGGACGCGGCCGTGGAAACCATCGGCGCGGCGGGGGCCACCGCGGTGGCGGGCGATATCTCGAACCTGGCCGATCTGGACCGGCTGTACGACGCGGTCCGCGCCCGGGGCCGGGGTCTGGACGTGGTCTTCGCGAACGCGGCGACCGCCTCGCTCGCGCCCCTGGAACAGATCACCGAGGAGCAGATCGACCAGATCTTCGGCGTCAACGTGCGGGGCACACTGTTCACCGTGCAGAAGGCACTGCCGCTGCTCAACGACGGCGCCTCGGTGATCCTGAACGCTTCCACCGCCGCCGACAACGGTACGGAGGCGTTCAGCTTGTACGCGGCGTCCAAGGCCGCCGTCCGGTCCTTCGCGCGGGGCTGGGCCAACGAACTCAAGAGCCGAGGCATCCGGGTCAACGCCGTCTCGCCGGGCCCGATCGACACTCCCGGGATCACGGACCTCTTCGGCGAGGAGAACGCGCCCGGCGTCCGGACGAACCTCGCCGCGGGCGTCGCGATAGGCCGCATGGGGCGCCCGGAGGAGGTCGCCGCGCTGGTGGCGTTCCTCGCCTCCGGGCAGAGCAGCTACATTCTGGGCGCCAACCTGTACGTCGACGGCGGCGAGAACCAGATCTGACTCGCGGGACTCGCAGGACTCGCGGGACCCTCGGGCGCCACCCGTCGCGCGGCCACCGGCACCACCGGCACCGGCACCGCCGTCACCAGCGGCGACGGCCCGGGACGACGCCGCCTGTTGACATGGAAGCGCCCTCCTCGGGATCCGGTGGATATGGATGATCCGGACGGAACCCGGGGAGGGCGTTGATCAGCGGCTCGGCAAAGCCGCGCGGCTCAGATCGTCGCGGCGTCGATCACGAAGCGGTAGCGCACGTCCGAGGCGAGCACACGCTCGTAGGCCTCGTTGATCCCGCTCGCCTCGATCAGCTCGATCTCGGCACCGAGAGCGTGCTCGGCGCAGAAGTCGAGCATCTCCTGGGTCTCGGCAATGCCGCCGATCGCCGAACCGGCGAGCGTCTTGTTGCCACCGATCAGGGAGAACAGGTTGAGGGCGACGGGCTCCTCGGGGGCGCCGACGTTCACCAGGGCGCCGCCCGTCCTCAGCAGGCCCAGGTACGCGCCGAAGTCCAGGGGCGCCGACACCGTGGAGAGGATGATGTCGAAGGTGCCGGTCAGGTTCTCGAAAGTGGCCGGGTCGCTGGTGGCGTAGTAGTGGTCCGCGCCCAGCTTCAGGCCGTCGTCCTTCTTGCGCAGCGACTGGGAGAGGACCGTGACCTCGGCGCCCAGGGCGTGCGCGATCTTGACGGCCATGTGGCCGAGGCCGCCCAGGCCGACCACGGCGACCTTCTTGCCGGGGGCAGCGCCCCAGTGCTTGAGCGGGGAGTACGTGGTGATGCCGGCGCAGAGCAGCGGCGCGGCCACGTCCAGCGACAGCCCGTCCGGGACGCGGACGGTGTAGTTCTCGTCGACGACGACCTTCTGCGAGTAGCCGCCGTAAGTGGGCAGGCCGTCCCGGCCGACCGCGTTGTACGTGCCGACGTTCCCGCGTACGCAGTGCTGCTCCTGCCCGGCCTCGCAGTTCTCGCACTCGCGACAGGAGTCGACCATGCAGCCGACGCCGACCCGGTCGCCGGCCTTGAACTTCGTCACGCCGGAGCCGACTTCGGCGACGATGCCGGCGATCTCGTGACCGGGCACCATCGGGAAGATGGCCTCTCCCCAGCCCTCGCGGGCCTGGTGGATGTCGGAGTGGCAGATGCCGGCGAACTTGATGTCGATCAGAACGTCGAACTCGCCGACCGTACGGCGCTCAATGGTGGTGCGTTCGAGCGGGGCCTTGGCGCTGGGGGCGGCATATGCGGTAACAGTCGTGGTCATGTCTTCCAGAGTGCCTCCTCGCATCCTGTTCACCCAGGTCACCGTTTTGCGTACGTCCAGTGGTCCTACTACTGACGGGGTCAGGCTCCCGGTCGTACGACCGGGAATACTGGAAGGCATGGACGACACCCCCGCCACAGACGACGCCCCGGCGGCCCTGCCCGACAGCCCCGACCGCCGGGCCGAGCTCAGCGCGTTCCTGCGCACCCGGCGGGCTCGGCTCAAACCGGAGGACGTGGGGATCTCCTCGCACGGGCGGCACAGGCGGGTGCCGGGGCTGCGGCGCGAGGAGCTGGCACAGCTGGCCGGGGTCTCGGTGGCGTACTACACGCGCCTGGAGCAGGGCAATGGGCGCAACGTGTCGGCGGAGGTGCTCTACGCGATCGCGCGCGCCCTGCACCTGACCGACGCCGAGCACGCACACCTGACCCACCTCGCCAAGCCGAAGCAGCAGCGCAGGAAGTACCGGGTGCCCAAGCAGCAGCAGGTGCGGGTGGCGCTGCGGCAGTTGCTCGATTCGATGGAGGGCATGCCCGCGTACGTCAGCGGGGCGCGCTCGGAGATCCTCGCCTGGAACCGGATGGCGGCGGCGCTGTTCGGCGACTGGGGCAAGCTGCCGCCCGCGGAGCGCAACTGGGCGCGGCTGACCTTCCTCTCCCCCGACTACCGCGAGCTGTTCCTCGACTGGGACTCCAAGGCGTCCGACATCGTCAGCTATCTGCGGCTGTACGCGGGCCAGAACCCGCAGGACCCGGACCTGTCGGCGGTCGTCGGTGAACTCTCCGTCAAGAGCGAGGAGTTCAGGCGGCTGTGGGCCACTCACGATGTGAAGGAGAAGGGCCACGGCGTGAAGCGGATGCGCCACCCGCTGGTCGGCGACCTCACCCTCGCGTACGAGACGATGCCTCTCCCGGACGACCACGGGCAGTTTCTGTGCGTGTACCACGCGGAGCCGGGCTCCGCGTCGGCGGAGGCGCTGCGCCTCCTCGCGAGCTGGGGCACGGACACGGTCCGGGCGGACAGCCGGACCCCACGCCCCTGACCGGGCGCGATCAGCACCGCGCCGCACGACAGAAGCACCGCTCCGGCCGTACGACAGGAGCACCGCTCCCCCTCGGAGCGCGGGTGCGCCCCCGGGAGCAGCTGTCCCTTCAGTGACGCTCGGGTTTCGCGGCGCGGGACATGAGTACCTTGACGGCGTCCCGGGGTGGCTGTCCGCCGTGGACGATGTCGATGTCGGTCTCGGTGATCGGCATCTCGACGCCGTGGCGCCGCGCCAGATCGAGGACCGCCCGGCAGGAGGGAACGCCTTCGGCGGTCTGCTTCGTGACCGCGATCGTCTCGGCGAGGGTCAGGCCCCGGCCGAGGTTGGCGCCGAAGGTGTGGTTGCGGGACAGCGGGGACGAGCAGGTGGCGACGAGGTCGCCCATGCCGGCGAGTCCGGCGAGGGTGTGGGCGTCGGCGCCCATCACTCGGGCGAGGCGAGTGGTCTCGGCCAGGCCGCGCGTGATGAGCGCGGCCTTGGTGTTGTCGCCGAGGCCGTGGCCGTCGGCGATGCCCACGGCCAGCGCGATGACGTTCTTCGTGTCGCCACCGAGGTACAGCGCCCGTACCGTCGATAACATATCGACGTTGACGTCGATACAACCTAGCGGTATCGTTGACATCATGAATTCGAGATCACTGATAATCGAAGCGACGGCCGCTCTGATCGCGGAGTCGCCGAGCGGTGATGTGTCCACGCGTGCGGTCTGCGAGGCGGCCGGTGTGCAGCAGCCCATGCTCTACCGGCTGTTCGGCGACAAGGACGGACTGCTGGCCGCGACGGTCGACTACGTCTGGGACCAGTACCTGGAGACCAAGCGGGCCGCCGAGATCTCCGAGGACCCGCTGCGGGATCTGCGGGCGGGGTGGGACAGTCACACAGCGTTCGCGCTGGCTCATCCCAACGCCTATAAGTTGATGTTCGCGCCGGCGCTGCGCTCCACGCCCGAGGCGGCGGAAGAGGCGCTGCGCATTCTGCGTGGGGTACTTGAGCGCCTCGCCGCTCAGGGACGGCTGCGCGTCACGCCGGTAGTCGCCGCAGGCATGATCATGACCGCCAACACCGGGGTCGCGCTCGCGTTGATCTCCCGCCCCGGTCTCTACCCGGACTCCGGCCTGTCGACCCTGGTCCGCGACGCGATGCACCAGGCGATCCTGCTCGACCCCGCACCGGACGACGCGGATCGCGACAGGCGCTCGGCAGCCGCCACCACACTGCTCTCCTCGCTCGACGAACTCACACCTCGGCCCTTCAGCCCTGCCGAATCAGCTCTGTTCAGGCAGTGGCTGGAGGAGATACCGGTCGCGGACAGCTGACTGAAGCCGGCTCACGGCCCGCCGGCGGCAGTCATCACTCGCGCAGACGGCATGGCCTGAACTGGCGCGACACAACCAACCAGCCTTTCCGGGCACCTCACCAAAGGACACCTCCTCATGACGGACAACATCACTCGCGCGGCTCTGGTCACCGGCGGCTCCGGCGGCATCGGCCGTGCGGTCGCGGAGCGTCTGGCCAAGGACGGCATCGCCGTGGGCGTGCACTACGCCGGCAACAAGGCCAAGGCCGACGAGACGGTCGCCGCGATCACCGGGGCCGGCGGGAAGGCGATCCCGGTCGGCGGAGACGTCGCCGACGAGAGCGCGATGTCCGCCGCGTTCGACGCGGTGGAGCAGGAGTTCGGCGGCATCGACGTGGTCGTCAACACCGCCGGCATCATGTTCCTGGCCCCCATCGCCACCCTCGACCTGGACGACCTGGACCGGATGCACCGCACCAACATCCGCGGCACCTTCGTGGTCTCGCAGCAGGCAGCCCGCCGGGTCCGGCGGGGCGGAGCGATCATCAACGTCTCCACCTCGGTCACCCGCGCCCAGTTCCCGACCTACGGCGCCTACGCGGCGAGCAAGGGAGCGGTCGAGGGCATGACCCTGGTGCTGGCGCGCGAGATGCGCGGCAAGGACATCACGGTCAACGCGGTGGCTCCCGGCCCCACCGCCACTCCCCTGTTCCTGGATGGCAAGGACCAGGCCACGATCGACAACCTCGCCAAGGCCGCGCCGCTCGAGCGTCTGGGCACTCCGGAGGACATCGCGGAGGCGATCGCATTCCTCGCGGGCCCGGCGCGCTGGATCAACGGTCAGGTCCTGTTCGCCAACGGCGGCCTCGTCTGATCCCCGCACCCCACACCCCCCACCACACGGCTCCGGGCCGCGCGCAGCGGCGACGACGGCCCGGAACCGAGCCGGGTCAGCATCGCTCCGTATCCGGCTCCCTACTTCGCCGCCAAGGCCGCGATGGACTCCCTCGCCGTCAGCTACGCCGCCGAACTCGCCCGCTGCGGTGTGGAGACCTCCATCGTGGTGCCCGGCTCGTTCACCAGCGGCACGAACCACTTCACCCACTCCGGGCGCCCCGCCGACAGCGCGGTCGAAGCGGAGGTTGAGCCCTGATCCCGCCCGGCGACCTGCGAAGCAGGGCGATCCGCCGCCCCGGCGGCGTCGATCACCTCGTTCAGCGTCACCCGGGAGCGTCGCAGATCCTCGATCATCCGGTCGATGCGGTCGCGTTCCGCGGTGAGTTCGGTGACCAGCTTCGCGTCGGCGGCCTCGGAAGGGCCGCCGTCCACGTCCCGCACGCACGGAAGCAACTGCGCGATCTTGGAGCTGCACAGCCCGGCCGCGAACAGCTCCCCAACCGCCTCGTCATGGCGCCACTGACCCGTAACCGGGCCACCGTCGAGGGCGTCCCGACCTCTCTCATGGCGACCTACTACGCCCAGCGCGCCACGGCCGGCCTGATCATCGCCGAGGCAGCGACACCCAACGCGGTGGGTCAGACCTACCCGAACATCACCGCCATCCACCGCGCGGCACACGTGACCGGCTGGCGCCAGGTCACCGAAGCCGTGCGCGCGGCCTCAGGCGGGCCGATGTTCCCGCAGATCCAGCACGGCGGCCGGGTCGGCCACCCCGACACCAGCGGCCTGCTCCCCCTCGCGCCGTCCCCGATCCCCCCTGCCCGAGACCCTGCACACTCCCTCGGGCAAGCAGCCCGCGCCCATCCCACGGCGGATGACGGCCGACGACATCCGCACCACCGTCGCCGACTTCGCCACCGCCGCCCGCAACGCCCTGGAGGCGGGCTTCGACGGTGTGGAGGTGCACAGCGCCAACGGCCACCTCCTGCACCAGTTCCTCGCCCCGAACACCAACCACCGCACCGACGCCTGGGGCGGTTCCGTCAGCCGTCGCATCCGCTTCACCGTCGAGGTCGCCGACGCCGTCGCCGCCGCGATCGGCCCCGAACGCACCGGGCTGCGCATCTCCCCCGGCAACACCGTCAACAGCATCGACGAGGGCGACGAGACCCGCGCGCTCTACGCGGCACTCGTCTCCGCCCTCGCCGACCGCAACCTGGCCTACCTGCACCTCGGTTACGCCGACCCCGACTCCGGCGTATACCAGGACATCCGCGAGCAGTGGCCCGGCACGCTCATCGCCAACCCCGTCCTGCCCGCCGACCAGATCCCCGCCGACGGCGGCAAGCACGAAGCCGACCGCCTCCTGGCCGCCGGCGCCGACCTCATCGCCCTCGGCCGCCCGTTCCTCTCCACGCCCGATCTCGTCGAACGCCTCCGCACCGGCACCCCCGTCAACCCCGTCCGGAACAAGTACCTGATGTACGTGGGCGGCGAAACCGGCTACACCGACTACCCGTCCGCCCCGTAACGGACGCGCACTCGGGAACGTATTCGTCGGGCAGGCGGAGGTGATCCGGCCGAAGAGCGTTCACACCCTGCCGAGCGCCGTCACTTCCCGCCCCGAGTCGGTGGTGAGGAGGGGGCAGGGGTGAACGCTGTCGTCCGCCGACGCGAGACGGCCCCGATCTGCCAGGCGGCGGAGTACAGGAGCAGGGCGGCCGCGAACGTGGCGCCCGCCCTTTTGGCGGCCCCGGTCAACACGCCTTCGGCGACGGTGCCCCACGGAGCCTTGACCGTTGTGGAGGGATAGGAGGTCTCGTTCGAGCCGTCGCCCAGCTCGACGGTGACCGGTCGGCTGTAGTCCACGTCGGTCACATAACGGTAGTCGTTGAAGTCGTCACGGGCATGTACGGCGCCACCCAGCAAGGGAGTTACGACCAGCGCAGTCACCACGCCCCACCGCGTGAAGTGCCCCGGGCGGGCGACGGAGTCGGTGCCGTCGTGGGAGCGCAGACGCCCCCGGCGCCGCCAAAGATGCCGGCCGATGGCCGCGAGGCCGAAAGCGGTGCTCGCGTACTGCAGCAGCCGCGCGACCGTCAGACCGCCCGGGGCCGAGGCGCGCAGCGGCTGGAGATGAGTGACCAGGAAGCCGTCTCCGTGGGTGAAGGAGTCCCATGCCACATGGGTGGCGATACCGATCAGCGCGGAGAACAGCAGCCACATGACGTGCCGGGCCTTGGCCGGCAGGCCGGTCGTCCGCTCGGGTTCCGGAAGGCGGAGGCCGGACGGGAGCAGCGCGGTGATCGGCGCGCGCAGCATCCGGCAGACGGCGACCAGGGCGGCGGCAAGGGGCAGATCGACCAGCAGGCCCACGCCGAGCGAGTGGGTCTGTGTGGCGTTGAGGAACGGCCCGTACCAGTCCTGGGGACCGGTCTCGGACACGCCGAGGGCGTTCAGGAAGTACGGGGCGTCGGGTACCACGGCGCCCGCGACCAGAGCCGCCGGAACGAAGGGGCGGCGCATCAGTGGCAGCACTGCCGCGGGGTGGGACAAGGTGAACGGCAACTCGATGACCTTCTCTGCTGGAACGGGACCGGCCGGGGCCACCGCGCTCCGCTGGAGGATGCCTTCAAGTAGGCGTCCGAGATCGTCCGGCCGGCCTGGCCCAGGCAGCACGTAGCCATAGAACATCAGGCGGAGTATTCATGTCAACGGACTATGAATATCGTGCGGAGCGGGTGCCCGTGGCCCGGGGCGGGGAAGTGGGGCCGGGCCGACGGGTCGGGCCGGAACGTCTGGATACGCGACGAAGCCGCCGCCCGTGAGCGGGCGGCGGCTGGAAAGTACAGGCCGGGATCAGTGCCGGTGGCGGCGCACCGCCTGGAGGGACGCGGTGAGCGCGGCCACCGCCGACAGCAGGAGAAGAGTGCCGAGGACGGGCCAGAGATTGCCCCAGGCATTCGCGTAGGAGTGGGCGACCAGCGACGGAGAGGCCATGGCCATCGCGCCCATCTCGCGCAGACCTGAGGAACGCGCGCGCAGAGCGAGGGCAGCCCCCGCGAAGGCGAGGACCAGCATGGGCCAGGCGCCGTAGTCCGTGGTCACGGCGAAGGCCCCCGTATAGGTCCCCGCATTGATGACGACGACGGGAAACCACCCCGCGGCGGCCACGGCTCCGGCCGCCGCCGACAGCCGCCTGTCACCGCGGCGGTCCGGAGGGCAGGCGAGGACGACGCCGACAGTGAGCAACGCCGCCGCGGGAACGATGGCTCCCCCGTCGGACACCTGTGCGTCGAAGGCCCACTGCGCGGCCGTCCCCAGCAGTCCGGCCACGGCCACCCCCACGCCCAGCCCCCACCGGCCTGTCAACGCGATGACCGCGCCGACGCACACCAGCAGGGAGAGCAGCAGGTGCAGGGCCCCCGCACCATCCATGGTGGAGACCTGGACCCATACCGGGGCGGGCGAGAGAACGAGCTTGGTGTACCAGCGCGTCAGGTGCAGTCCGCTGTCCACCGCGCCCGCGGCGAGTGCGAAGGGCGCAGCCAGCGCGAAGAGACGCCCCGCGGGCGACGCCGAGTCCAGTCCCAGCCGAACCCGCAGGGCGTGCGCGGCCAGGTCCGCGTCCGCGCGCAGCCGGGCCGGACGCGGCAGGTCCGCCGTCATCTCCCGGTGCACATCGAAGATTTCCTGACCGTGAGCGGCCCGGTACGCAGCCGGGTACAGACGGACGAGGAACTCGCTCATGCCGGCGCCACCGAGCCATCGGCCAGCCGCCGCCTGACCTCCCGGGCCGTCGCGGCCAGTCGCTCCGCCTCGGCCTCCAGCCGCTCCCGCCCGGCGGGAGCGAGAGCGAAGATCCGACGAGCCCGACCGCCCACCACCTCCTCGCGCTCCACCTGGATCAGCCCCTCCGCCAGCAGCCGGTCCAGCGCCCCGTAAAGCGCCCCGGTACGCGGCGCCACCCGGCCATCGGTGATGATCTTGACCTCCTGGGCAATGGCATACCCGTGCCGAGGGGCATTCGCCAGCGCCGTCAGCAGCAGCAGCGCCAGCTCCTGCATTCCTCGTTCACTCATACGGACAGAGTATTCCGCCCGACGGACCTTCGGTGGGCCGGTCCCGGGCGTCCACTCGGCGATCACGGCCGAAGCCGAACCCCGCCTGCCTCGCGACGACCATCCGTCCGTTGCTCAGCGACCTGGGTCACCGCCCGCGTGCACGTCGAAGCGGCGGCAGTCGCCTTCGGCACCGTCGAGGTGACGGCGCGAGTTGGCATCGGCTCCAACGAAAGGCTTTGCGCGTGCCGTCGTCCGGATGATGGGGTGGCACGGTGACCAACCACGATCAGGCGGCGGCTGTCCGACCGTCGACACTGGCTTGGGTGAGCCGGCACCTGGAGGTCGGCGAACGGATCGTCGGAACCGAGGCTCTGCACGGCGGTATCACCGCCGAAATGCGGCGGCTGACCATCGGCACGCGGGACGGAGGCACCCGCGACCTGGTGCTGCGGACCTTCGTCGACCCGTTCTTCGTGGAGCACGCCGAGAACCTGCTGAACACGGAGGCAGGCGTCCTGACCCTGCTCGCGGGGGCCGGCGTACCGGCTCCTGGGCTGGTCGCGGTTGATCCGACCGCCGCGCATTGCGCGTATCCGTCGCTGCTCATGACCCATCTGGCCGGCCGGGCGGTCCTCGGCGATGAGGGTCTGGAGGCACGCGTCCCACTGCTGGCCCGTCAACTCGTGGCGATCCACGCGCTGCGACCCGCCGAGCGGCCACGGGAGTACGTGGCGTTGACGACCGCCGACACCGTCGTGACGCCGAAGGACGCCGACACTGCGGCATGGGTCGCGGCGATCAACGTGATCCGCAAGCCCGCGCCGCCCTATGAAGGGCGATTCCTGCACCGGGACTTCCACCCCGGCAACGTGCTGTTCGACGTGCCGCCCCAGGCCCGGCAAGTCCTCGGATCACCGGGGTCGTCGACTGGCCGCAGACATCCTGGGGCCCGGCGGATCTCGATGTGGCGCACTGCTCCACCAATCTCGCGCTGCTGCACGGCCCGGCGTGGGGTTCGCGGTTCGCTCAGGCATATGAAGAGGCCGGCGGGGTGCTGGCAGCGGCCGCGAGCGAGCGGCTGTACTGGCAGGTGCGGGACGCGCTGGCGTTCTCGGAAGAAGTGCGGTTGGTGGCGCGGCCATGGCGGGAGGCGGGGAGGACAGAGCTGACGACGCGAGCCGTGGAGGAGCGGCTGGATGCCTACGTCATCGCCCTGATGGACGCGCTGGGCTGAGCCAAGGCGGTCCGGGGCGCGGGCACGGCGGCGAACCGCCATCGCCCGCGTCCTGCCTCGATTCAAGCGGCGGCATCGCGTGCTGTGACCACTCCCCGAGCTCCGTGCCAGACCCGCGTTTTGACGTCAGTTGAGGGCTTGTGGCGGAGCGGATCGATCCGCGGCCCGCGCTCGGTACCGCCCCGGTGTGGTACCGAACTCCCTCTCGAAGGCGTGGGAGAGTGCGTACGGGCTGCCGTAGCCGACTCGACCCGCGATGGTGGCCAGGGTTTCCGTGGTGTCGCGGAGCAGCGTGGCGGCGAGGATCACACGCCACCAGGCGAGGTAGGACATCGGGGGTCGGCCGATCCGGGTGGTGAACCGGCGCGCCAGGGTGGGGCGGGAGACGCCCGCCTCGGCGGCCAGCAGGTCGTTGCTCCACCGCGCGGCCGGGTTCGAGTGCAGCGCCCGCAGGGCGGCGGCCGTCACCGGGTCACCCAGTGCGCCGGGCCAGGCTCCGCTGGTGGCCTCGGCCATCCAGGAGCGGATCATGTAGACGAGGAGAAGGTCGAGGAGGTTCGGGAGCGCGACGCAGGAGCCGGGCCGTACCTCGTCCAGCTCCCCGGCGAGCAGGTCGATGGCGGCGCGGAGTTCGAGGTGGGTGCCTACTCGGCTGGGAAGGTGGACGATCTCGGGGAGTTCCGCCATGAGCGGGTGCATCCTGCTGCAGTCGAGCGAGTACTTGCCGCAGAGCACCTCCGTCTCGTCGCGATCGGGCCGGGCTCGCGGCCCCGACCTCGGGTTCGCTCCCGCCCCCGTCCCCGTCCCCACGAGCAATCGATCGACCGGTACCGCCCTCTCCCTCGCGGTCGCCGCGTCGACCGGGGAGTCGGCCAGCACGCCGCCCGTGCCATGGGGCAGCAGTACCGCGTCACCCACACCGAGGGACACCTGGGCACCGCCGTCGGTCAGCAGCCAGCAGTTGCCCTTCAGGACGACGTGGAAGCCCGCGCCGTCGTACGGGTCCAGCCGCGCGCACCAGCTACCGCCGATCCGCACCCGCTGGGACGAAGGGTGCCCGAGGTGCACGGCAGAGATCGCGTCGCTCACCACATCCATCCACCCAGGATATATCTCCCGTCTGATGCGTGAGACGGATGCGTATTTTATTGAGCTGGATGCGCATTGAGAGGATCGTTCGGTCTTCTTAAGGTCGAGCACATGATCAATGAGAACGAGCGTGTGCAGAGCATGGTGCTGGGGGATGTCGAGGTCATCCGGGTCGTGGAGTGGCACGAGCCGTTCCTGCCCACCTCCGAGTTCCTCCCGGAAGTCAGTGCCGATGTATGGAAGGACAACGAGCAGTGGCTCGCACCGGACCACTGGAAGCCGGACAGTGACAGGACGGTGATCGCGCTGCAGTCGTGGGTACTGCGCAGCGCCGGACGGACTGTCCTGGTCGACACAGGAGCGGGCAACGGGCGCGAACGACCGGGCATGGCACCGTACTTCCACCAGCGTCATGGGGATTTCCTCGGCCTCCTGGCGAGGGCGGGTGTTCGCCCACAGGATGTCGACGTCGTCGTCAACACCCACCTCCACGTCGATCACGTCGGCTGGAACACCGTCGACGCGGACGGGCAGTGGGTACCCACGTTCCCCCACGCCCAGTACCTCATTCCGGCCGCCGACGACTTCCACTACGGTCCGGACAACGCGTACGGGAACGGCTTACAGGAGGTCGACCGCCTGATCTACGAAGACAGCATCGCGCCCGTCCACCAGGCCGGACAGGCCGTGCTGTGGGACGGCCTCCACCGCATCGACGAACACCTCACCCTGGAGTCCGCGCCCGGCCACACCCCCGGCTCGTCCGTGCTGCGACTCGCGTCCGGGAGCGATCGGGCGGTCTTCGTCGGCGACCTGCTGCACAGCCCGGTACAGATCCTCGATCCCTGCCGCAACAGCAACGCCTGCCTGGCCCCGGAACAAGCGGCGGCCAGCCGCCGTCGGATCCTCGCGCGGGCGGCTGACGAACGGGAACTGCTCGTCCCCGCGCACTTCGGTGGTGCGGGCGCCTTGGAAGTCCGACGGGAGGGTGAAGGCTTCGCCCTCGGCCCATGGGCGACAGCCGGCCCGGGGACGAGGGCGTCAGCCTCTGAGTGAGCCTTTGGTCCGGTGTATCGCGCGTGGTCCCGGATGAGGCCGGGGCAAGACGGATGTGAAAGATGCGTTCGTCCTTGCTGATCAAGCACGCATGCACCAAGACCCCGGTCTCACGCGGCCACGCCCTGGTACTCCAGTGTGACTTCGCGATCCTGTAGGGACCCTGGTCGGGAACGGGTACGGTCACCGCGTGATCATCGGGGGTTGTACGGACCCCTTTCGCCTGGCCGGGCCGGCAAGGCGATCACAGGACGAGCATGACCTTGCCGCCGGGTCGCCGGGACTGGCTGAGCTTGGCCGCTTCTTGGATCTGGTCGAGCGTGTAGGTGCGGGCGACCGATACGGCCAGGACGCCTTCGCCGGCCAGCCGGGCGAACTCGCCCATCAGGTCGTAGCGGATCTCGGTGGTGATCCGGGCGCCCAGCTCGGCCGCCGCGGCGAAGTCCGAGACGGTGAGGACGCGGTCGGGATCGCCGGTCGGTCAGCTCGATCAGCGTCTGGGCGCCGATCCCTTCCAGGACAGCGGCCCGGGTCGGCCCGGCGGTGGCGATCACCCGAATACCCCGGTGCAGCGCGAAGCGCACCGCCGCCTCACCCACCGTGGTGCCCGCGCCGTGGACGATCAGCAGCTCACCCGGCTGGACGCCGAGGTCGTCGAGCGCGCGCCACGCCGTCTCGGCCGCCATCGGCAGCGCGGGGCCTGCTCGGCGGTGACGCCCTCTCTCCATCCGGATCGGCTGGGCTCCCTCATGAGCGATCAAATCCGTCAGACAGTGCCGGGCTCGTCGCGATCACCAGGCGCATCGGATCCGCCGACAGCAGCGCGCGGACCCGCTGGCTGCCGCGGCCGTCGTTCAGAACGAACAGCCGAGGTCGTGCGGCCCGTAGCGGGCCGCGGCCGCCCCGGTGGCCATGGCCCAGTAGAGGTCCTGGAAGGACCAGTGCCACCACTCCCTCGGACAGTTCACCAGGCCCACGGCTGTCAGAGCCGCCGCCAGGATCGCCCGGTGGGCGCGCGCCTCCTCAGAACGATCTCAGTCATGGGCCGATCATCCCCGACGCGCCGGTCAGTGGCGTGATCGTCATACGGGGGCCGCGCGGGTGAGGAGTTGGCCCATGGCTGCGAGCACGGACGGCTCGACCCGGTAGTACACCCAGGTGCCGCGCCGCTCGGAGGACAGCAGCCCCGCCTCCCGCAGCTTCTTCAGGTGGTGGGAGACCGTCGGCTGGGAAACGCCGACGTCGGAGATGTCGCACACGCACGCCTCCCCGCCCTCGTGCGAGGCGACCAGCGAGAACAGCCGCAGCCGCACCGGATCCCCGAGCGCCTTGAACATGGCCGAGGTCCGCTCGGCCTCCTCGGCCGTCAGCGGGCGCTCGGACAGGGGCGGGCAGCACGGGGCCACGGACTCCGGCTCCAGCAGCGGCAAGACCTTCGCGGACATGCCTCCATCATCCGTGGAACTTCGATGAATGTCTATGTTGACGGTTGTCGATTCACGGTGCCATCCTGAGAACATCCGTATATCGATATTTGTCGAATCAATGGGAGAGCCCATCGTGAGCGCATCCACCGAAGCCCTGCCCGTCGTCGTCATCGGTGCCGGGCCCATCGGCCTCGCGGCAGCCGCCCAGCTCATCGAGCGGAACATCCGGCCCCTCGTCCTGGAGGCCGGACCGGCCGCGGGATCGGCGGTGCGCGAGTGGGCGCACGTCCGGCTGTTCTCCACCTGGTCCGAAGTGGTCGACGCGGCCGCCGAAAAGCTCCTCGCGCCCACGGGGTGGGTCCGGCCCGACGGGGCCGCCTACCCGTCCGGCGGGGACTGGGCCGATCTCTACCTCCAGCCGCTCGCCGATGCCCTGGGCGATAAAGTCCGCCGCAACGCCACCGTCACCGGCGTCTCCCGCCCCGGCCGCGACCGCGTCGTGGACGCCGGCCGCGAGGACCAGCCGTTCCTCGTCCACTTCACCGGCGCCGACGGCGGCGAGGAGCGCGTCCTCGCCCGCGCGGTCATCGACGCCTCCGGCACCTGGGCCACCCCGGGCCCGGCCGGCGGCAGCGGCCTCCCCGCTCTCGGCGAGAAGAGCGCCGCCGACCACATCACCTACCGCGTCCCCGACCTCGACAACCCGCTGGTCCGGGCCCGGTACGCGGGCAGGCGCACCGCCGTCATCGGCTCCGGCGCCTCCGCGTTCACCGCCCTCGCCCACCTGGCCGACCTGGCGAAGACCGACGAAGGCACCGGCACCCACGGCGTGTTGATCCTGCGCCGCGGCATCTCCGGCTCCACCTTCGGCGGCGGCGAAGCCGACCAGATCCCCGCCCGCGGCGCCCTCGGTCTCGCCGCCAGGGCCGCCGTCGACGAAGGCCACGCCGAGACCGTCACGGGCTTCCTCGTCAGCGCCGTCGAGCGTGACGACGACGGCCGTCTGGTCCTGACCGGCGAAGACGGACAGCGTCTCGACGCGGTCGACGAGGTCATCGTCCTCACCGGCTTCCGCCCCGACCTCACCTTCCTCGACGAACTCCGCCTCGGCCTAGACGAACGCCTCCAGGCACCCACCGCGCTGGCCCCGCTGATCGATCCCAACCAGCACTCCTGCGGAACCGTCTACCCGCACGGTCACCGCGAGCTCTCCCACCCCGAGCCCGGTGTGTACCTGGTCGGCATGAAGTCCTACGGCCGCGCCCCGACCTTCCTCGCCCTGACCGGTTACGCGCAGGTCCGCTCCATCGCAGCGGCGATCGCGGGCGACCTCGACTCCGCCGACCGCGTCGAACTCACCCTCCCCGAGACCGGGGTGTGCGGCGGCGCCGGACTCTTCAACGCACCGGCCGCCGACCGGGCCGACGGCGGAGGCGGCCGCGCCCCGGAGCCCGCCCTCGTACGGCTCGGCGCCTGCGCCCCGGCGACGGCGACCGCCGAGGAGCCGTCGGCGGGCGGCGCCTGCGGCTCGTGAAACAACGTCAACACCCCTGAGCGCGGGGCCGCGACCGGAACGGGGGACCGGCCGCGGCCCCGGCGGCTCCCCCTCCCTCTCCCTCTCCCTCTCCACACGGCGAAGCCCTGGGGCCGTTCGTCCCAGGGCTTCGCACCCGGACCTCCGCCAGCGCGCCGGGCCTCTGTCAGCGCACCGGGTCGGTGTCAACGGTCACCAGTCGTGGACCGTACCGTCCAGGAGGCGGTTGACCGGCAGATAAGCGGCCTCGTATCCGTGGGCGGCGGCGAGGTCCTCGTCGAGTTCCACACCGATGCCCGGCGTCTCGCCGGGGTGCAGATGTCCGTCGGTGAAGGTGTAGGCGTGCGGGAACACCTCGTGGGTCAGCGGCGTGTACCCCGCGTACTCCTGAATGCCGAAGTTGTGGATCGCCAGATCGAGGTGGATGGCGGCGGCCATGCCGACCGGTGAGATGTCCTCCGGCCCGTGAATGGCGCTCTTGATCTGGTGCTGCGCGGCGAAATCGAAGAGCTTCTTCAGCGGCGAGACACCACCGAAGTGGGTGACCGCGGAGCGCACGTAGTCGATGAGCTTCTCACTCACGAGCGTCTGATAGTCGTACACGGAGTTGAAGACCTCGCCGATCGCGAGCGGTGTGGTCGTGTGCCGGCGGACCAGGCGCAGGCCGTCCTGGTCCTCGGCGGGCGTGCAGTCCTCCAGCCAGAACGGACGGTACGGCTCAAGGTCCTTGCCCAGCTGAGCCGCCTGGATCGGCGTGAGCCGGTGATGGGCGTCGTGCAGCAGGGGCAGTTCCGGACCGAATTCGCCGCGGACCGCCTCGAAGACCGTCGGTATGTGCCGCAGGTAGGCCGCGGTGTCCCAGTCCTCCACCACCGGACGGGCCTGCTGGTGCGGCACGGGGCCGTCCCCGTCGGGGCCGGCCCCGTGGTGCACGCCGTATACGGTCTTCAGGCCCGGGATGCCCGTCTGTATCCGGATCGCCGGGTAGCCCTCGGCCAGCCGGGCGCGGATCGAGTCGAACAGCTCGGGGACGTCCTGCCCGTTGGCGTGTCCGTAGGTTCCGACGCGCTCGCGGCTCGCGCCGCCGAGCAGCTGGTAGAGGGGAAGACCGGCGGCCTTGGCCTTGATGTCCCACAGGGCGACGTCAACGGCGGCGATCGCGGCCATCGTCACCGGGCCGCGGCGCCAGTACGCACCCCGGTACAGCGACTGCCAGGTGTCTTCGACGCGGTGCGGATCGATACCGATGAGCAGCGGTGCGACATGGTCCTGGAGGTAGCTGGCGACGGCGAGTTCCCGCCCGTTGAGCGTGGCATCGCCGAGACCCGAAATGCCTTCGTCCGTCGTTATCTTGAGGGTGACGAAGTTGCGGCCGGGGTTGGTGACGACGACCTTGGTGTCGACGATCTTCATGAATACGCTCTTCCTGAGCTTGCGGTGCGGACAGTGGGGGGTAACGGAGAAAGGTCGAGGAGGGGACAGCGGCCGGGCTGTCGTGTGTGGTTCAGCCCTTGGAGGCACCCGAGGTCAGCCCGGCCACGAGGTACTTCTGTCCGAGGAGTGCGGCGAGGAGGACCGGCAGTGTGATGAGGGTGGCGGCGGCCATCAGGCCACCCCAGTCCGTGCTCGCGTAGGAGATGAAGTTGAACAGCGTCACGGGCACGGTCTGGGTGTGCTCGTCCGCGAAGATCAGCGCGAACATGAAGTTGTTCCAGCTGAAGACGAACGCCAGCAGGGACGCGGTGGCGGTGCCCGGCGCCGCGAGCGGCAGCGAGATGCGCCAGAAGGCGCCGAACGCGGACAGTCCGTCCGTACGGGCGGCTTCCTCCAGCTCGACCGGCAGGCCCTCGAAGAAGCTGATCATGATCCAGAGGATCAGGGGGACCGATACGAACATGTGGCTCAGGATCAGCACGGTGTAGGAGCCGACCATGCCCGCCTGCACGAACAGGTAGTACCAGGGGACGAGCAGCGAAATCGCGGGAATGATGCGCGCGACGAGGATGAGGGACCCGGTGCGGCGCATCCGGAACCGCCCCACCGCCCAGGCGGCCGGCACCGCGATGATCGCGGAGAACACGGTGGACGCGAAGCCGACGATCAGGGAGTTGCTCATCGACCGGAGGATCTGACCGGCCTCCAGGACGCTGCGGAAATTCTCCAGCGTCGGTGAGAACCACAGCCCGACGCTCGGGTCGGTCACCTGGACGTTCGTCTTGAACGCGGCGGCGAACATCCAGATGATCGGCAGCGCGAAGACGAGCACCACCAGGGCGATGGCGATTCCCCTCAGCCAGGACCAGTTCCGGCGCCTGCGGCCACGGACGGAGGTGGCCGGGGGCGGACCTGCGGCGGTCTCCCGCGGGGAGGAAGAGAGGGTGGCGCTCATGCGGACTTCCTTCCGGCACGGCGGCGGAGCAGGACCACGACGCCGATGATGAAGAGCGTGAACAGGATCAGGACGGCCGAGGCCAGGCCGTATTCCTGGTAGTCGAAGGTGAGGCCGTAGGCGTAGACGTTGAGGGTCTCCGCCTCGAAGTCCGAGCCGCCGCCCGCGCCCTTCGTCGCGTACAGGATGTCGAAGGTCTTGAGTGCATCGACGGCGCGCAGTACGAGAGCGGTGGCCAGTGTGGGGCCGAGCATCGGCAGGATGACGTAGCGGAACCGCTGCCAGGCGTTGGCTCCGTCCACACGGGACGCTTCCTCCGGCTCCTCCGGGATGGTGGTCAGACCGGCGAGCAGCAGCAGGGTCATCATCGGTGTCCACTGCCAGACGTCGATGAGCATCAGGGTCGGCAGCGACTGGCTCACCGAGCCGAGGAACTCCTGCGGGGGCAGCCCGACCGAGCCGAGGAGGTGGTTGGCGATGCCGTTGGTGGGGTCGAGGATGAGCAGCCACAGGATGCCGATCGCCACCGGCGTGGTGAGCAGCGGAATGATGAGAACGGTACGGACCCATCGCATGCCGCGGAACGGCTTGCGCATGAGCATCGCCAGGGCGAGACCGAGCACCGTCTCCATGATCACGGCACCGACGGTGAAGATCACGGTGCGTTGGGCGGCGGGCCAGAAGCGGCGCGAATCACCCAGTGCGTCGGCGAAGTTCCGCAGCCCGATGTAGCCCTTCTCGGCGTTCACCGCGCCGAAGGCGTCGGTGAGGCTGAGGTTGAGCGTGAAGACCAGGGGAAAGACGATCATCAGGCCCACGAAGATCAGCGCCGGGGCGAGCATCGCCCACTTCAGGCGCCGGTTGGCCTGCTCGAACGTCCGCGGTTTCCGCGTGCGGGACCCCGTCCCGGGCGGGGACGTGCCGGCCGGGCGGCCGGACACCGTGCGGGAGACCTCGGTGGTGGACATCAGGACTCCTGGTGGCGGTTGTCGCGGACGAGGAAATCGGCGAACTCGGCGTGGGCATCCCGGGCGACGGGTGCCACGGGGTCGCCGAGGATTCCGGCCACCAGCGGACGGCCGATGATGTCCCGCGCCCGGCCGACTTGGAGGACCCGGGGCCGGTCGTAGCCGATGCCCCGCTCCGCGTTGATCCGCATGCTCTTCGCCAGCTCGGGCGGGAACGAGGCGAGGGTCTTGGCGTCCGACCACGCCGACTGGCGGGCGCCCGGGATTCCGGCCGCCTGGAGTTCGGCCACCATCTCGGGGCTCGACGCCCACCGGATGAACTCCCAGGCGTCGTCGCGCAGCAGGGAGAACTCGTTGATGCCCAGGCTCCAGGACGGGATGTTGTGCGGCCGGGCCCCGGCCGGGCCGGCCGGGAACGGGGCGAAGCCCACCGTCTCCCCCACCGTCGAGATCTTCGGGTCGAGGAAGTTGCTGTAGACCGCGTCGGCGTCCACGAAGAGCGCCGCCTTGCCCTGAGCGAAGATCGGCATGGCCTGTTCGAGGCTCATGTTGGTGGCACCGGGCGGGCCTGCCCGGTCGAGCAGATCGCCGTAGTACTGGTACGCGGCCAGTGCTTCGGGCGTGCCGATGCCCGACTTTCCGTCGACGACGAAGTCCCCGCCGAAGGAGTAGAGGAAGCTCGACCACTGGGTGACGGCGCCGCTGCGCTGGCCCCGCCCGACGTAGCCGTAGAAGCCCTTGCGCCGGTTCGTGAGGTCCAGCGATATCGCCATCAGCTCTTCGAGCGTGCGGGGCGGACCGCCGAGATCCTCGACCAGGTCCTTGCGGTAGTAGAGCGCCGGGCGTTCGGTCACCACGGGGACGCTCAGCACCTTTCCCGCGGTGACCGACCCGTCGCGCGGGGCCTTCTGGAAGTCGCGCCAGTCGTACGCCTTGTCGCCCTCGACCCGGTCGGTGAGATCGGCGAGCCAGCCGTTGTGCGCGAAGACCAGTTGTTCCTGGAGCGCCCGGACCATCATGACGTCCACGTCGGTGGCGGAGGCGTTGAGTTTGACGTTGTAGCTGCTGGCGAGCTGGTCCGCGGTGAGCAGGACCATGGAGACCTTGCGTCCGATCCGGTCTTCGAACTCCTTCGTGCGACGACCGATCGCCTGGGACCAGACGTGGTTGATCGCCATGATCCTGAGCGGTGCGTTCGGAGACGGCGTATCGCCGCGGGCCGAACAGGCGCTGAGCGACCCCACACCCGTCGCGGCCGCGGCACCGGCGGCGATCTTGCCGAAAGAGCGCCGACTGAGGAACTGGCTGCTCGTGGACATCCTTGTCCTCGTCTTTCTGATGTGATGCATACCGGTCCATCTGGTCCAACTGGTAGGACCAGATGGACCGTAACAGCGGACCCCACACCCTGACCAGCCTCGAACGCCCGGAAACACGCACGCGGACCGGCACACCACGGAGAGCTAAGCAGCCGATGCCGCCGGGGAACCGGACACCTGGGGAGACGAGCAGGCAGCCACGCAGGACGCGCGACGCCCCGGGGAGAAGCCGACCGTGCCCGAACGCGCCCGTGCGGTCCGGACGGTGCTCAGGGCGCGACGGTCAGTGCCTGCCACTGCCGTTGGACTCGCCGAGCAGCGTCTCGATGTGCTGACGCGCCATCACGTTCACGTTCAGATCGAGATCCGCGCCATAGGTGCGCAGGCCCAGAGTGAGATGCGCGCGCATGCGTTCGCAGGCCAACTCGACATCGCGCGCGACGATCGCCTCGAAGATCTCGGGGTGGTGCGGAATGCCCGGCTCACCGATCGACGGATCGGAATTCGAGCGGAGCATCATCTCGAACATCATCCCGCTGATCGACGACAGCATGATCCGGAGAACGGGATTGCCGCTCGCGGCCGCGATCGCGTCATGAAAATCGACGTCCGCCTGGGCCTTGCGGACGAAGTCGGTCGCCGTTTCCAGGGCGTCCCTGGCCGCCCGGATCGTGGCGATGTCCTCCTCCGTCGCCCGCGCCGTCGCCAGCCGGACGGTCTCCACCTCCAGCGGGAGCCGCGCCTCGATGAGCTGCCGGACCGTGGGGCGTCCCGCGCGGTACAGCGCGTCGTAGTTGCGCGCCTGCTGGGACGTCTGCTCGCATACGAACGAACCCCGGCCCGGCTCGACCTGGATCAGGTGCTGGGCCTCCAGCCGCCGCAGCACCTCACGCACCACGTTCCGGCTGGCGTGAAACTGAACGGCCAGCTCGCGCTCCGAGGGCAGCTTGGTCCCCACGGCGATCTCTCCGGACCGGATGTCGTGCTCCAGCTGACGCGCGATGCGCTCGGTCAGGAGTCCGCGTTGGGCGGGGGGTGCGACACGGCCCGGCGGTGAGGAAGGGGCAGCTGTCATGGTGATGAGGATACAGGCCGAACATCTGCCCGAAGATCGGTTCGGTGAACACCTGGGGCTTCGGAGTGCGCGCGTGCCCCTGGCACCGCCGCCTCGCCGCCTGCCTCATCCGGCGGGAAGCGGCAGTGCGGTGCGGACGGCGGTGCCCCGCAGAAGGCCGAGCTTCTCCGCGTCCGGTGTGCCGGGCTCTGCGGTGTACGTCATGATCCTCACGTCGTGGTCCGGCACCTTCAGCACATCGCTGTCCAGCACGATCTCCCCGACGAGCGGGTGCTGGATCCGCGTACGGCCGCCGAGGCGCGAACCAAGCGTCGCGGTGGCCCACAGCTCCCGGAAGTCGGCGCTGACCCGTGCGGTCTCCTCGACCAGTTCGGCGAGTCCTCTCTCCCCCGGGTACGCGGCGCGAGCGAGCCGCAGATCGGCGACAAGAGCCGCTTTGAAGGCGACGTCGCTCCGGTCGGTGGTGGGGAAGAGGACGGAGCGGTCAGCCGTGGACGGTTCGGCGAAGACCGCTCGTACCAGGTTCCGTTCCCGCGGTGGTCGGGTCTCCGGGTCGCCCAGCAAGGCCGCCCAGGACCGCGTCCAGGTCAGCAGGGTCCACGAGGCCGAGAACACTCCCACGGAAATGCCCTCCCAACGGCTGATGAGCCGGTCGACGCTCGGCGGTACCTCCTGCGGAACCTCACCCGGCACCGGCGGGAGCAGTCCAGCGACAAGATGCAGATGGCACACCTCGTCGCCCGTCAGGCGCAGCGCACGGGCAATCGAGGCGACCACATGGCGCGACGGGCAGCGGGCCCGGCCCTGCTCAAGGCGCAGGAGGTAGTCGACGGAGATTCCGGCAAGTGACGCGAGCTCCTCGCGACGCAGCCCGGCCGTCCGACGGCGTCCCGTGGCCGGCAGGCCGACGTCGTCCGTCGTGAGGCGGTCGCGCCAGGCACGCAGTGCCTCACCCAGGGAGTTGTCCGGCCGGCTCATGGCCCCATTGTCGCTTACCGGGAGGTCATTAGCGTGGTACTGCGATTCCAGGGTTGAGCGGGGTACTGGCTGCGCGGCACGCAGAGACCGACGCTGTTCCCCGGCAGGTCACACAGGCGACTACCGACACGGGGCGCGGGCGCGAACAGCCTTCGGCCCGCCCGGGTCGCCGCTGTGGCCCGACGCCGGCAACACATCGGATACGGAGTCACTCGTGCACAAACACCTTGCCGTCCGCCTGGCCGTAGCCACCGCGAGCGCGATGATCGGGTTCACCGCGGTCTCGGCAACAGCCGAAGCGGCCACACCACCCCTCTCGGACCCACACATCGTGGCTCACTTCGACCGGCCGAACGGGCAGGTGGCGGAGAGCGTCATCGTGGAGCCGGACGGTTCGGCCGACGTCGGCCTCATCCTGTCCCGTCAGGTGGCACACGTGTCCCTCGACGGACGCGTTGAGGTGCTGGCCACCATGCCGCTCCCGGCGGACGGAGGGGTGAACACCCCGAGTGTCGGCGTCGCCTCCGTGACAGGAATCGAACGAGGCGAGGACGGCACTCTCTACTTCCTGTACTCCGCGGGCGACAGGCACCTCACCGGTCTGTGGAAGCTGCCTCCCGGCGGCGAGCCGACGCGTATCGCGGCTCTGCCGGCGGCGAGCTTCGCCAACGGGCTCGCCCGGGACAACAGCACGGGGAACTTCTACATCACCGACTCCACGCGGGGAAAGGTGTGGCAGGTCCGTCCGCACGGCGGAACGGCGACGGTGTGGGCCGAGGGGCCCGGCCTCTCCCCGACCCACTTCTTCGGTGCCAACGGTGTGAAGGTGCACAACGGTGCCGTGTGGGTGTCAAACATCGATCATGGAACGATCCTGCGCATCCCGCTGACGGGCCGGGGAACGGCCGGGACGCCCCAGGTCAGGGCCTCGGGGCTGGACAGCGTCGACGACTTCGCCTTCACGGGGCGGGGTGACCAGTTGCTGGCCGCCCTCAACATCCCCAGCAAGGTGGTGCTCATCACCCCGGGCAGGCCCGACCGCACCGTCCTCGACCAGAGCGACGGCCTCCAGAACACGACGGCCGTCGCCGTCGACGAAGACACCGTTTACGTCAGCAGCGGTGCGCTCACCACGGGCGGGGACGCCAACCTCCTGACCGCGCGTCTCGATCGGCGCTGAGACCCGGCTGCCGGGCCGGCAGGCGCCCGGCCGCCCGGCTACCCGGCAGCCCTGCTCAGGTCACCGGGGGAAGCCCGAGCCACTCCGCGGTGGCCGCGCCCACATCCGCGAGCGTCGTCGCGTCCTCGCGGAGTTCGATTCCCGCTCCGTCCGGTCGGTAGGTGAGGACCGGTACGTACTCGCGGGTGTGGTTCGGGTGCCCGATGGTGGGGTCGTTGCCGTGGTCCGCGGTCACGACGAGCCGGCCACCCTGCCGGCCGATGGACTCCACGAGCACCGCGAGTCCCGCGTCGACCTGTTCCAGGACGCGGCCGTACTCGCGCGCGTCCTGCTGGTGGCCGGCGAGGTCGGTCTCCTGGACGTTGGCGACGACGAGCCCGGTGCCGGGGGCCCGTACCGCTTCCTCCGTGTGTGCCAGCACGTCTGCCGTGGCGACGGCGGGACGGCGGACGGCCGCGTCGCAGGTCAGGATGTCCACCGCCTTGCCGACGAGGGTGACGGGGACGCCCGCGCGGGCGGCCCGCTCGGGAAGCTGACGGGTGTGGTCGACGGGCGCGCCCAGGTGTTGTACCTGAAGTCCGCCGTTGCGGTAGAGGCCCGTGGCGG
Source organism: Streptomyces sp. NBC_01429 (assembly GCF_036231945.1). Classification (NCBI taxonomy): domain Bacteria; kingdom Bacillati; phylum Actinomycetota; class Actinomycetes; order Kitasatosporales; family Streptomycetaceae; genus Streptomyces; species Streptomyces sp. NBC_01429. The sequence goes on along the minus strand of NZ_CP109599.1, from coordinate 7,846,099 downwards.
GTGTGTCGAGGCCGTGGGTTCCGCCGTCGCCGTCGCGTACGTAGGCGGGCAGCGGGCCGTCCGCGTGTCCGCCGACGGCGATCACCCGGGCGACGGGCGCGACGCTGCGTACCGTACGGGCGATGGCGAGGATCCGGTCGAAGGGAAGGTCGTCGAGGCGCCCGGTGACGTTCCAGTTGATACCGGGGTCGGCTTCGAGGTTGTCGTGGATCAGGACGGTGCCGTCCGCGACGAGCAGCGGCCGGTGGCCGAGGCGTTCGACCCGGTGGCCCGCGGCGGTCAGCGCGGAGGTCACTTCGGGGAGGTGGTCGGCGAGGCGGGCGACGGTGACGTGGCTGAAGTCGGCGCCCATCATGGTCTGGTGGCCGGCGAAGGTGTCCGCGCCGGAGTAGCCGAGGGCGGCCCGGCCGACGGCGACGGGCCGTTCGGTGTGCCGGGCCAGGTCGGGATGCGGGTGGACCAGGCCGAGGCCGAGGGCCCCGAGGGTGGGCAGGCGCAAGGGCCGGCCCAGGATCCGGCGGCAGTGGTCCAGGACGTGCCGGCAGGTGTCGGCGGCGACGTCGGCGGGCCGGAGTACGCCGGCGTCGGGCATGGCGCCGATGCCGAATCCGTCGAGGACGACGATGACGGTCTTCTCGCTCATGCGGGGGCTCCTGACAGAGCGTGGCCCTGCGCGTCGTACAGGCCGGTCAGCCGGGGCCGGCCGGTGCTGAGGCCGGTGACGACGGCGACGGTCGAGCGCGTGACGAAGATCTGGGTGCGGAAGGCGAGCAGCGCGCATTCGCCGGCCCGGACCTCGGTGCCGGCGGGGGGCGCGTCGAGCAGTCGGTAGTAGTCGATGTTCTCGGCGGGCGCGTCCTGGACACGGAGACGCAGTCCGGTGCGTGGCAGCAGGGCGTCGCGGATGTCGGCGCGGGCGTAGAAGCCGCCGCCGTGGAGGGCGGGGCGGCCGTCGGCCAGGGTGTGGGCGATCTCGGTGACGTACACGTAGGCGGGTTGTTCGGGCTGGTGCGGGTCGACGGCGTGCAGCGGGGTCGTCCCCGTGAGGGAGTGGCCGGGCTCGCCGTGTGTCGCGCCCAGCTCGGCGAGCATGGGCAGGGTGGCCATGGAGGTGGCGCTCGGGGCGCTGAGTTTGACGGTGTGGCCCCGGGCGGCCAGGAGTTGTTTCGCTTTGAGGGCGAGTTCGAAGGTGGGAGTGGGTGCGGGCTGTCCGGTGGCGGGGTCGCACAGCACGCAGGGGAAGGCGGTGACGCCGGCGAGCCGTACGGACGGCAGCCGCTCGACGGCGGCGGCGAAGTCGTCGAGCGCGTCGAGCGGGACGCCGCCCTCCTGGCCTGGGTAGACAGCACCGGGGGCGCCTTCGATCCGTACGAACAGGTCCTGGCTCAGGCCGAGCCGGCCGGCGGCGGCGGAGACGGCGCGGGCGTTGTCGAGGTCGAAGACGGTGACCGCTTCGGGGCGCCAGGCGAGTGTCTCGGGCAGGGCGCGGTGGGGAATCTGCACCAGATGGCCGAGGTTGCCGGGCCGCGCGCCGGCCGCGTGGAGGGTGCGTGCTTCGGAGACGTCGATGGCGGCGGATCGCGGGATGTGCCGGGCGATGGCCCGGATGAGAGGGGGGTTGCGGCCGAGCTGCTTGACGACGAACCAGAGGGTGAGGCCGAGCCGTTCGGCCTCACCGGCCAGCAGCCGCGCGTTGGCCTCCACGGCGTCGGCGTCGATGACGTAGGTGTCGGGCGGGATCGCGCCGGAGCGGTGCAGAGCGGCGGCGGTGTCGGCCAGCGCGGGATTGCGTGTGAGGAGGGTGTCCAGGAACACGGCCATCAGCCCTTCAGGTCGTGCAGAGCGCGGCTCAGGATGCCGATCACGAGGTCGGCTCCGGCCCGCATCGGGTTGATCCGTACCACCCGGTCGGCCAGCTCGGGAGCGTCGTGGAGCGAGGAACTCGACATCCGGTAGAAGAGCGGGGCGATCTCGTAGCGGGAGTTCGAGCCCACGGGGTAGGGCGCGGCGCCGTGGCGTGCGGCCGCGGCGGGCAGCTCGCGTGCGACCGGGCGGTCCAGGCGTACCAGCAGGCAGCGGTCCTGGACGTTGGCGAGGCGGACTTCGGCGACGCCGGGTACCTCGCCGGCGGCGAGGCGCTCGGCGACCTCGGTGCCGACCTGGGACTGGATGGCCCACATGACGGGGACGTGGGTGAGGGCGCGCAGCGCGTCGAGGGCCTGGTGGCCCTGGACCTGACCGCCGCCGGAGTAGTTGTCGGCGCGTACGCGTGCGACGAGGTCGCGGGTGCCGACGACGGCTCCTACGCCCTCGGGGCCGTGCAGTTTGAAGAGGGAGAAACAGGAGGCGTCCGCGCCGAGTTCCACTCCGCAGGCGGGTACGCGCAGCACCGCGTAGTTGTCGTCGACGACCGTGCGGACCCCGGCGGCGCGGCAGGCCGCGATGACCTCGCCCGGATCGTAGGAGTCGGCGAGCCGCTGCCGGGTGTGCTGGACGTAGGCCCAGCGGAAGGCTCCGGAGTCCAGGGCCGCGCGCAGCGCCGTACGGTCGTTGAAGTCGGCCTCGGTGGTGCGGACGCCGAGGCCGCGCAGGGTGACGGCGGTGGTCCGGTAGAGGGGGGCCCGGTGGATCAGCAGCGGGTCGCCGGGTGAGAGGACCGCTTGGAGCGCGGCGCGGATCGCGCCCGTACCCGCGCCCTGGACGAGGGCGGCGTCGTCGGCGCCGAAGAAATCGGCGAGGACGGCTTCGACGCGCGCGGTCGTACGGGGGCGGCCGGGCCCGGGAACGACACCGGCGTCCGCTTCGAAGAGCTGCGCTCCCTCGAAGTGCGCGGCGGTGGCTTCGAGCAGCCGGAACTGCCGGTCGGTCGCGTCCTCCAGGGTGAAGGTCGCGAGCGGGAAGGTCTCGGGAAGCTGTACGGACATGTCAGATCTCCTCCGCGTCGGAGCCGAATCCGGTGCCGGTGCCGGTGGCAATGCCGGTGCCGGTGCCGGTAGCCACGCCGGGGTCAGCTCCGGGGTCCGCGTCGGGGTCCGCTCCGGTCAGGAAACGCACCGGGTTGCGGCGCGTCATCAGGTCGATCAGGTCGTCGTCCACGCCCGCCGCGCGCAGCCGGGGCAGGAAGGACCGCAAGAGGTGCCCGTATCCCTGCCCGCCCTCCGCCTCCAGATAGCCGTGGCGCGAGATGTCGCAGCTCAGCAGGGCACGGTCCGCGTGTCCGGCCTCCAGCAGGGCCAGCAGCAGCCGCAGCCGGGTCCCGTCGCTCTGATAGCTCTCCTTGCCGACGGTGTCGAAGGCGACGTAGGCCCCGCTCGCCGCCAGTTCACGGTGGACCGACGGCTCGTCCAGCAGATCCTGGTGTCCGATCGAGATCCGGTGCGCGGGCAGCCCCGTACCCGTGAGCAGCTCCAGCTGTGCCGGGCCGCCGCGCCCCAGCTGGGCGTGGGTGGCGACGGACAGGCCGGTGGCGAGCGCGGCGCGCGCGGAGGCGAGCAGGGCGCGGGTCTCGGGCTCGCTCGGACGGTCCCCGTGGCTGCCGATCTCCCCGAGCACCCCGGGCCGGATCCCGGTGTCGCCGAACCCGGCGGTGATCTCGTGGACGAGCGTCTCGGTGAGCTGTTCGACGCTCGCCGTACCGATGTCGTGGGGATGGAACGGTTCGTAGTACCAGCCGGTGGCGGCTACGACCGCGACCCCTGACTCCGCGGAGACGCGGGCCAGCGCGCGCGGGTCGCGGCCCATGCCCCGGCAGGTCAGCTCGACGACCAGGCAGAGCCCGAACTCCTCCCGCAGGGCGGACAGTTCGGTGGTGACGGCACTCCGGTGGCGCTTGGCGTCGAGGACCGCGGCGCCGTCGCCCGTACGGTCGAGATCGAGGACCAGATGTTCATGGGCGAGCGCCGGGCCGCGTACGGCGGCAACGGGCAGCGGCCCGGCGACAGTGGTGAGGTGGTGCATGGGTGCGGGTGCCTTCCTGGCGTGGGGGCCGGGAGCCGGGGGCGGGTGCCGGGGCCGGATGGGGTCCGGGCGGGGGGCCGGGCGGTGGTCAGCCCTTCACCGGGGTGAAGAGGTCCAGCCAGTAGAGGACGTTGAGGAGAACGCCGCCGACGATGACCGCCGCGGGCGCCGCCGCCATACGCACCACGGGCCTGCCCATCGCCTCGTTGAGGAGGTAGAGCCCGCCGACGATCAGGATCGCCAGTCCGCCGCCCATCACATTGGCCGCGAGCAGCGAGCCGAAGAGGATCGCGAGTTGCAGGGTCTCGGAGATCGCGCCGCGCAGATACTCGGAGGAGTCGCGCACGCTGGGCAGCTTGCCGAGGAGTTTGCCGATGGAGGACAGGGCCAGCACTTCGAGGGCGAAGACCACCGCGCCGACGACGGCAGCGAGGACCGGGTTCGGCATCAGATAGCCGAGGGGGTAGACGAGCGTGAACCCGGCGATGCCGTACGCGCCGGAGGCGAGCGCGGTCGTCGCGATCAGCGGAACGAAACCGAAGACGCGGTAGAAGTCGACCTGGGCGGCCTCGCCGTACTGCCCCTTGGCGATCAGGAAGCTGGTCGCCTCGCCGCCGCCGAAGACATGCATCTGGGCCAGTACGCAGATACCGGCGCCCAGCACCATGAACAGGGGCAGATGCCGGCGCAGCCGCAGCGCGCTGGAGCTGAAGAGGGAGGCCATCGGGTCGTCCCCGGCCGGTTCTCCGACCGCTCCCCCGGCCGCCTGTCCGACCGGTCCCGTACCAGATCCGCCGCTGTCCCCGGCCGCGCGGGCGGCGGCCCGGTCGGTCCGGCGCTGGAGCAGGTCCTTGCGGACGGCGAAGCCGATGAGCAGCAGCACCCCGACCGCCATCGCGAGGGAACCGGCGAAGACGCTGGGCCAGAGCTTCATGGTCATGACCACGAGCGCCACTTCCAGCACGGCCGCGAGTCCGCCGCGCAGCCGCCCGAACTGCCTGGTGATGGCGAGCACCGGGAAGAGGGTGAACAGGAACAGGATCGGCGTCGACATCTGCTGCATCGCGGTCAGGAAGTCGACGGGCAGGTCGTGTGCCACGTCGTTGGCCCCGTTGAGGCCGAAGACGACCACCGCGCCCCACGCGCCGCCGAGCAGCGGCGCGAGCCACTTCCGGGGGGCGAGGATGCCGAGGATGTCGGTGGGCAGGAAGAGCAGCCAGGGGTTCAGGACGCCGCTGGCCAGGGCCATCGGTGCGCCGAGGCCGAAGATGAAGCCGGCGGAGAGCCCGAAGGACACCGCCGTGGTGGCACTGCGGGTGGTACGGCCCTGGATGAAGTCGAGCAGGAACGGCCGGACGCCGTCGTTGAAGACGGCCAGTGCCAGGTGCGCGATGAACGCGGTCAGCGCGCACAGGGCTATGACGAACAGCTTCTGCGGCAGCGAGAGATCCAGACTCGTACTCGCTGCGAGGACGGCGGTGCTCACGGGGGATCTCCTTGGTGCCCTGGCGGGATGCCCGGATCAGCCGCGCGCGGCGATCGCGCGGGCCATGACCGGGGCGAGTACGTCGATCTGGTCGATGGCGAAGCCGAAGACCTTCTTGCCGTCCGCCAGCAGGGCGGCGACCTCCTCCTCGGTCGGCACCGAGCGGCCGAAGGTGTGGCACAGCGCCTGGCCCAGCAGGCCGACGAGGACGCCGAGCGAGGCGCCGGCTCCGGTGTGACAGGTGCCGAGGTAGTAGTCGGCCTGGCCCGTACGCAGCTTCATCGCGGCGTCCATGTCGTTGGACAGGGTGATCTCCAGGCCGTCGAGGGAGAGCTTGGAGACGGTGTCAGCGACCTCGGTCTTGCCGACGCCGCCGGTGAGGATCTTCGTCATGGCTGAGTCCTTTGCTTCGGTGTGGCACGGGCGAGCACGGCGAGGTGCAGGCCCAGGAAATTGATCTCGGAGTCCGGCAGGGGCGCGCCCAGCGCCCGCTGAGCCCGTCCGGCGAGGGCGCGGGCCCTGTCGAGTGCTTCGGGATGGTCGGTGAGTTCGGCCGCCACCTGCTCGTCGGTCGTGAACCCCTCGATCGGTGTGCCGTCGAGGAGCCGGTTGAGCGCCATCATGAGATGGCTGGTGAGCATGGAGCTGGTGTCCTCGGTGATGGTGAACCCCTCGGCGGCCAGGGCGTCCAGTTCGTGCGCGACGAACTCGGCGACCTGGGGTCTGACCTGGCCGCTTTCACGGAACAGCTGGATGCGGAGGGCAAGCTGGTCATCCATCGTCTTTCCTCGCTGGCTGAGGCGGCTTCCGCCGGGCGACACAAGAAACAGTAACCAGGATCTTGTACGTTGATTCCGTGCGGCAGCCTCGGAATGTCGCGGCCGATCGGAGGGAGGGTCGGTACACGCCGGGTGCGCGCCGGAGGGGCTACGCGCCAAAGGGGCCGACGCCGGAGGGGCTCAGTACATGGGAGTGCGCTCCCCCCTCAACACCTCGGCCTGAAGATCAGTGATCACCGACAGGTCGAGCGAATCCCGGACCGCACCGAGGGCCGTCGCACCCTCGGCCCTGCCGATCACCGCGGCGCTGGAGTTGCGCAGAGACAGCTCACGCGTCACCTCGTCGCCCAACGGCCGCACGTCCACGCTCTCCCCGAGCAGCGCCTGTACCTCATCGAGATTCCAGACCGTCGCATCGGCCCTGTCCCGCTCGAACAGATCGCGCAGGTGCATGTACGACGCCTCCACCCACTCGATATCGGTACGCCCGGCGAACGCGCGCTCGGCGAGCATGCGCTGGTCCTCCGACGCCGGGTCGACCGCGACACGCAGTCCCGGCGCGTCCGGGTCCAGACCGTGCCGCAGCAGCAGGCCGTGCGCGCCCACATAGGTCGCCGGCCCCAGATCCGCGACCAGCTCCACCGGGTGCTCCTCGATCAGCCGGTCGGCGGCGAACCGCGAGAGCACCACCAGATCGACCTTGCCGGCGAGCAGCGCGGCCGTACGGGCACCGGCACCGCGCATGAAGGTGATCGCGAACGGAGCGCCCGCCGCCTCGAACGCCGACCGCAGCCCGGTGGCCAGCCCCTCGTAACGGCGGGAGTACGGCAGGGGCATCGCCGCGAGCAGCGTGCCGAGCCCGGACAGCCGCCAGAGAGCGGCGCGGTCCGAGCCGACCAGGAAGGTTCCCAGGTGGCCGCGTGCCGTTGTCTCGATGGCGCCCGCTCTCTCCAGTATCTGGAGCGCCGCCTGCACCGTCCCGTTGCCGACACCGAGCTTCTCGGCGAAATCCCGGATGCGCGGCAGCCGGGCGTCCGGCTCGTACTTCAGCAGGAGAACGGCCAACTGCTGCGCCGCGAGGCCGTTGCGGGTCAGGAAGCGCTCATCGAAGCCGATCATAAGAAACGACAGTAAACGGGATTCTGGATACTGACAAGGTCCGATTGACCGATTGACACCCCGGACACACGACAGCGGCCTTCGTGCTGTTCCTCTGCCTCCGTGACGGAGCAAAGGATCAGACGAAGGCCGCTGTCGTATCCCGCTGAACTACGAGAAGGCCGGTCAGATCGCGCCGGTTTCGATACCCGCCTTGAGCGACGGACCACCGAGAGCCCTGTCACCGATCCGGTCGGCGGAGCGGGTACCTACGCGCCGCTCGCGTCGAGCATCTCCTCGCGCTCCACGACCTTCACGCGCTCACGGCCCTGTGCCTCGCCGAGCGCGCGCTCGTGCGCGTCCAGGCGGTGCCAGCCCTCCCAGGTGGTGAACCGCACGCCTCGTTCGCGCAGGTACTCCTCGATCGCGTCCTCGCCGGGCTCGGCGGGCACCTCGAGGCGGCCGGCGGCGTGGTCGGTGAGGAGACAGGCCACGGTCTCGTTGGCGTCCCCCTTGGTGTGGCCGATGAGACCGACCGGGCCACGCTTGATCCAGCCGGTGACGTACACGGACGGAATGTGGACGCCGTCGCCGTCCAGGACCCGGCCGGCCTCGTGCGGGACGGTGCCGGAGACCGCGTCGAAGGGAAGCTTGGGCAGTTCCTCGGACAGGTACCCCACCGCGCGGTAGACGGCCTGGACGTCCCAGTCGCGGAAGCGGCCCGTGCCGCGGACATTTCCGGTGCCGTCGAGTTCGGTGCGCTCGGTGCGCAGGGCGACGACGCTGCCGTCGTCGCCGAGGATCTCGGTCGGGGACTCGAAGAAGTGCAGGTAGAGCTTGTGCGGGCGGTCCCCCACATCGCGGATGGCCCAGTTCTCCAAGGTGGAGGCGACCATGTCCGCCTGCTTGTTCCCGCGCCTGGTGGCGATGGAGCCGTCGTCGTACTCGATGTCCTCGGGGTCGACGATGACCTCGATGCTCGGGGAGTGGTTGAGCTCGCGCAGTTCCATCGGGCTGAACTTGGCCTGGGCAGGGCCACGCCGGCCGAAGACGTGCACCTCAAGGGCCTTGTTCGCCTTGAGACCTTCGTAGACGTTCTGCGGGATCTCCGTGGGCAGCAGCTCATCGGCGGTCTTGGCCAGGACGCGGGCGACGTCGAGGGCGACATTGCCGACCCCGAGCACGGCGACCTTCTCCGCCGCCAGGGGCCAGGTGCGCGGGACGTCGGGATGGCCGTCGTACCAGGACACGAAGTCGGCGGCGCCGTAGGAGCCGTCCAAGCCGATGCCGGGGATGTCGAGCGGCCGGTCCGCGTCGGCACCGGTGGAGAAGATCACCGCGTCGTAGAAGCGGTGCAGGTCATCCAGGGCCAGATCGCTCGGATAGTCGACATTGCCGAAGAGCCGGACCTGGGGCTTGTCCAGGACCTGGTGGAGAGCGGCCACGATGCCCTTGATCCGGGGGTGGTCCGGAGCGACACCGTAGCGGATCAGTCCGAACGGAGCGGGCATCCGTTCGAACAAGTCGATGGAGACCCCTGGAGCCGCAGCGACATCGGACTTCAGTAGGGCATCGGCAGCGTAGATCCCGGCAGGACCCGCACCTACGATGGCGACCCGTATCGCGCGTGACATTGAACAACCTTCCCCTGGACGCAGCCACCCACCATACCCTGCGGTACTAAGGCGACCCTTACCGCGTCCACGCCTTGAACGCGGGCCCCGATCGCCGCGGTCCGCGGGCCATCGTCCTCAGTCGGTCAGAGGCTGGAGAGCAGGCCGTCGAGCGGGGCCGGGGCCCGGTCGGGATCGAGGGCCTCGACGAGGACGCGGCCGTAGTGGATCTTGCGCCCCTTCTTCGTTCCGAGGAAGCGCCTGAACTGCTGCTGCGGGGCGCGGCCCTGCTGCGCGGGCTGGCGCAGGAAGGTCCGCAGGGCACGCAGGTCGCCTTCGGCCCCGACGAGCTCCTCCACCCGCGTCACGCCCAGCACGCGGATGAGCTCGTCCTCCAGGTCCGCCGCGCAGACGAAGAAGCCGCGCCGCGCCGCACCGACCTGTTCGAAGCCGCGTGCGTAGTAGGGACGCTCCGCCTCGTCGCACAGTCCCGTGAGGCGGAGGTCCAGGCCGGGTGGACCGAGGAGTCGGGCATAGCGCCCGACGCTCATCGCACCGCCGATCGACAGGACGCAGACTCCCTCGGCCGCCAGGTCCCGGCCGCGGCTCTCGGCCAGCGCGTCGACCGCAGCGACATCGCTCGGCCCTTCGAGCAGGACCGCCGCCCGGACGGGCAGCCGCGCGGCCAGCTCGTGCGCGGAGTCGCCGGGGCCACCCGCCGCCCACGCGGTGACCGCGTCCCGGAACGCCCCCATGTCAGTCATGAGACGAGTCTCAGCCCATCCCGGCCGCAGCGCGAGGGAATTTCCGCGGGCGCGTCGACAGGCGGAGAGCGGTCGGACCCGAAGCTGCCGCCCACATGAGACTGGCTTCAAGACTCTCGGGCTTTTCTCAGGACTCCCGAGCGTCCGTCACGACAGCCCGGGGCTCACTGCTGCCGGAGCCACACCAACAGCCAGGTGACCAGACCCGAGCCCAGGGCTCCGGCCGCCCCCAGTGCGGTCTGGCGTGCGAGCCGCCGCCACAGCGGTGATCGCCCTTCGGTCGGCAGCGCCGTGTCGTCTCCGGGGATGGCCACGTTCTCTCTCCTCCTGATCATTTCCAGGCTTGCGCCTCGCATTCCATGGTGGCGGAGCAGAACGGGCCGCGGGGCCGGCGGTGGCAACGGCCCCACTGATCCTGGCCCTCGCCTCCGCGGAACTGTTCGAGGAACTCGACGCCGTGCTGAGCAGCACGATCGAACGCGAGGCGGCGGAAACCGTCTTGCTGCTCAGACAGCTGCGGAAGCTCGACCATCCGAGGACACCGCTGATCCATGTGATCGCGCGTCGCCTCGTGTACAACACCGTACGTGCGCGCGACGCGCACCACCTCGTGGATCTGGTCGTGGCACTCGAAGCCTCGGAGCTGAGCGTGCACTCCCACGGCTTCATCTCGGCCGCCACGTCTCTGCACGGATCGACCTTCACCGACAAGCTGAAGAAGACACGCGGCAAGCACCAGCAGAAGATCCTCTCCCGCGCGTTCTGGCAGAAGACACCGGCCACCCGCCTGTGAGGACCGGCGCGGACACCTCCACCGGGGCACGGCTCGGCGGGGGCAGGGGGGGCAGGGGGGGCAGGGGGGGCAGGGGGGGGCAGGGGGGGGCAGGGGGGGGCAGGGGGGGCAGGGGGGGCAGGGGGGGCGGGCCGGGCCGCCTCGGATCTGCGGCATGAGCCTTCGCGTCCACATCCCGCAGGTCGCCTGTCGCGGAGTCGCTCGCGGCAGGCAGGGACTACTCGGCGACGGATGCTCTCCTGCCCCTCATCCCGTCCCTCGTGGCATGGGACCACGACGAGAGCGCTCTCGTACACCTCATGGGAGAGCAGGCCCGAGTGGCGAAGCCGGGCCAGGTCAAAGCGCGCCGAAGATCTTGTTGCGGGGGTGGGCGTCGATGTGTCCGGGGCGCAGCTGAAGTGACACGTGGATGACCGGGATCCCGGCGGCGCGGGCCGTGTTGAGGGCATGCACGGCACGGGGCAGGTAGTCGTCGGGCAGGTGGGCGAGGTGGTTGCTCTGGATGTCCATGAGCAGCAGGGCGGTACGGGACATGGTCCTGCCTTTCGTGTGCGGGAGCGTTGTCGGTGGAGAGGTCGCGGCTGCGGGATGTGGGTTCCGGGTGGCGATCCGTACGGTCGCGGGGCCGGGCTGCTCGGGGGTCTACTTCGCCGCCTGTGTGTCCGTCGTCGCCACACGGCCGAGCGTGCGGTCGAAGACGGTCACCAGGAGGAAGAGCACACCTGCGCCGAGCATGATCCAGGCGAGGTGGTGCATGCCGCCGGTGTTCGCGCGTTGTCCGAAGGAGGCGGCCGTGGTGGAGGAGGCGACCATCGACCCGACGTAGGCGAAGGTACGCAGCAGGCCGGCCGAGGAGGCGGTGCGCTCGGGATCGGCCTGGAAGTAGACGGAGTTCTGCAGGGCCAGGCTGTTCAGTCCCTGCGGGACGCCGAAGATCAGGGCGACGACGACCAGCATCCATACCGGGCTGTCCCCGTGGAGCGTCAGCATCACCAGGCAGGCGACGATCTGTCCGACCGCGCCGACGAGCAGTTTGCCGCGCACTCCCTGGCGCCGCCCGGAGACGATCGAGGCCCCGATCCCCAGGAGGAACATGGGGATCTGCACCAGCCCTGCGTGGAAGGGCGAGAGCCCGAAGCCCTCCTCGGTCCACTGGGTGAACCCGTAGAGGAAGGCGTAGGCGACGACGTAGGAGACCAGCGCGCGCCCGTAGGTGACCAGCAGCGGCGTGTTGCCGCCCAGCACCCGCAGGTCGATGAACGGGGTGGCGGCCCGCAGCTCCCGCGCCGCGAACGCGGCCCCCGCGGCGGCGGTGATCGCCAGCAGGTACCAGTCGCGCAGGTGCAGGTTCATCAGGAACAGCAGCAGCGAGATGAGCGTCGCGGCGAACAGGCCCATGCCGGGCAGGTCGAGTTGGGTGTCCGGCCGCCCACGCCGCGGGGACTCGCCGCCTATCTCGGCACCCGTTCCGCCGCCCGCTTCGGTGCCCGCTTCGACGCCCATGCCGCCGCCCGTTCCGGCCGGCTTGGGCAGTCGCAGCAGACCCAGCAGCACGGCCGCGACGGCCAGCGGCACGTTGAGCGCGAAGGTGGCGCGCCAGCCGCCCAGTCCGATCAGCAGGCCGCCCAGCAGCGGGCCGATAACGGCGATGGTCTGGTTGGTGACCGCCAGGGCGGTCAGCACACCGGCGGGGCTGTCCCGTCCGGTGCGGTTGGCCTCGCTGCGCAGCAGTGCCATCGCGGCGGGATAGCCGGCGCAGGTGCCGAACCCGAGCAGGACGCGCGCGGCGACCAGCACCCACAGGTTCGGTGCCAGGGTGCCGACGACGCCGGCGACGCCGACGAGGCTCGTGCTGACGAGGAAGAGCCTGCGCGGCCCGAAGATGTCGATGAGCCTGCCCACGACCGGCTGCCCGAGAGCGGTGGCCAGATAGAGCGCGGAGACCAGCCACGCGGTCTGCGAGGGCGGCGCGCCCAGGGCCTTGCCGATGGGGATGAGCGCGACGGCGATGATCGTCGAGTTGATCGGGTTCAGGACCGAGCCCAGCATCATCGGTGGCAGCAGCCGCCGGTCGAAACCGGGCTGGTCCGCCTCCCTCACGGCGTCCGTCCTGGCCTCAGTCATGAGTCAGCCGCTGCAGTACGGCCATGGCAGCGATCACGGTCTGGCGCTCCTCCTCCGTGGCCCTGTCCCGCAACCGGCCGGCGAGCCATTCCGTACGGGCCTGCCGCCCCTCCGCCACCCGGCGGTGCCCTTCCTCGGTCAGCGTGATCAGCAGGCGCCGCCCGTCGTCCGGGTCGGGACTCCGCTCCGCCAGCCCCATGGCGGCGAGCGACGCGACCGTCGCCGTCATCGACTGGTGCCGTACCCCTTCGGTGGCCGCGAGGTCGCTCGCCGTGACGCCTCCCTTGTCGGACAGGCGGGCCAGGACGGACATCTGGCTCAAGGTGATGTCTTCGACCTCGGCGGCCTTCATGATGCGGCGCCGCAGTCGGCTGATGACCGCGCGGACCTCTCGCGACGCCTGGATCGCCGAGGGCGGCAGGCTCGGGTTCTCACTCATGCCTGCCACGCTAATTTCTACAGATTTAACTGTCCAGTTTCACCTGTACAGTACGGCCTGCATGATCGCCGGTGGACCGGCCCGGCGCGGTGCCGAACTCGCGGGCGACGTCCGCCGGATCGTGGACCTGGGCTGTGGGACCGGCGCCGATACCTTCGCCCTGCTCGCCCGCTTCCCCGGAGGCGCACGTCACCGCCGTCGACGCATCGGCCGGCCATCTGCGGCGCCTGCGCGGGAAAGCGCGCGCCCAGGGCGTCAGGGATCGCGTGACCGGCGTCCTGGCCGATCTCGACACGGTATGGCCGGACCTCGGCACGCCCGATCCGGTGTGGGCATCGGCCTCCATGCACCACATGGCCGACCCCTCGCCGCACTCGACCGGCTGCTCGACACCAGCAGTTCGCACAGCGTTGTGCGCGGCGGCGATCTGGCCGTACGCACCGAACGCACCGTATGGGCCGCACGCCGCCGCTGACCGCGCGCCTGACGGATCGCCGCATTCGCCTGCGGAGCCTATGAGCGAACGCGGCAATCCCCTGCGCGCCCCAGGGCCGTTCCCACCGCCAGGGCTATTCCCACCGCCAGCGCCATTGCCGCCGAGGACCGGAGGCCGGCGCGTCGGGGTGGTGACACGGCCCGCCAGGACGATGGCCGGCGGCGCGGGTCAGGCGTCGGCGGACGCGGGCTCCTTGTCGGCCGGAGCCGCGGTGGTTGCCGAGTCGTCCCGCGTTGAGGCCGTGTAATAGACGGTCGAGCCCTGCTTGGCTCGCTCCACCTGGCCGCGGGCCACCAGACGCTCCGTTGTGGTGCGCACGAGATTGTCGCTGATGTTGCGGTGCGGGTGTGCCGTGGTCAGGGCCCTCGCGATCTCGCCGGCCGTACGCGGCTCGAGGTCCACGCTCAAGTGCTCATGAATCAGGTCACCGAGCGCACGGGGCTTCTCCCCCGCGGGCGCGCTCTTCGCTCCGCTCGTCTTCTTCGCGGAGGCGGACTTCTTCGCGGAGGCGGACTTCGTCGCGGAAGCCGTCTTGACCGTGACCTTCTTCCCCGCGGCCTTCGCCGGTGTGCTCCTCACCCGGGTCCCGGTCTTCCTGCCGGACCCGCGCGGCGTGGGAACCGTGGCGGTCCCACCGAGCGCGGCACGCATGCCGACCAGCAGTTCGTGGTCCTGCTCAAGACCGCTCAACTGCTCCTCCAGCGAGGCGATCTCCGTCCGGATGCGCTCCTGCTCGGCCGTGTTCCGCTCAAGGTCCGCGGTGACTTTCTCGGCGTACTGAGACTTCAGGGTGTTGCTCTCCGGCGTGGGCATGAGGGCTCCTCGACTGGGGGGGTTGGGTGTGGACTCTACCCATATGACCTGTGGGGATGCGGTGTGCGGAGAGGGATGGCGGTGAACGCGCGTGCGGCGCGGGGTCGGTGGGAGGGTGTTCCTCGGCGAAAAAAGACGGTGTCGTCCCGCCGCAGCAACACTGCGGCGGGACGCCACCGGTATACGGGAGGAGGTCAGGCGCCGCTCTGGACCGGACCGATGAGAGTGCCGGCGGCCACGTTGAGCCCGCCCTCGGCGAAGGACGTGCCGGGGATCTCCCCACCCGGAGCCTGGAGTGTGAACGATGCCTCGTCCGCGGCCGTACCGCTGCCGTTGTTCGGAACCTGGATGTCGAAGTGCACCGGGTGCCCCGGGCCGAAGGTCACCACGGCCCCCTGGCCGCCGTAGCGGCCGGCGGTGATCCCGCTGTCCGAGCCCTGGTTCGAGAACCGCACGTCGGTGGGCGAACCGGCCAGCTCGCACGACTCGTACCCGCTCGGCGCGGTCAGGGTGACGCGGTAGTGGCGGTGCCCCGCGCTGCTGGGCGCCTCGGTGATCTCCGCGGTGTGGTTGGCCGGGCGGCAGGCGGAGGGGGCGGCACTGCCACTCGTTGTCGGCGAAGCCTGCGCGACTCCCCCACCAGCGGCGCCCGCCAGCACGGTGGCGACGAGGGCGACGGCGATCTTCCGGTTGGTACGCATCAAAAAACGCTCCTTGCCTTGCTCAATGGCCCTGCGGGTGTGCACCGCCAGAACCATGGTCAACACCATTCCTGCCCGCCCGCCAGCGCGGGAAATGTCTCAGAACTGCCACAGCCGAGTCACCGTGTGCGGGGGGGGGGATCCTCAGTGGCCCGTGTGGTTCCCCGCCCACACCGTGGGGGTTCGGCCCGACCACGGGCTTGCCTCTTCGAGTTGGCCGGCGAGACGGAAGAGACCGCCCTCACGCCCGTAACCGGCGGCGAACTGCACACCGACCGGGAGCCCCGTCCCGGCATCGGCCGTCACCGGCACGGACATGGCGGGTGTGCCCGCCACGTTGAACGCCGCGGTGAACGGCGAGCGGTCGAAGAGGCGGTCGAGCCAGCCGAGACCATCCAGCGCCTCCGCGCCCTCGGCGTAGGTGCCCAAGGGCACGGGAAGCTCCGGCAAGGTCGGGGTGAGCAGCATGTCGTGAGCGTCGAAGTACCGTGCGAGGCTTCGAGCGACCCGGTTCCGGGTCGCGAGGGCGGCGACGAACTGGGCGCCACTGACCCGCTGCCCGTAGTGGTAGCTGGCAAGGATCACCGGCTCCAGGGTCGAGGAGTCGACGGGCCGGCCGAAGGCGGCGCCGAGTTCGTCGACCGAGGCCGTGAGATTCGCCGTCCACTGACGGGCGTTGGCCAGGACGAACTCCTCCCAGTCGACCCCGAGGTCGACCTCGACCTCCTCCACCTGGTGACCGAGGGATTCGAGCAGACGCACGGTGCGGGCGAGCGCGTCGGCCACCGGTGTGGTGGTGCGGCGTCCGCCCCAGGCGTGGGTGAGGACACCGATCCGCAGCGAGCCCGGGTGGCGGGTGACTTCCTCCGCGTACGGCCGGGACGGCTGCTGGGCGAAGTAGGGGTCACCCGGTTCCGGGCCGCGGATCTGGTCGAGCAGTGCCGCGCTGTCGCGCACTGTGCGGCTGACGCTGCCCTGCACGGCCAGGCCGTTGAAGATCTCGTCGACGTCGGGGCCCATGGAGACCCGGCCGCGCGTGGGCTTCAGCCCGAAGAGACCGTTATAGGCGGCGGGTATACGGATCGAGCCGGCGGCGTCGGTGGCGTGTGCGATCGGGACCACCCCGGCGGCGACGGCCGCGCCCGCGCCCCCGCTGGATCCGCCCGCGCTCCGCTCCAGGTCCCACGGGTTGCGGGTCGCGCCGTACAGCACTGGTTCCGTCGTGATGCTGTAGGCCATCTCCGGTGTCGCGGTACGCCCGAACGTCACGAGGCCGGCGCGGCGGAAGCGCCGCATCAGGGAGGAGTCGGCGCCGGCGACATTGCCGGCCGCGAGGCGGCTGCCCAGCTCCACCCGCCGCCCGGCCATGGCGACTCCGAGGTCCTTGATCAGGAAGGGGACCCCGGCCAGCGGTGTGCCGCCGGGGTGGGGCCCGTCGTCGGCCGGCCATGTCTCCACGATGGCGTTGATCTGCGGATTGACCGCCTGCGCGGCCTCGCGTGCGGCCGCTTCCAGTTCGGCGGGGGTCACCTCGCCCTGTGCCACCAGCTCGGCGAGCCCGACCGCGTCGAAGCGCACGTATTCGCTGACTTTCACTGTCACTCCCAACGCAAAGAACGGTACCGTTGAGTACCTAACGATACCCAACGGTATCGCATGGCACGGACTGGTACCGTAGAGGAAGCGAGGGGCCCCACCACCGACCGGACGTCACGGAGCAGTCATGGCATCGACCACCAGAAGGCCGAGCAGGGTGGCGAAGCTGCCGCCGCGTGAGCGCATCCTCGACGCGGCGGAGGAGCTCTTCCAGAGCGAGGGGATCCGTCGCGTGGGCGTCCAGGCGATCGCCGAGAAGGCCGAGACCACCAAAATGGCGATCTACCGGCACTTCGAAACCAAGGACGCTCTGGTGGCGGAGTGGCTGCGGATCGTCGCCGCCGACTATCAGGCGGCCTTCGACCGGGTCGAGGCCGCGTACCCGGGCCGGCCCAGGGAACAGATCCTGGCCATGGCCCGCTTCATCGCCGAGGGATTGCCGGCGATCTCACACCGGGGCTGCCCGTTCATCAACTCCCTCGCCGAGCTGCCCGACCGCTCCCATCCCGCGCGGCAGGTGATCGAGAACCACAAGGCCAAGCAGACCCGCAGACTGGTCGGCATGTGCGCCGAGGCCGGCCTGCCCGACCCCGAACAGGCCGCGGCCGAGATCACCTTCGTACTTGAAGGCGCGCAGGTCAGCACCCAGAACGGAAGCATCGATCAGGCAGGGGACCGTCTGATGAGAATCGTCGAGGGGATCGTGGATCAGCACCGCTCCCCCCGGGCGACCACCGGCTGACCGCCCGGCAGCCCCCGCGGCCACCTGTCCGAGGCCGCCGATGATCAGCTCTCCGGGCACCGCAACGCGCAGCCGTTCGAGTTCCTCAGGGCTGCCGCGAGTGACGCAACAGCCGCGGGATTACGCGGGCTTTCGACGAGATCCACGTAGTCGAGGACGACGATCCGGTCGTTCTTGATGGCCGAGACGTTGGCCAGCGGAGGATAGGACTTCAGGAACTTCCGCTTCTGGTCCGCGCTGGTGTCCCCGTAGTTGTTGATGACGATCACCTCGGGGTCACGCGCGACGACCGTCTCCCAGCCCACCGTCGTCCAGCTGTCCTTGAGGTCCTTCATGACGTGATCGCCGCCCGCCCTGGTGATGATGTCGTGCGGTCCGGCGTAGGCACCGGAGGTGAACGGCTTGTCCCGGCCGTCGTCGTACAGGAACACCCGCGGCCGGTCGGCTCCCTTCAGCGCACCCGCCTGTGCTTCGGCCACCTGCTTCCGGAACCGCGCGACGAGGGTTCCGGCGCGCTTCTCGACGTCGAATATCCTCCCCAGGTTCCGCAGATCGGTGTAGAGCGCTTCGAGCGGCGCCATCACACCCCGTGCCTTGCCCTGCCCGTTGCGGCACGACTCGCTCAGCAGGTACGAGTCGACGCCCACCTTCTCCAGCTCTGCCGGGGTGAATCCGTCGCCCTCGTTGAAGCCGTAGTTCCAGCCCGCGAAGACCAGATCGGCGCGGGCGTCGAGGACCAGTTCCTTGTTGATCCTGTCCTTGGACAGCCAGGTGGTCTTCTTGTAGCCGCCCTTCCAGGGGACAGACGTCAGATCGCCCTTGTTGTCGGGCATCACATAGCCCGCCATATGGTCTTCGAGCCCGAGAGCGAACATGATCTCGGTTATGCCGACGTCGTTGGTGACCACGCGCCGCGGGGCCTTGTCGTAGGTCTTCTTCTCACCGCAGTTCTCGACGGTCACCGGATAGTGGTCCCCGGCCGCGCTCGCGCTCTCTTTGTCGTTTCCGTCCCTCGGGGTGACCTCCGCGCCGCAGCCGCTGAGGACCACAGTGGCGGTGAGTGCGAGGCCGAGTGCGAGGGGACGTACCAGGTTGGGCATGGTGACGGGGGCTCCTTCAGGAGGGGGAACGGTCAGGGAGGAGACGGTCGAAGAGCAGTTGCACCACTCCGGTCTCCGGGTGCGGCACCCGGTGCGCGCGTACGCCGAAGACCTCGGCCAGCAGCTCGGCCGTGAGAACGTCGTGCGGCGCGCCGGACGCGACGATCCGGCCGTTGTCGATGACATGGAGGAGGTCGCAGTGGAGCGCGGCGAGGTTGAGGTCGTGCAGCGCGGTGAGCACGGTCAGCCCACTGCCGCGCACCAGAGCCAGCACCTCCAACTGCTGGGCGATGTCCAGGTGGTTGGTGGGCTCGTCGAGTACGAGCACCTGTGGCTGCTGGGCCATGGCGCGGGCGATCAGGACCCGCTGCTTCTCGCCGCCGGAGAGGGTCAGGAAGCCACGGTCGGCCAGATGACCGGCCCCTACCTCCGCGAGCGCCGCCTCACACGTCCGCCGGTCCTCCTCGGTCGCGCGTGCCACCGATCGCTGGTGCGGCATCCTCCCCATCGCCACGATCTCGGCGACGGTGAAATCGAACTCGTACGTCGCCTCCTGGGGAAGCGCGGCCAGCCGGCGGGCGCTTTCGCGCGGGCTCATGGCGTGCAGGTCCTCACCACCGATCCGGACGGTTCCGGCGGAGGGGCGCAGGGCCCGGTAGACGCAGCGCAACAGGGTCGACTTCCCGCTGCCGTTGGGCCCCACCAGGCCGACGAGCCGGCCGTCGCCGGCCCGCAGAGTGATGTCCTCCACCAGACGCGCACCGGCGATCTCGACCGTCAGCTCATCGATGTCGATCCGCATCACGCGCCCCCGAAGGTGTAGGAGCGGCGGCGCATCAGCAGGACGAAGCACGGCACGCCGATCATCGCGGTCAGCACCCCCACCGGCAGTTCGGCCGGCGCCAGTACCACGCGCGAGAGGATGTCCACCCAGATCAACAGGACGGCCCCCGCGAGCGGTGCGACGGCCAGCAGCCGGCGGTGATCAGCGCCGACCAGCATCCGTACGCCGTGCGGGACCATCAGGCCGACGAAGCCGATCGCGCCGCTCACCGCGACCAGCGCTCCCGTGACCGCGGCGGAGACCAGGAAGAGTTCCTTGCGCAGCCTTCCCGCGTCCACCCCCAGGGCGGCGGCGGTCTCGTCGCCCATCGCCAGGGCGTTGAGGCGACGCGCCGACCACCCGAGGTGGGCGAGGCCACCGAGCACGGCGCCCGCGGCGATCGGCACGGAGGACCATGTGGTGCCCCCGAGGCTGCCGAGCATCCACATCATCGCGGAGCGGGCGGCCTCGCCCCGCTCGGCGGCGAAGACCATGAACGTCGTGACGGCCGAGAAACCGTAGTACATCGCCGTGCCCGTCAGGACCAGTCTCAGCGGGGTCAGGCCGCGAGCGGTACGGGCGATCGCGTACACGAGCATCATCGCGAGCAGTGCGGAGAGGAAGGCCGCCGTGGACAGCGCCCAGACACCGAGCGCGCCGAAGGCTCCGAAGATGAGTACGGCGTTCGCGCCGACTGCCGCGCCGGAGGAGATGCCGAGGACGAACGGGTCGGCCAGGGCGTTGCGGACCATGGCCTGCACCGCGACGCCGACGGCCGAGAGACCGGCCCCGACGACAGCGGCGAGCACGGCTCGCGGAAAGCGCAGTTCCCAGACGATGGTGTACCCGGGGACTTCGTCGGGGGCGATGGCCCCTCCCGTCAGACCGGCCCACAGGTAGCGCGACACCGCTCCCCAGGAGAGCCCCGAGGCCCCGAGTCCGGCGCCGCAGACGAGGGAGAGCGGAAGCAGGACACCCAGGGTGATCAGCAACAGCGGCAGGGGCACACGCCGGGGAGGGGCGGGCCCGCCACCGGCGCGGGCCGTACGCGAGGGCGCGGCAGGTATGTGTTCGAGGGGCGTGACCACGGGCGGACCGCTTTCGCCTCGGGCCGTGCACCTGCGCGAACGAAGGAGCGGCCCGGACGCGGGAGCGCCCTGCGCAGCGCCTCTCGCAGTCCACGGCGAATTGACAGGAGCCATCACCACCGCGGGTAATCGGGCTTGCGAAGCCATGAGACGGCTCCGCCTACCGTTGCGGGTCAGCGCCGGAATTCGACCGGACTTCCCCCACGGGGCGTCTGCAGCTTAGCGGGTACGGGTTGTCGCCCCTCCGGGAGGAGGGGGACCTCCGCGCTAAACTTCACTATGTAAGGTGACAGCATGGAACACACCGGATCAGCCGCATCGGCCGCACGCGGACCGGCCCGCGCGCGCAACCGCCGCGGCGAGGGCGGCCGCCTGCGCGACGACATCGTCGCCGCCGCGGTGGAACTCCTCGACGAGGGCGGCGACGAACGCGCCATCACCCTGCGGTCGGTCGCCCGCAGGGTCGGGATCGCCGCGCCGTCGATCTACCCGCACTTCCCCGACCAGCCGGCCATCATGCTCGCCGTCGTGCGCCAGGAGTTCACCGCGCTGGAGAACAGCGTGCGCGCGGCGCTGGACAGGACCGACGACGACCCGCGGCGACGCCTGTACGCCGTGTGCCACGCCTATCTCGAATTCGCCCGGCTCCACCCCGAGCGCTACCGCACGATGTTCGGCGGGCTCTGGATGCCGGACCTGGGCGACAATTCCCTGACCAAGCAGGATCTGGCCACACTCGGCGACGAGACCATGCGGCTCCTCGCCGGCGTCCTCGGCGGCTGCGTCGACGCCGGCCAATCCACCAGCACCGACCCCTCCGCCGACACGGTCGCACTCTGGCTGGGCCTGCACGGACTCGCCCACCAGCGCACCCTGGCCCACGCGTTCCCCTGGCCGGAGGACATCGCCGACCGCATCATCACCGCGCTCGCCCACCTGAACACCAGCGACACCTGATCCCGTACCGCCCGGTGGCGACATCCGTCAGACGCCGAGGTCGGGCCGGTTCCTGAGCTGTCTGCGGGAGGTGATGCCGAGCTTGCGGAATATGTTGCGCAGATGGGCGTCTATGGTGCGCGGGCTGAGGAACAGCCGGGCGGCGACCTCGTTGGACGTCGCGCCGGTGGCGACCAGCCGGGCGATGTACACCTCCTGAGTGGTGAGTTGGTCGTAGGTGTGCCCGGACCGGCTGCGGGCTTTCTCGCCGGTGGCGCGCAGCTCGTCGGCGGCCCGGCGGGCGAACGCCTCGATCCCGGCCTCCGACAGCAGTTCGTGGGCGGTGCGCAGGTAGCGGCGGCAGTCGCGCCTGCGGCCTTCGCGCCGCAGCCACTCCCCGTACAGCAGATGGGCTCTGCCCCGGTAGGGAAGCAGGGGGCTCTTGTCCAGGAGGTCGACGGCTTCCCGGTAGTGGTCCTCGACGCCGGTCACCAGCCCTCGCGCGTACGCCGCGATCCCCAGGCCCGAGACGGTCCCGCCGGCTTCGGTGCGTTCGGTCAGGGATTCCAGGGCGGTGGCGGCGGCCGCGGGCTCGCCGCACCGGACGGCCGCCTCCACCAGCTCGGGCAGGGATATCCCGGTGAGGAAGAGGTCGCCGTGCGCGGTGGCCTGCCGGGCCGCGGCCAGTGCGGCCGGGTAGTCGGCCAAGCCGTTGTGCAGCACGGCCGCCGCCCAGTGGGTGTTGGCGATCAGTTGTCCCGGGCCGCGCGCGCCGGCCGCTGTGAGGACCGATGCGAACAGTTCCATCGCCTCCTCGCGGCGGCCGCGCATCGCGGCCAGTTGCAGCCGGTGGTACGTCACCGGGGGCCCGCCGATCGCGTCGGCGATCGCCGCCTCCTCGGTGATCGCCGCCATCGCCTGCCCGAGGTCACCGCTCAGCACGGCGCAGGACGTCTGCTGGGCGAGGCCGAGGCGCAGCACGAGCGGCGAACCCGACGCACGGCCCGTCTTCATCAGCGAGTCGACGACGGCCTCATGGGCGTGCGGGTCCCACAGTTCGCAGGCGAGCATGACGGCGAGCGCGGGCCGCCGAGTCCACAGGGGGCTGTCACCGCCGTCGAGTATGTTCCTCAGCAGGGGCGCGGCGGCCCGGTGCCCCTCCGTGCTCAGCAGCGTCAGCGCGTCCAGGACGTCCGGGGAGCGCGATTCCGGCGCCGCGGCCCGCGCGGCGGTCAGCACACTGTCCATCACACCGCTGGCCCGTCCGACGACCAGGCTCATTTCGAGCGCGTCCAGGAACCATTCGCGTGACTGGTCCGGGTCGGACACCGCGAGTCGCTGCGCGGCTCGCAGCATGAACATCGGTCCGTTGACATCGGTGTGCCGTACGAAGGCGATCCGGCCCCGCAGCAGATCCACCCTGGCGTGCTGGAGTTCGTCCAGTGCCGTGTTCTCGACCGTCGTCAGAAGTTCCGCCGCCGTGTCGGTGGTGCCCGCGTCGAGATGGGCCTCCACGGCCGCGAGTGTCCGTTCGGTCCGCCGGGCGGCGTCGAGCGACAGGGCCGCCGCGCGTTCGATGAAGGCCGCAGCGGCCACCACTCCCCCGCGCGACTGGGCGCGGGCCGCGGACCGCTCAAGCTCGGCGGCGACTTCGTCGTCGGGGCCGGTGCCGGCCTGGGCGCGGTGCCAGGCGCGCCGGTCCGGGTCCACGACCGGATCGGTGACCTCGCCCAGTACGCGATGAGCGGTACGGCGCTGAGCCGGCTCGGCGGCCCGGTAGACCGCGGAGCGGGCCAGGGGGTGGCAGAAGCGGACGCGCGTGGAGAAGTCGACGAGCCCGGTCTCGGTCGCCGCGGTGCTGGTCGTCGTCACGTCCATGTGCAGGCGCGTCGCGGCGGGCCACAGGAGACCCGGGTCGCCGGTGGGGTCCGCGCTCGCGATCGTCAGCAACAGCCGTGCGTCTGCGGGCAGATCGCGCAGCCTGGCCTGGAAACCTCGCTCGATCCGGGTCGGCACCGAGGACGTGTCCGGCGGCGCGAACCCACCGGCCCTGGGCAGTTCGAGCAGTGCCAGGGGGTTTCCGCGTGCCTCGGCCATGATGCGCTGCCGCACCTGGTCGTCGAGGGTCGCATGGCTCTTCGCCGCCAGCAGCGTCCGCGCGTCGGCGTCGCTCAGCCCGCCGACGGACAGGCCGGGCAGTTCGTCCAGTTCGCCCGGCTCGCCGTTCGGCCGGACCGCGAAGACCACGGCGACCGGTTCGGAGGAGACGCGCCGGGCGAGGAAGGCCAACGCCTTCGACGAAGCCGTATCCAGCCATTGGGCGTCATCGATCAGGCACAGCAGCGGGCGTTCGCGGGCCGCGGACGCCAGCAGTTCCAGGGTCGCCAGACCGATGCGGAACATGTCGGGGGCGCCCGTGGACAGGCCGAAGGCGACCTGGAGTGCCTCGCGGTGCTGGGCGGGCAGTTCGGGGAGATGTCCCAGCACCGGCGCGCAGAGCTGGTGCAGGGCGGCGAACGGCAGCTCCGTCTCGTACTCCGACCCGAACGACCGGACGATCCGGAACCCGGCGGCCGTCCGTCCGGCGTGGTCCAGCAGCGCGCTCTTGCCGATGCCCGCCTCACCCCGCAGGACCAGCACCCCGCCCCGGCCCGCACGGGCGGCGCCGGTCAGCGCGTCGACGCGCCGGATCTCGTCCTGTCTGCCGACGAGTGGACCGAAAGATTGAGCCAACGTCATTTCACACAGGTTAGGCGAGGTGCGTCGCCGTGCCTCTGGCGGCGTGTGAAGTCGTGGCGGTGATCCGTGCGGATCCCGGGGTTGTCCGCGGTGGGAGCGGCCTCGGGGTGGGCCCCGCCGGGTACGGGCGGGGCCCACGTCACCGGGCCGTCCGGCGTGGTGAGGGCGATGTGATGTCGTAACCCGCGGGACGGTCAGCCCCGGGCGACCGCGATGCTGCCCTGAAGGCGTTCACCGGACTCGTAGACCATGTAGGGCACGCCTCCCTCGGTGCCGAAGCTGGGTGCGGCGCTGCGGCCGTTGTCGGGGGCGCCGGCCGAGGAGTCGTAGAAGCGGCCGAGGTGGCGGCGGAGCGTGAAGTCCGCCCCGACCTCGGTGATCATGATGTCGCCGCCGCTCTCCTTGTCCTTGTTGTAGACGACGAAGGCGCTGCCGCCGCGGGTCAGCAGGTGCGGACCGCCGACGTTGACGGCGGAGACGTCGTTGTGGCTGACGAGGGCCTTCTGGTCGAAGGTCCAGTTCCGGCCGTCCGCCGACCAGCCCCAGTGGATGTCCCGGTGGTTGGTGGTGTTGTTCAGCATGAACAGCATCACGAAGTGGGCGTTCTTCGCGGGCAGTTCGTACGGGAAGACCCGGGCGTACGAGGTCTCGGTGGTGCCGGCGGGCAGCATGGACGTGGAGAGGACCGTCTTGTCGTAGGTGAAGGTGATGCCGTCCTTGGACCGGGCCAGCCGCGTCGTGGTGTTCTCGCCGTGGAAGTAGAGCCACATCTCCTTGGCGCTCTCGTTCCACATGACGTGCGGGGAGGAGACGTGGCTCACGGAGTAGTGCGGCTGCCAGACGTTGGCGACGACCGGGTTGTGCGGGTACTCGGTGAAGGGCCCCTCGATGTGGTCCCCGTAGGCCAGACAGATACCGCCGGGCGCGTCGTGCGGCGCGTAGTAGAGGTAGTAGCGGCCCAGCGGGGCGGACAGCCGCCCCGCGGTTCCCCGGATGCACGGGAAGATGATCTCGCCGGTGGGGTTGTACTTGAGCTGACTGGGCTTCAGAAGGGTCTTGACGTAACGGTAGTCGGGGAATCCGCCGGGAGCGGCGGCCGGGCTGTCGGCCAGGGCCGGGGAGGCCGCCGAGCCGACGGCGAGCGCCGCCGTGGTCATGGCGGCCGACTTGAGGAGGATGCGGCGGCTGGGCTGGTGCGGCTGGTGCATGGGATGCTCCGTCCCGTACATGGAGGTGACTGTGCCGGAGGTCAGAGGGCGGTGGCGGCGGTGACGCAGAAACCGCCCAGGGCGACGAACCAGACGTAGGGCAGGGTGCGCGCCATCACTTGCTGGGGGCCGACTCCCGCGTACTGCGCGCTCCACACCGTCTGGGTGCTGGTCGGGTCGGCGACGCCGAACACCTGGTTGTAGGACGCGGTGATGCCGAGGACGGCGACGGCCGGGTAGATGCCAGCCGCGATGAGGACGCCCGCGATACCGGCGCCGAGGCCGTACACGTTGAGCGGTCCGCGGTACAGGCACAGCGGCACCAGCGCCGTGAAGACCACGACGAACACCACCGGGTTCTGCGGGCTGACCTTCGTGACGAGGGGTTCGAGCGCGTCCACGGCGCCGGGGAGTCTGACCGCGGCGAGCAGGATGCCGATCGCCACGAACAGCGTGATGGGCGCGGCGGCCACCTCGAAGCCGCCGTACAAAGTGCGCAGCAGCCGGCGGTTCATGTCGCGCGGCCGGGTCGTCGTCACGAGCGCGTAGATCACTCCGGCCAGCAGCGAGGGGATGATCGCGACCTCGAAGCCGAGCGCCAGGACGAGGGGGACGACCGGGGTGAGCAGCGCGTACCACGGGGCGTCGCCGAGCCGCGCGCGGCGCTTGCCCGCCTTGGTGCGCGGGGTCTCGGTGCGGAAGGCCCAGGCATGTTCGACGCCGCGCCTGCGGGACTCCACGAGGACGAACATGACGGCGGCGAACAGCGCGAACGGGAACAGCTTGATCATGAAGCCGCGTACGTCGGAGACCGGCAGGTCGAGGGCGCTGGAGAAGAACTGCCACACCGGCAGTTCGAAGGGCATCCCGGCGGCGATGCCCATGAGGATCGTGCCGGCGGCGGTCACCTTGGGGATGCCGACGGCGATCATGGCGGGGATGCCGATGATCCCGGCGAGCATCGCCGCGGGCGCGGAGCCGGTGACGGTGCCGATGAGGGTCGAGACGACCAGCACGCCGAGCGCGACGACGGTGGGCCGGTCGCCGCCGAATTCGACGATCTTGCGGACGAGGGTGCCGGCGATGCCGGTCTCGTCGAGCAGTTTGCCGAGCCAGGAGCCCAGCAGGATCGCGATCATCGTCGCGGCGAGCAACGGGGCGCCCTCCTGGAGGACGGTGTCGAAGACGCTGTTCTCGCCGCTGAGCGGGGCGCCCGAGACGAGAGCGATGACCACACCGAGCAGGACGAGCGCGAAGGCGGTGGGGAGTTTCTTGGTGAGCATCGCGGCGACACCGGCCGCCATGATGAACAGGATGACGATGCCCATGAGTTACTTCTCTCTTGCCGGGGCGGCGGACGCGGCCAGGGCGGCGGACAGCAGCAGCGGACTGCGGCCGAGGCCGCAGACGGATTGCGCGTAGGCGTGCGCGGCGAGTTCCTCGGCGCCCGCGACGTGTGCGAGGACGCGCAGGCGCCCGAGGCGCAGGGCGGTGTGGCCGAGGGCTTCCTTGAGGGCGGCGCGCCCGGGGCCGTGGTGCAGCCTCTCGTGGACCGTCTCGTGGGCGAGGGCGGCGCTGCGGACCGAGCCGGCCGGGAACCAGGCCCGCCAGCCGTGGACGCTCACGAGGCGCTCCGCCGCTTCGATGGAGTCGGTGTACAGCTCGACGGTGGGCGGCCGGGAGGTGTAGCGGGCGAGGAGTCCGCGCTCCAGGCCCCCCGTGCCCTCCACGACCCGTACGGATTCGGCCCGTACGGATTCGTCCGGCGCGGATTCGACCCGCGCTGAGTCGGCCCGTACGGACTCGGCCCGCGCGGCGGGGGCGAGGGCGGCGCCGAACTCGGCGGCCGTCGCGGCCCAGTGGCGCAGCAGCGCGGGGTCGCGGCCCTCGTGCAGCGAGAGCGAGCCGAGGAAGCGCGCGCCGTACTCGATGTCGTCGACGGCGGCGAGCCCGGCGGCCGGCGGGGTGGGTGCGAGGCGGGTCATGACCGCTCCTCCACGATCGCGACGACGGGCTCGTCGCCGGGGCGGCCCTCCATCTCGGTGCGGGCCAGTGCGAGCAGCGGCCGCGGGTCGAGCACTCCGGAGAGGTCGGCGATGCGGGAGCCGATGAGCAGCCGCAGCGCGGGGGCGCGTACTCCGCCGTCGCCGTAGGCGGTGGCCTCGTCTACGAGGGTGGCGAGGGTCTGCTGTGCGGAGGCGACGGTGGTGGTGTCCACGCGTGCGTCGGGGGCGTGCAGCCGGACCACTCCGTCGGCGTCGACGACGCGTACGGGATGGCGCGCCGCGCGCAGTCTGCGGCGCAGTTCGGTGCCGTAGACGGTGTAGGCGGCGGTGCCGGCGAGGACGTCGACCCGCTGCTCGGGGACTTTGAGGCTCTCGGCGGCCAGCCGCAGACGTTCGGCGTCGTCGGCGCGGTGGGCGCGGTCCTGGGTGCGCAGTTCGGTGGCGCCGGTGGCGACGGCGCGCACGGTGTTGGTCTGCGGGTCGACGGTGACCTCCACCTCGACGGCGTCGGCGGCGGCGCCCTGGGCGACGACGGCCCGTTCGGCCTCGGAGCGCACCGCGAGGATGTCCTCCTGGTTCGCGCCGGGGATGATCCGCTCGACCTGTTCACGGACGAGGGCGAGGGCGACCCCGATGGGGCTGATGACCTCGCTGTGCGCGGCGATTCGGCCCTCGTGGCCGGTGGTGGCGGCCAGGTGCGGGGTGACGGAGGCGGCGCCGCCTCCCCCGCCGACGAGCAGGACGGTGTCCTTGTCGAGGCGGTAGTCGTCGATCATGGTGTCGACGACGCTCCTGACCTGGTCGATCGCGGCGTCGAGCACCCGGGTCGCGGCGGTGTCGACGTCCGTGCCGAGCGCGGCGGCCAGCGGGGCGAGGGCGGCGCGGGCGACCTCGTGGTCGGCGCGCGCGAAGTCGCCTTCGGGGACCCGGCCCAGGGCGTTGGCGGCGCAGGTCAGGGTGAGCGCGTAGCGGCCGCCCGCGGCGTCGAGCACGACGTGGTCCTCGGCGTCCTCGGGCAGCGGGCGGACCGTGGTGAGCCGCGCGCCCGCGAGGTCGTCGGCGGAGGCGAAGCAGGCGTAGGGCAGTCCGGCGATGTGCGCGCTGCGCGGGCCGACGGTGGTGACCTTCCCGCCGCTGATCCGGATCATCGAGCCGCCGCCGACGCCGACGGTGCGTACGTCGAGCGCGGAGAGGTAGGAGGTCTTGCCGAGGAGGGTCGCGTGGCGGACGGCGACCTTGCCCCGGCGTACGACGCTGATGTCGGTGGAGGTGCCGCCGGTCTCCAGGAAGACGCCCTCGCTGACACGTTCGCGCATGAGCGCCCCGGCGACACCGGCCGCGGGGCCGGACAGCACGGTCAGCAGGGGGCGGCGGCGCATCTCGTCGAGCGACATGACGCCGCCGTCGCAACGCATCACCATGAGCGGGGCGGTGACGCCCGCCTTGGTGATGGAGGCATCCACGAGGTCGGCGGTGGCGAACATCTTCGGCAGGATCGCGGCGTTGACGACGGCGGTGCGGCTGCGCTTCTGGAGGCCGTAGAGCGAGGTGATGTCGTGGGCGGCGGTCATCGGCAGACCGCGCCCGGCGGCCACCTCGCGTACCGCGTCCTCGCCTTCGGGGCGGTCCACGCTGAAGGGCTGGGTGGCCACCAGGACCTGAGCCCCGCCGCGGGCCACCTCGTCGACGGCGGACTCGACGGCGGCCCGGTCCTCGGGGTCGGCTATGTGCGCGTAGATCAGCGGGAGCCGCTTGCCGGGCGACAGTTCGAGCTTGGCGAGGGAGGCGAGGCGGCGGGTGAAGGCCCGCCCGGCCCCGGTGCCGATGCCGAGCAGTCCGACGGTGGCCACATCGCCCTCCAGCAGGGCGTTGGTAGCCTGTGTGGTGCCGTGGGCCAGGAAGGCCACGTCCTCAGGGGCGTGTCCGGTCTGTTCCATCAGGCGGTCGAGCGCTTCCACGATGCCGTGGGCGACCCCGTCCTCGTGATGATGGCTGGTGGGAACCTTCACCTGCCCGAGCAGGTCGAGGGTCGTGGCGTCTACGGCCACGGCGTCGGTGAAGGTTCCGCCCACGTCGATGCCGACGCGGATGCGGTGGGTGGTCATGGTCTGGGCACCTCCTTGTGCTCGGTCGGCGCGTACGCGGGCGGTGGGCCGGACGGGGCAGGTGGAGCTGCTCCCGTCCGGCCGTCCCGCCCTCGGGGGACAGGGCGCGCCGTGCTGCTTCCCGGTCCCCGGTGGGGTCAGTAGCCGCGCACCCGCGGCCAGTGGCGTTCGACTCCGGCCCGGTCGAGCAGGGCGGCGAAGGTTTCGAAACGCTTGTCCTCGGCCTGCACCTCGTGCGGTTGGACGTCCTCGTCGAGGCAGTGGGCGGCGAGCGCTCCGGCGACCTCGCCGATGTTCCACTCCACGGGGTGCAGCCGGTAGCAGCCGTTGGTGATGTGGGTGGTGCCGATGTTCTTCCCGGCGGGCAGCAGGTTGCGCGTGCGGCGCGGGATCAGCGCGCCGAGCGGGATCTCGAAGGGCACGGAGCCGATGTCGATGTAGTTGTCGCCGCCGGTCGAGGGGTGCAGGTCGATGCGGTAGCTGCCGACGCCGACCGCGTCGCGGTGGCGGGTGCCGCCGGTGGGGCCGACGAGGTCGATCGCCACGTCCTGTTCGGTGACGGTCGTGACGGCCTTGATCCGGCGGGACTCGCGTACGTAGGGGGCCTTGGCGAGGCCGTCCTCGCTGCCCATGACGTCGGGGCGCAGCCGCAGCCCGGGGAAGCCGGTGCCGCCGTCGGGGCGCGGGGCCTCGGTCTGGAGCCAGTACAGGACGGACAGCGACAACTGCTTGGCCTCGCGGACCGCTTCGGCCGCGGTCTGCTCGCCGGCGCCGATCAGCGGCTTGAGCCAGTAGTCGTTGAGGGGCCAGTTGACGAGTGTGATGTCGGAGTCGAAGGCCCCGTCCCGGTGCAGTCTCCGGGCCAGGATGCGGCGGAAGCCGAAGAGTTCCTTGTCGCCCGCGTCGGCGGACTGGTCGGCGCTGACGGCGAGCGGGTCGATGTCCGGGTTCGGTACGAAGGTGCGCGGCACCGCTTCCAGCGAGCGCGGGTCGGGGGCCAGGAAGCCGAGCAGCGGGCCGGGCCAGAACTCCGGGGTGTAGGCGCGCCAGAAGTCGTAGTCGGCGGGCCTGTCTATCGTGTGGTCCTCGCCCTCGTGGTGGGAGAGCGCGAAGCAGAAGGTGATGCCCTGCTGGTTGAGCGGGTCGGCCGTCTCGGGGGCGTGCGGTTCGCCGAACTCGGCGCGGGACTCGGCGCCGAGCGCGTACTCGACTCCGGCCAGCTCCAGCAACTCGCCCGTCTCGGTGGCGTCGAGGACGTACGGGGCGGTGAAGGTGCGCCGGCCGCCGCCGCGCAGGTCCTCCAGCGTGACGGACCGTACGGTGTCGCCGTCGGTCTCGGCGGCGACCGGGCGGTGCTCGGTGAGCAGGGTCAGCCGGCCCGCGGCGCGGTGCGGGGCGAGCAGCCCCTCCAGCGCGGCGAGCGCGACCCGGGGCTCGGCGCACAGCTTGCTGACGCGGCCGGCGCCAGGGTTGAGGCCGGGCAGGGCGGCGGCCTCGGCGCGCAGCGGGTACCAGTCGCGGTAGTAGCCGCGGATCGCTTCGCGCAGCGCGCGGTAGGAGGCGGTGACGCCGAACTGCTCGACCCACGGGTGTTCGTCCGGTGGGACGGCCTGGGAGGTGAGCTGGCCCCCGATCCAGTCGGTCTCCTCGGTGAGGACGACCGTGCGGCCGGCGCGGCAGGCGGCGAGGGCGGCGGCGACACCGCCGAGTCCGCCGCCGACGACGAGGATGTCGGGTTGGCTGGTCACGGTTGGTTCTCCTTGTGGTGCGTTGTGATGCGGGTGATGCGGGTGATGCGGTCGTACGGGGATGGTCAGGGGCGGCGGGGCGGCGCTCCCGCCGTGGCGCCGGTCCTGAAGGGGCAGGTGACGAGCGGTTCGTCGGCCTCCTCCCCCGCGACCAGGGCGGCGAGCAGCCGTACGGCGGCGGCGCCGAGCTGGGGCCGGGGGATGTCGAAACCGGTGGGGACCGCTTCCGCCGCGAGATCGGCGGGCGGGCTGCCGAGCAGGGCGAGGCTCAGCTCGCCGGGGCAGTCGAGACCGGCCTCACGGATGGCGGCGCGCAGGGCCCGCCACGGGCTGCCGGTGTCGGTCTCCTCGGCGACGAAGGCGGTCACGCCCTCGTCGAGCCACTGCCGCAGCCGCTCGGGGGTGAGCGTGCGCGCGGGGTCGGCGGTACGGAAGACCGCGTCGGGACCTGCGGGCAGTCCGGCGTCCTCCAGACCCTTGAGGAAGCCGTACTCACGGTCGGTGGAGGCGGGCGCGTCGTCGTCCTCGCGGACCAGCACGACGCGCCGGTGGCCGAGCGCGGCGAGCCGGGTGACGACCTCGTGGCTCGCGCTCACGTAGTCGGCGCCGACCCAGGCCAGGCCCTCCAGTTCGTCCCTGCGGCCCACGTGGACGGCGGGAAAACCATCCCCCACCAGGCGCCGCAGCTCCTCGGTGGGCGCGTGACGGCCCAGGAAGAGACAGCCGTCGGCGAGCCTGACCCGGCTGAGCGCGTCCGGTCCTGCGGCAGCCGCGCCGCCGGAGCTGGACCCGGTGAACAGGACGAGGTCGTAGCCGCGTGCGGCGGCCTCCCGCTCCACGCCGATCAGGAAGGGGTAGTACGAGTGCTGCACGTCCGTGGGGAAGGTCGCGGTGAAGCTGAAGACGCCGAGCAGGTCGTTGCGCGCGGCGGCGAGTCTGCGGGCCGCCGGGTCGGGCACGTAACCGAGGCTGTTGGCCGCGTCGAGCACCTTCTGCCGCGTCTCCGCCGAGATGGCGGCGCCCTGCTTCTTGCCGCCGAGCACGAGCGAGACCGTGGCCTGCGAGACCCCGGCCAGCCGCGCCACCTCGGCCTGGCGCGGCCGTGAGGTGCGGCGGCCCGGGGGCGCGGGGGTGCGTCCTGGCCTGGCTCGCTTGCGTGGTTCCTCCACCGGCACTCCTCCTCGGAAACGACCGTCCGATGACGGTCCGATGACCCGCCATCGGTCGTTAATGCGCATTACTGATGCGCATTAACGAGCACTCTGGGCATCGGGGAGGCTCACGTCAAGAGAATGGACAGGACTTTCCGGCCGGGCATTCCGCTCACTGCTGCCCGGCCGTACGGTGCGATCACCCGCGGATCCCGTGCGCGCGGCGGCCCGGCGCGACGGCCCGGCGCGGCCGCCCGGGCGCGGATGTCTGACGCGGATGTCTGACGCGGATGTCTGACGCGGATGTCTGACGCGGATGATGCCGTCGCCGTACGGCGACGGCCCGGAGCCGGCCCCCGTCTTGAACGGGGGCCGGCTCACCGTGCGTTGTCCGGGCGGCGCCGGAGGGCCTCCCGAGCGGAGTCGCTGGACGCCACCAAGAAGGTGGCGGGCCTCACCCGATGCCGCCCTCCCCCAACGCCGCCACACCGGCCGCGCCCACCGCACCGGCCACGGCGGGCGCCGGAGCGCCGGTCAGGACGTGGATGACGCCGTCGACGACTTCGACCCGGTGGGTGCGGACGGGCACGTGGGCGGGCGGGCACGTGGCGCGTCCGGTGCGCAGGTCGAACGCCGCCCCGTGCAGGGGGCATTCGACCTGGCAGTTCTCGATCCAGCCCTCGGAGAGCGAGGCGTCCTGGTGTGTGCAGGTGTCGTCGATCGCGTACAGCTCGCCATCGGCGTTGATCACGGCGATCGGCGGTTCCGTATCGATACGGACGGCCTCGCCCTCGGGCAGGTCCTCAAGACGGCAGACGGGAAACACTGGCCCCCCTCACACGATCCAAATACGGTTGCACATGATGCATCGCGGGGCGCGATGCGCAACAGAATCCTGGCCGGACGCCCGGCCGTCAAGGGCTTCCAGAGATGACGGCCGGATCGATTCGCGGGTGATGGGACCGGAACATGGTGAACACAACTGAAGAGACGAACGAGGCGAAGCGGAGCACGGCCGGATCCGTTCAGTCCGTCGACCGGGCGGTGAGCGTACTGGAGATCCTCGCCGCGCGGGGCGAGGCCGGAGTCACCGCCATAGCCGACGAGTTGGGTGTGCACAGATCCACCGCGTTCCGGCTGCTCGGGGTGTTGGAGAGCCGTGGTCTCGTCGGCCAGGAGAAGGACCGGGGGAAGTACTACCTGGCCGCCGGGGTACTGCGGCTGGCCGGCGCCGCCGCGCTGCGGCTGGACATCTCGCAGGAGGGCGTCGCCGTGCTGCGGGCGCTGGCCGAGGACACCGGGGAGACGGCGAACATCGCGATTCTGGACAAGGACGCGGCCGTCAACATCATGCAGGCGCGCGGATCCGCCGCCGTCACCGCGCACAACTGGCTGGGACGGCGGTTCGCGCTGCACGCGACGGCCACCGGGAAGGTACTTCTGGCCAACCTCCCCGAGGGGCGGCGCGAGGAGATCCTGGCGCGCGGGCCGGAGCGTTTCACCGAGCGGACGATCACCGGCCGGACCGCTCTGCGGGCCGAGTTGGCGACCGTGGCGGAGCAGGGGCACGCCCGTACCGTGGAGGAGCTGGAGAGCGGGCTGAACGCCGTCGGGGCCGAGGTCAGGAGGTTCGACGGCTCGGTCGTCGGAGCGATCGGGGTGTCCGGTCCGGCGTACCGGATGACCGAGGAATCGCTGTCCGGGGCGGCGCGCAAGGTGGTGGAGGCGGCCCAGGAGCTGTCCCGGCGCATGGGGCACGGCGGCTGACACCCGGGCCTGGCGCGGGACGGACGGCGGCGGGAGCGGGACGCGGCCGAACGCGGCGACGGAGACGTGGGACGGATCGGATCCGGCCTTTACCCGTACGTGACGGTGCGCCCTTGACACCCGCCCCCGCCGTTCTCAGGATGCCTCTCAGAGCGCAACACGTACCGCACCGCGCAACAGCACACCCCCGACCGCAATGATCCGAGGAGGGGTATGTCCAGCACGTCCACCACCGCCGCGGGTACGTCCGCCACCGCCGCGTGCACGTCCACCGCCACGGGTACGTCCGCCACCACGGCGAGCCCGCCCGGCACCGCGGCGCGCGTCGTCGTCATCGGAGCCGGCATCGTCGGCTGCTGCCTCGCCGAGGAACTCACCGCCCGTGGCTGGTCCGAGGTGACCGTCCTCGACCAGGGACCGCTGCCCGCCCCCGGCGGTTCCACCTCGCACGCCCCCGGCCTGCTCTTCCGGACCAATCCGTCCAGGACGATGACCGGGTTCGCCGCGTACACGGCGGAACGGTTCCACCGGCTCGTCGAGGACGGTCTGCCCTGCTTCGACCCGGTGGGCGGTCTGGAGATCGCCACCACTGCCGAGCGCTGGGCCGATCTGCACCGGAAGGCCGGCTGGGCCGCCTCCTGGGGCGTGGCGGGCGAGCTGATCACTCCGCGCCGGTGTGCCGAGCTGTGGCCGCTGCTCGATCCCGACCGGCTCCTCGGTGGCTTCCACACCCCGGACGACGGCCTGGTGCGCGCCGTACCCGCCTGTCGCGCGCTGATCCGCCAGGCGGAGGAACGCGGCGCGCGCTTCCTGGAGCGGCACACGGTCACCGGCATCGACCGGGCGGACGGCCGGGTCACCGGTGTGGTGACCGACCGGGGGACCTTCCCCGCCGACATCGTGATCTCGGCGGCCGGTCTCTGGGGGCCGGTGATCGGGCAACTGGCCGGTGTGCCCGTGCCGTTGCTTCCGCTGGCCCACCAGTACGCGAAGAGCGCGCCGCTGCCCGGACGCGGTGCGCCCGACGGGGAACACGCGCGGAGCGGACGGCCGATCCTGCGGTTCCAGGACGCCGATCTGTACTTCCGCGAGCACGACGACCGGATCGGCATCGGCTCGTACGACCACCGGCCGCTGCCCGTCGACCCGTTCACCCTGCCCGCGTACGACGCGGCCGCGGTGATGCCGTCCTCGCTGCCCTTCACACCGGGCGACTTCACCCGGGCCTGGGAGGAGTCGGGACGGCTGCTGCCGGCCCTCGCCGGCAGCAGCGTCGAGGAGGGCTTCAACGGGGTCTTCTCCTTCACCGCCGACGGGATGCCGGTCCTCGGCGAATCGCGTGAACTGCGCGGGTTCTGGCTGGCCGAGGCCGTGTGGATCACTCACTCGGCCGGGGTCGCGAAGGCCGTCGCGCAGTGGCTGACCGACGGCCGGCCCTCGGTCGACGTCCACGCGTGCGATCTGCGGCGCTTCGAGGACGTCCAGCTCTCGCCCGCGTACGTCGCGGAGCGCGGCGCGCGGCAGTTCGACGAGGTGTACGACATCGTCCACCCGCTCCAGCCCGCCGAGTTGGCCCGGTCGCTGCGCGTCCCGCCCTTCCACGGACGGCAGCGGGAGCTGGGCGCGGTCCTTCTGGAGAGCGCGGGGTGGGAGCGTCCGCAGTGGTACGAGGCGAACGCCCCGCTCGCCGGATCGCTCGAACTCCCGCCGCGTGACGCCTGGTCGGCCCGGTTCTGGTCGCCGGTCGTGGCGGCCGAGGCGCGGGCCACCCGCGAGCGGGTCGCGCTGTACGACATGACGCCGCTGCGGCGACTGGAGGTCACGGGCCCCGGAGCGCTCGCGTTCCTCCAGCGGATGACCACCAACCAGCTGGCGAAGAGGCCCGGGGCCGTCACGTACACCCTGCTGCTGGACGAGGCGGGCGGGATCCGCAGCGATCTGACCGTCGCGCGGCTCGGCGAGCGGCGGTTCCAGGTCGGTGCCAACAGCGCCCGGGACCTGGACTGGCTGCTGCGACACGCCCCGGCGGACGTGCGGGTCCGGGACATCACGTCGGGCACCTGCTGCGTCGGTGTCTGGGGGCCGCTCGCCCGCGAGCTGGTGCAGCCGCTGACCGGCGACGACTTCTCCCACAAGGGCTTCGGCTACTTCCGGTGCCGCGAGACGTACATCGGCCATGTGCCGGTGACCGCGATGCGGCTGAGCTACGTCGGTGAGCTGGGCTGGGAGCTGTACACGAGCGCCGATCTCGGGCTGCGGCTGTGGGACACCCTGTGGGCGGCGGGCCGGGGGCTCGGTGTGATCGCCGCCGGACGCGGCGCCTTCGACAGCCTCCGGCTGGAGAAGGGCTACCGCGCCTGGGGACAGGACATGACGAGCGAGCACAACCCGTACGAGGCGGGTCTCGGCTTCGCGGTCCGCCCGGACAAGGGCGAGTTCACCGGCCGCGCCGCGCTCGCCGGGCTGTCGGAGGAGACCGTCACCCGCCGGCTGACGTGTCTGACCCTGGACGACCCGGCGGCGGTGGTGCTCGGGAAGGAGCCGGTGTACGTGGACGGGGCGCCCGTCGGCTACGTCACCAGCGCCGGCTACGGCTACTCGATCGGCCGGACCGTCGCCTACGCCTGGCTGCCGGCCGCCGACTCCGTACCGGGGACGGCCGTGTCCGTCGAGTACTTCGGGGAGAAGGTTCCGGCGACCGTCGCGCGCGAGCCGCTGTTCGACCCGGAGATGGCCCGTATCCGCCGCTGACACCACCGATCTTCCGGAGGGGCACATGGCACCGACGTACGACGTGATCGTTCTCGGACTGGGCGGCATGGGCTCGGCCGCCGCCTACCATCTGGCGGCGCGCGGCGCCCGGGTGCTGGGTCTGGAGCGGTTCGGCCCGGCGCACGGGCGTGGTTCCAGCCACGGCGGTTCCCGGATCACCCGGCAGTCCTACTTCGAGGACCCGGCCTACGTACCTCTGCTGCTGCGCAGTTACGAGCTGTACGAGCGGCTGGAGCGGGACACCGGCCGCGAGGTGGCGACGCTGTGCGGCGGTGTGATGGTGGGGCGCCCGGAGAGCCTGACGGTGTCGGGCTCGCTGCGCTCGGCGCTGCGCTGGGACCTGCCGCACGAGATGCTCGACGCCGGGGAGATCAGACGGCGCTTCCCCACGCTGACGCCGGAGGACGACGAGGTCGCCCTGTTCGAGGCACGCGCGGGGCTGGTCCGCC
This sequence comes from Streptomyces sp. NBC_01429, assembly GCF_036231945.1. Taxonomy (NCBI): domain Bacteria; kingdom Bacillati; phylum Actinomycetota; class Actinomycetes; order Kitasatosporales; family Streptomycetaceae; genus Streptomyces; species Streptomyces sp. NBC_01429. Next base: position 7,808,806 of record NZ_CP109599.1, on the reverse strand, counting down.
CGGAGACCACGGTCACCGCGCATGTCGAGCTGGCGGCGCGGGCGGGGGCCGAACTGCGGTTCCACGAGCCGGTGACCGGCTGGACGGAGCTGCCGGGCGGCGCGGGCGTCCGGGTCAGGACCGCCGCGGGCTCGTACACCGCCGGGCAGTTGGTGATCTGCCCGGGGGCGTGGGCACCCGGGCTGCTCACCGACCTGGGGGTGCCGTTCACCATCGAACGGCAGGTCATGTACTGGTTCCGGCCGGAGGGCGGCACGGCGCCGTTCCTCCCCGAGCGTCACCCGATCTACATCTGGGAGGACGCCGACGGCGTGCAGGTGTACGGCTTCCCCGCCATCGACGGACCGGGCGGCGGCGCCAAGGTCGCCTTCTTCCGCAAGGGCACGGTGTGCACGCCGGAGACGATCGACCGGACGGTGTCCCGGGCGGAGACCGGGGCGATGGCCGCGCACGTCCGGCGGCACATCCCGTCGCTGCCCGGCGCGTTCCTGCACGCCGCGACGTGCATGTACTCCAACACCCCCGACGAGCACTTCGTCATCACCCGGCATCCGGCCCACCCGGAGTCCGTGGTGGTGGCCTGCGGGTTCTCCGGGCACGGCTTCAAGTTCGTCCCGGTGGTGGGAGAGATCACCGCCGATCTCGCGCTCACCGGCTCCACCCGGCACCCCATCGAACTGTTCGATCCGCGCCGGTTCTCCGCCGCGGCAGCCTGAGAGGCGGAACCGCCATGACGACCACACCGGCGTCCGTGGGGAACGGCACGGCCCCGAGCCTGATCCGGACGCTCCCCGGCCACTTCTACACCGATCCGGCGGTCTTCCGGCAGGAGCAGGAGAAGATCTTCGAGTCGCTCTGGTTCTGCGCGGTACGCGCCTCCGACCTGAGCCGGCCCGGCGCGTTCCGTACCGTACGCATCGGCCGCGAGTCGGTGCTCGTCACCCGGAACAGGGCGGGCGAACCACGCGCCTTCCTCAACGTCTGCCGTCACCGGGGCGCCAGGCTGTGCACCGAGGAGTCGGGCGAGGTACGCCGCAACCTGCAATGCGCGTACCACGCCTGGACGTACGACCTGGACGGCAGACTGATCGCCGCGCCCAACCTGGTGCGGATGCCGGACGTCGACGGGACCGCGTACGGGCTGACGGCGGTGCGGCTGCGCGAGTGGCTCGGCTACCTCTGGCTGTGCCTGGCGGACGAGCCGCCGTCCTTCGAGGAGACGGTGATGGGCGCGGCGGTGGAGCGGCTCGGCGACGCGGCGTCGATCGCGCGGTACCGCACCGAGGAGCTGGCGCTCGGGCGGCGCATCAGCTACGACGTCCGGGCCAACTGGAAGCTGATCGTCGAGAACTTCATGGAGTGTTACCACTGCGCGACCATCCACCCCGAACTGACCGAGATACTGCCGGAGTTCGCCCAGGGATACGCGGCCCAGTACTACGTGGGCCACGGCGCCGAGTTCGCCCCCGGGGCGCGGGGCTTCACGGTGGACGGCAGCCCCGGCCCCGGGCGGCTCCCCGGGATCGCGGAGGAGCAGGACCGGCGGTACTACGCGATCACCGTGAAACCGGCGGTCTTCGTCAATCTGGTGCCGGACCATGTGATCGTGCACCGGATGTTCCCGCTCGCCCACGACCGTACGGCCGTGGAGTGCGACTGGCTGTACGCGCCCGAGGCGGTCGCCGGGGGCGCGGATCTGACCAGGTCCGTGGAGCTGTTCCACCGCGTCAACACCCAGGACTTCGAGGCGTGTGAGCGCACCCAGCCGGGGATGGCCTCGCGCGCCTACCGCGAGGGGGGCGTTCTCGTGCCCTCGGAACACCACATCGGGGCGTTCCACCGCTGGGTGACCGGGCTGCTGGCGGGCGGTCCGGGCTGACGGACCCTGTTGGGGACAGTACACCGGGTGATCTCACCCCGGCCCGGCGCGCCGCCGGAAGGTCCGAGGGGCCGGACCTTCCGCGGCGCGCCGGAGGGAGGCGGACCGTCCGTGGCACCGGAGGGGCGGAACGGACGACGTCACGCCTCGGCGGGCTCGGCGGCGGCACACGCCGGGTGGCCCCAGCCGTCGGGGTTCTTGGCGATGGACTCGCCGGCGGCGTAGGAGCGTCCGCAGCGGCACCGGCCCGGGAACTTGGCGTTGAGGGTCCGCTTCGCGCTCCCCGGGGCGCGCCGCCTCGACGGCGCGCCCGCCTTCGCCGCCCCGCCGGAGGAGCCGCGGCTCACCGTGGACCGTACGGTGTCGGGCGCGGGCGGCGGCTGCGGGGAGCCGAGGTCGCTGCCGGCGGACCGCTGGGTGATCGCGGCATCGCTGGCCGCCCGGTCGGCGAAGTCGTTGAAGCGGTCGCCGTCGACCTGGTGGGCGGGGACGTAGCGGAACTCCACCGAGCGGCCGGTGAGCAGGGTGTCGATGCGCGCGACCAGTTCCTGGTTGGCGACGGGCTTGCCGGAGGCCGTCTTCCAGCCCTTGCGCTTCCAGCCGGGCAGCCAGGTCGTGACGGCCTTCATCGCGTACTGCGAGTCCATCCGGACCTCCATCGCGACAGCGGGGTCCGTGGCCGTCAACAGGCGCTCCAGAGCCGTGAGTTCGGCGACATTGTTGGTCGCCGTACCCAGGGGACCCCCCTCCCACCGGGCGACCTCGGCCCCCTCGGCGTCGGCGATGACCCAGGCCCAGCCGGCGGGCCCGGGATTTCCCTTCGACGCCCCGTCACACGCGGCGATCACACGTTCAGACATGCCCCAGATCATGCCAGGGCGATGAGGCGCGGCGTGCCACACCCCCGTAGCCCGGTGTCGCACACGCACACGGGCGGAGCGGCCGGAGCGGGCAGAGCAGGGCGCCCCTTCGGCCGACCGACACAAAGTGCTGACCTGCCGCTATGAGCGATTGGTCCCTGGGGCCCGGTATGCCGCACTCCGGTCCCACACCGCCTTGAACCCACATCGGGTCTGCCGTGATCCGCGCTTTGGAGCCTCTCGACCGTCTCGGGACACCGGCCCCCGATCGTCCCGGCACCTACGGCGCGGACAGGAGCCCGCGGATCTCCTCGGCCACCAGCTCCGGCTCGGTGACCGGGATGTAGTGGCCCGAGCGTTCGGCGATCACCTGGCGACCCCGGGCCGCCATGGCCGCCGACGCGGCGTGGGCCCTGTTGATGGCCTCGCGGCCGGCGCGGGAGATACCGGAGCCGGGGAGGGCGCCGGAGATGACGGTGACCGGGACGCCGGTCACGTCGGGCGGGGCGGTACGGAAGGCGGCCAGGTCGTCCAGGTACGTACGGGACTGGGCGCGCTGAGTGCGGATGACGCCGGGGGCGAGCCCGTCGGCCAGCAGGTCGCGGCGCGCGTCCTCCGGCAGAGCCTTGGCCAGCGATCCGAAGAGGAAGCGGAGCAGCCCGAGCCGGGCCAGCAGCAGGCTGACTGCGATGAGGGCGCGCTCCGCGCGGCGGAACAGCGGGCGGAAGAGCAGGTCGGTGCCCTCGTCGGTGGGGTCGACCAGGACCAGGGCGCGAATGCGCTCCGTACGCCCGGCGGCGGCGAGGCGGACGAGGGGGCCGCCCGCGCTGTGCCCGACCAGGATGTACGGGCCGGGGCCGAAGTGGTCGAGCAGGTCCTCCAGATCGTCCGCCATGCGGCGCAGCGTCCGGGAGGCTGGGTCGGCGGGGCTGCGGCCGAGCCCGGCGCGGTCGTAGACGACGGCGCGCGCCCACCGGCCGACGGCGGGCTGCACCAGCGCCCAGGAGGAGCGGGTCGCGGCGGCGCCCGCCTCGAAGACGACGGTGAGGGGCGCGAGTTCCGCCTCGTCGGTGTCGGGGCCGGGGCCGGGCAGGACCATGGCGTGCAGGGTCCGTCCGTCGCGGGTGGTCACCCACTCCACGCTGCCCTGAAGATGCCGCGTACCGCTGGTCGTTGAGGACATACGCCGCCCGTCTCCCCTGTCGCGCCGACTTATTAGGTTACCCTAACCTTTACCCCCTGGCCTTGCCGTCGGGCGGCGTCCCCTCCGTGCTCTCGCGCGGGACAAGGCCCCTTTCGGCCCCCGAGGGTGGTCGTGCCGTGCCTGGGTGCACGGCACCCAGGTGAAGCGCTGCCTGGAAGGTGCAGCCGGACCGCCCGAAGGTGAGGACATGACCTTTTCTTCGGCCTCTTCCCCCTCCCCTTCCGCATCGGCATCGGCCGTATCCACAGGTGCCGCTTCCGCCGCCGAACCCGGTCGCCTCCTCGCCGGGCGGGTGGCCGTGGTGACCGGGGCCACGAGCGGCATCGGCGCCGCCACCGCCCGCCGACTGGCTCTCGGTGGCGCCGACGTCGCCCTGATGGGCCGGCGCGAGGACAGGCTCACGGAGCTGGCGAAGGAGCTGCGTCCGGCTGCCTCCGGCCAGATCCTGCCGCTGACCGTGGACCTCGCGGACCCGCACGCCATCACCCGCGCGGCGGAGTCCGTACGCTCCGCCCTCGGCCGGGTCGATCTCGTCGTGGCCAACGCAGGATCGATGCTGGGCGCGCCGTTCGAAACCGCCGACACCGCGGAGTGGGACCGCATGCTCGACGTGAATCTGCGCGGGCTGCTGCTCACCGGCCGCGCCTTCGCCGACGATCTGCTCTCCGCGGCGGAGGACGGCCCGGCCGACCTCGTGCACATCGGCTCCATCGGCGGTCACAGCCTCTACCCCAACTGGTCCGTCTACTGCGCCACCAAGGCCGCGGTCGCCCATCTGACCCGCAACCTGCGCGTCGAGCTGGGACCGCGCAACGTACGGGTGCACAACATCGAACCCGGCGTGACGGTAACCGAGTTGGGGGACGACATGCTCGACGACGACATGCGTACCGCCCTGGCACAGATGCGTACCGGCACGCGCCCTCTGTCCGCCGAGGACATCGCCGAGTCCGTCGCCTTCACCGTCTCGGCACCGGCTCATGTGAACATCGCGGAGATGGTCGTGGTTCCTGTGCAACTCGGCTGACGCCCGGGTTCTCCGCAAAAGCAACGACCCGGGACGCGCCCCGGCACCTTCAATATGAACACAATGACAGGACTGTGGGGCTTCCGCTCAGTTCTCCTTAGCATCGACGCCGCCGCGCGACGGAGCGCGGACGAGATCGAGGAGAGCACTCCATGAACGACAGGCTGAGCGGGAAACGGCAGAACATCCGGGAGCGATCGGGCAGCCGCCGAAGCCGGTTCGCGGCCCTGGCCACGGGTATCGCGGGTGTCCTGGCCGCAGCGGTACTCGGCCCGCACGTCCCCGCCGTGGCGGCGGCCGGGCCGGGTACCGTCGCCTGCCCGGCGAACCTGGCGGGGAAGGCGACGTGCTACACCGGGCAGGACGTCAACGGCGCCCACTACGCGGTCGCCGTACCCAAGAACTGGAACGGCTCCCTGGTCGTCCACGCGCACGGCGGCCCGGACCTCGGCGAGGGGTCCGACCCCGAGCGCAGCGTCGGTGACCTCGCACGCTGGTCGGTCATGGTGAACGAGGGGTACGCCTGGGCCGGCTCCTCCTACCGGCGGGGCGGGTACGGCACCCGTATGGCGGCCGAGGACACGGAGAACGTGCGCCGGCTGTTCGTGGCGCGGTTCGGCAGTCCCGCGAAGACCTATGTCCACGGCCAGTCGTGGGGCGGCAACGTGGCCGCCAAGGTCGTCGAGATGTACGGCGCGGGCAAGCGCGGTCCCTACGCGGGCGCCCTGCTCACGAACGGCGTTCTGGGAGGCGGATCCCGGGGCTACGACTACCGGGTGGACCTGCGCGTGGTCTACCAGTACTACTGCCAGAACCTGCCCCGCCCCTCCGAGCCCCAGTACCCGCTGTGGGAAGGACTGCGCGCGGGCTCGACGCTGACCGGCGCCGGGCTGCGGGCCCGTTTGGAGGAGTGCACGGGCTACGCATCGGCCCCGCAGGACCGCACCGCCCTCCAGCAGCGCAATCTGGACGACATCCTCGCCGTCACGCGCGTACCGGAAAGGACCCTGGAGTCGCATCTGCGGTTCTCGGTATTCACCTTCCGGGACATCGTCCACAACCGGCTCGGCGGCCGCAATCCGTTCAGCAACCAAGGTGTCGTCTACTCCGGATCTCACGACGACGCGGCGCTCAACGCGGGCGTCGAACGGTTCCGCGCCGACCCGACGGCGGTACGCGACCTGTCCTGGGACAGCGACATCACCGGTGACGTGAGGATCCCGGTGCTGACCCTGCACGCCATCGACGACCCGACGGCGTTCGTGGAACACGAGGCCGCCTACCGGGCCAGTCTGCGCGGCGCCCAGCGGGACGGGTACCTGGTGCAGAGCTTCACGCGGGAGAGCGAGCACAGCGGGCTGAGCGACTCGGAGTACGCCAACTCCATCACCGCGCTGGACACTTGGGTACGTACGGGCAAGAAGCCCACCCCGCGCTCCCTGGCGGCCTCCTGCCCCTCCCACGACCGCGAGTACGGCACCGGCTGCTTCTACCAGCCCGATTTCGTCCCCGGGTCGTACGCGTCACGGGTCAACCCGCGCCCCGGCGGCCTGCGCTGGCCGGTTCTGACGGCGGCGCAGGAGAAGGCGCTGAGCCGGATCGACGGGGTCGGCATCGCGCCCTGACAGGCCAGACGGTCCGGGTCGGTCGGCTACGCCTGTCGCTCCACGCGGTGGGCAGTGGCAGCGCCGACCCGGCGGTGCGGACCCTGGGCAGGAAATCACCACGGTACGGTCTGCCCACGATAGTCGAGATACTCAAGGCCGGGCCTGTCTCGTTTCGCGAGGAGCACGTTCACCAGGCTCGGTACGCTCTGCTCGATGGTCAGCGGGGCGCCCGACCCGCCGAGGGCGGTGCGGACCCAGCCGGGGGCCATCAGCACGAACGACCGTGCCGTGTCGGGCTGTCGAGCGGCGAAGCTTCGCATGAACATGTTGAGAGCCGCCTTGCTGCCACGGTAGACCTCGCGCATGCCGGTCGTGTTGTTGGTGATGCTGCCCTGTCCGGATGTCATGGCTCCGATCAGGCCCGTCGGCGACACGAGCCCTGAAGGCCTTCGATGGCGCGCATGGGGCTCAGCGCGTTGGTGACCATGATGCTCACGAAATCGTCCGTCGGAACGTCGCCGATCGGCGTTTGCTCGTTGTTCCGGCGTTCACGAACAGCATGTCGAGGGCTCTGCCGGAGAGACGCTCGCGGAGCGATGCGAGCTGAGCCGGCTCATTGATGTCCGAGGCCCCGCGAGGCTCCGATGATCAGGATGGTGGGGGCCGCGTCGCTGATGGGCGTAACAGGCATGGGTGCCATCTCTCCTCGCGGTCGTTCGGTCACGAACACGCACTCGCCATGATCCGCGATGCCGGAATCGACTATAAATCAGGTCGAGTCGGACATCGCGAGTACGGCGCTCGCGTCGGAGCCGAGACGCCCCGTACTCGACCGGACGGAATTTCGTTCCGGCCCGCGACGCGTACCTCCACGCCGCGGGCCGGACCCTCATCCGCCGGGTACCGCGAGGCGGTCCGTTCTACGAGTTCGCGGGCGCTGTCTGCTGCACGACCTCGAAGGACCACAGGGTGGACCCGCTCGCAGCCGGCTTGGGGCGTTCGCCGCTCCCCGCGTCACCGCCCTGGTGAGCCGCCTTCATGGGGCCCTCCATCCAGGCTTGGAAGGACGCCTCGTCCTGCCACCGCGTGTAGACGAGGTAGTTGTCGGTGCCTTCGACGGGGCGGAGAAGCTCGAACCACTCGAATCCGTCGGAGCTCTCCACGGCATGGGCACGGGAGACGAAGCGCTTCTCCAGTGTCTCGCGCTGCTCGGAGGGGACAGTCAGTACGTTGATCTTGACTACGCTCATGGCCCCCATCCTGCCGCACGGCCGTCAGCAGACGAGGAGCGGCTCGTGCATACCGCGGTTTCGCACGGTGGTGCGGCGCAGCCCTTCGGCCCGGTAGTAGGGGGCCCAGTCCAGCCAGACCTTCCACTGGTCCCACGGGCCGCCGAAGACCGCGTAGCCGTCCACGCCGAGGTACTTGGCACCGGACAGCCACAGCTCCGGGTGCCGGCCGGGTGCACCGGGGCACCGAAGGTGGCGACAGCGCCGCTCCGCCGGTCCCCAGCAGGGCCGCACCGGCGAGCACCGTACGGCGTGTGTGTGAGTGCGGCATACCCGGGCTCTCGGCCGGAGGCCGCCACACCTTGCGCGCCTGCTGCGGGATTCCGCGCGATGGCTCGCGCCCAGCTCGCCGGGTGCCGGACCTGGATGCCCGGCAACATGCCCGGCACCGAGTGGGCCGCCCACTACGACGAACTCGCCGCCAGGTTCGGCCTCACCATCGACTCGATCGGCCCCGACTTCGGTATCGAGCCCCTCCTCGACTCGACCGCGGCCTCCTCGACACTGGCGACCTTCGTCAGCGAGCGGACTCCGCTGGTCTGGCCCGCCGGTCACGACCTGTGGCGCATCCGCCTGCACGACCCGACCCCGGTGTATCCGCACTCACTGATCCGGCGCACCGACAACCCGCATCCCGCCCTCACCGCACTGCGCGACCACCTCACCTCCGCGTACCCCGGCCGCCCCGACAGCGGGACCTGGACGCCGAAGTGGGCGCGGCGCGCCGCACCGCGCCCTTAGCGCTCGGACGCGGCGCCGTCCGTGGGCCCCGGCCGAGCTGCCGCCGGGGCCCACGGGGGGCTACTTCCCGACCCGCACTCCCCCAGCGTTCACCCGCACCCCGTCGACGGTGAGCGTGCCGTCGCGGTGCGCGGTGACCTTCGCGGCCATCGCCGCCGCGAGGTCGATCCGCTGCCAGCTCCCCCCGGCGCCCTGCTCGTCCAGCACGGCGCCGGAGGAGATCTGGGTGGCGGCGAGCACGGTACGCCGCTGGGCGCCGGTCAGCTTCGGGTGCGCCGTGAGCAGCAGATCCTCGGCCCCGTCCGGTACGGCCGGCGGGCGGTCCTCAGCGCCGATGCGCGGATAGCCGTAGGTCAGCCGCTGCTTGTACACCGTGAGCGCCTCGCCCGTGGGCAGGTACGGTTTCCCGTCGGCCGCACACCGCGCCGGCGAGTTGCCCACCCCGGCCTCCCGGCACTTCTGCGCGAGGACGGTCTCCAGCTCCGCCTTCGCCTGCTCCAGGAGCTTACGGAACCCCGGGTCGGACCAGCGCAGTTGGGCGGTCTTCCCACCGACGATCCGGCCACCCATGATGTCGGTCGGATAGTGGAAGGCGAGCAGGATGCGGTTGTCGCCGTACTCCGAGGCCCGCGCGAGGATCTGCGGTGCCAGTTCGGGCAGCAGGGTGGCGAGAACGATGCCCTGCGCGTAGCCGTGGCTGGTGTGCCCGCTCGGGAAGGAGCCGTCGCCCGCGAGGCCGTCGTAACCGCCGGGGCTGTCCCACCGCTCGATGAGACCGCTGTCGTTGGTGAACCCCATGCGCACGAAGGGGCGCTTGTACTGGTAGTTGTTCTTCGCGGTCTGGTACCAGTCGGCGGAGGATTCGGGGGTTTTCTCGACGCGGCCGGACAGCAGTGCCTCGACCTTGGGCAGTTCACCGTTCTTCAACGCCCGGCTGTAGAGGGGGCCGAGAGTGCTGCCCAGCCCGTCCGCCATGGTCCGGTACGGACTGTTCGCGCCGTCCACCAGGGCCTTGTGCACCCGGCGGTCGCCGGGGCCGGAGGGTGCGTTGTTGATGTCGACGACCGTTCGGTCGTTGACGGCGGTCAGCTCCTCGTACGTCGTCCCCCTCGGCAGGGGGTTGTTGGCACCCATGAGCGGCGGTGTGTTCCGTGCGGTGTCGAACGAGCGCAGCAGCCAGGTGAGGTAGTCACCGCCGCCGGGGGCGCTGGGCCGGTTGTCGGAGGCGTAGGAGGTGCCGAGCTGCTCGTCGGTGAAGGGCAGGGAGTCGGCGGTCTGCGCGAGCGAGTGGAGGCCGAAGTAGGCATCGGAACTGGTGCTGTTGCTCTGGTGAACCTCGACGGCCAGGGTGTTGGTCCCCTCCCGCAGGGCCGGTGCCGGAACGCTGAAGCGGGCGGTGACGGGGTCGCCCTTGCCGGTGGCGCCTTCCGGGGTCTGGTACTGAAGGTTCTTCTCGATCTTTCCGTCCCCGCGCCCGGCGATTCGGCGGCCGTTGAGATAGACGGTCACGGTGTCGTCGTAGACGACCGTACCGAGCAGCCCGGTGATCGCGTCGAGGGAGCCGCGTTCCATCGAGAAGGAGGTCCGGAAGAAGTACGCCTCGATATTGGCGCCCGTGTCCTTGCGGAGCCTCAGCTTGGTACGGACCGGGAAGTCGGGACCGAGGTCCGTGCCGTCGTTCTTCACGCCGAACGGACCGGGGGCCTTCTTCCAGGGCACGTCCCCCGCGTCGAAGCCGGCCCGGGTCCACGCCGTAGGGTCGCTCTCGCCGCGCGCCGGGTCGATGTCCGGCGTGTCGAGGTAGCTCCAGGTGGTCGAGGCGTCGAGGACGGCCTTGCCGATGCTGAGGTCGTCGATCCAACCGGTCGGCTGGTCACCCGACTTGGCGTGTGCGTCCGCGTAGCGTAACCGGATCTCACTGACCCGCCTCCCGGCGAGAGCGCCGAGGTCGGCCGACACGGTGTTCCACTTCCCCGGGGCGGGTGTCCGGCCGCCGGTGCTCGCCGCGTGGGTACGGGGGTGCCGGCCGTCCCTGTCGGTGTGGACGATGTCGAGCGCGATGCGGGCGGAGGCGGCGTCATCCGGGCGGATCGCGTAGCTCAGCCTCGACTCGCGCCCGAGCGGGACGTCGAGCCCCGAGCGCAGGACCACCGTGGAGGAGGCGGGCCCGGCGGCGAGGACGCGGCCCGAGTAGCGCAAGGCGGCCGAGCCGTCGGCCGCGCCCGCGGAGTCGGCGTTCTCGACCGAGACCCCGAGCGCCGAGGCCGAGGAGCCCGCGGAGCTGCGCAGGGTCCAGTCGGCGAGCTGGAGCTTGTCGTGGTCACCGGCCGAACCCTCGCACCGGTCGGCGCAGTTGTCGCTGATGCGGAGCTGGTAGTGGCGATACGCGGGCGGGGCGTCGACCGGGTAGAAGTTGGTCTGCCCGCGGGCGCCGAACCGCTGCCCCTCCTCCTCGTCCAGAACCTTCCACGAGGGGTCGTCCGCGTCCTTCGCGGCGGCGTCGCTGTCGCTCCCGAGCAGGGTCCACGCGGCGGGATCGCGCGGAGCCGCGTCGTTCGCGGAGGTGAGCGAGTAGCCGGTGACGGCCGCCGGGGTGCGGAGGGTGTAGATCACGTGGACGGGTTCACCCCTGGTGGGCCGTCCGCTGTCACGGGCGAACCACTTGGTGTCGGAGTCCTGGTCGGCGAGGTTCTCGACGCCTTCCTTCGCACTCGTGTCGTTGGGGTGGCCCGAGCGCACCTCCCGCACGGTGGTGGTCACTTGAGCGGTCTCGCCGCGGAGATTCCGCGTGGGCCCCTGGGCCGGGAACCCGGCGGGCCTGGGCGTACCGGGCTCGTAGGACGTGGCCCAGTACCCGCCCGCCTCCGGCGCCGCGCCCGCCGCGCCCGCCACACCTGCCGCCTTGCCGGCGTCGGTCGGGGTGGCCGAGGCGGCACCCGCCCCCAGCGAGCCCGCCACGAGCACGCCCACGACAACACCGGCCCCCGCACTTCTCCCACGTCTTCTGAACATCCGCATGACTCGCCTCTTTCTGTCGAGACAACGTTGTCATCCCTGCGAGCCTGAAGGCTCAACAAGGACATGTCAATGCTCGGGTGAGCCGTGTCGCACCCGGCCGGTTCGAGTTACGCCCACGGCCCGAACACCGGCAGCGGCACCGGCAAACCCAGGAGCCCGAGGTCGGCTACGACGGGGCCGGGGCGGCCGGCTTCTGGAGGGCGGTGATCCCGGCGAGGATGAGGTCGATGCCGGAGAGGAACTCGGCTCGGTCGTCATGATCGCGCAGCTGCTCCGCGACGTTTCGGGTGAACGCGTACTCGTCGGGATCGAGGTTCGCCCACGCGGCCGAGGCGGTGTCGAGGAAATCGGTCCGGTTCATGTCCGGCCGGAATCCGCGGGCGTTGGCCGCGTTCTGTCCGCCCACTCCGAGAATGTAGTTCAGCAGCGCGGACGCGGCGGTGAACTGGGCGGCGTGGGGCACGCCGAGCGCCTGGACCTGGCGTCCGAGGTGCTCGAAGACGCGCAGCAGCGGGGACTCCGACGGGGCGCCGGCGAGTTGCGTGCCGATCCACGGGTGGGCGTCGATCGCGTCGAATACGCCGACCGCGAGGACACGGATCACCTCCTGCGGCGTCGCGTCGGCGACGCCGGCGGCCATGGTGCCGGCGACGACGGTCTCGGTGGCCGCGTTGAGGAGTTCCCTCTTACCCGTGACATGCCAGTAGATCGCACCGGGCCCGGTGGCGAGGCGCTCGGCCAGTGCGCGGAACGTGAGTCCGCTCTCGCCCGCCGTGTCGAGGAGCCCGATCGCAGCCTCGACGATGCGCTCCCGGGAGAGCGGTTCCTCTCGTCGCTCCGGACGACGCGTCCTCGTTGCCATGCGCACATCCTGACATACGCCTGGAACCCTGTTCCAGCTTGACATCTCTGGAACGGGGTTCCAGGCTGCATTGGAACAACATTCCAGAGCGACCTGCCGGGCGCCCACCCGACAGGCGTGCGACAGGCAAGGGACCACCATGACCACTGACGTCACGATCATCGGCGCCGGGCTCGGAGGACTGCTCCTCGCCCGCGTCCTCCACGTCCACGGCATTCCGGCGACGGTCTACGAGGCGGAGACCTCTCCGGCGGCGCGATCGCAGGGCGGGATGCTCGACATCCACGAGGACAACGGCCAGCCGGCTCTCCGGGCCGCGGGTCTGATGGACGAGTTCCGCGGCCTCATCCTGGAGGGCCGCCAGGCGACACGTGCCCTCGCTCCGGACGGGACGGTCCTGCTCGACAAGGCCGACGACGGCACGGGCGGGCGCCCCGAGGTACTGCGCGGCGAACTGCGACAGCTGCTGCTCGACTCGCTCCCGGCCGGCACCGTCCGCTGGGGCCACAAGGTCAGCCGTGCCCGTACCCTCGGCGGCGGCCGCCACGAGGTGACCTTCGCCGACGGCACCACCGTCACCACGAGCCTGCTGGTCGGCGCGGACGGCGCGTGGTCACGGGTCCGGCCACTGCTCTCCGACGCCACACCCCAGTACACCGGCATGTCGTTCGTCGAGACCTACCTGTTCGACAGCGACACCCAGCACCCGGCCGGCGCGAGAACGGTCGGCGGCGGGGCACTGTTCGCGCTCGTGCCGGGAAAGGGACTCATGGCTCACCGGGAGAGCGGCGGCACCCTGCACACCTACGTGATGCTCACCGAGCCGCAGGACTGGTTCGCCGGCATCGACTTCACCGATCCCGCCGCGGCCACCGCGCGGATCGCCGAGGAGTTCGACGGCTGGGCCCCCGAGCTCACCGCGCTGATCACCGACGGCGACACCGCACCGGTCCTGCGCCCCCTCAACGCCCTGCCCGACGACCACCAGTGGGACCGGGTGCCGGGAGTGACCCTGCTCGGCGACGCCGCCCACCTCTCGCTCCCGAACGGCGAAGGCGCCAACCTGGCCATGTACGACGGCGCCGAACTCGGCAAGGCCATCGCCGCACACCCGCACGACGTCGAGGCCGCGCTCACCGGATACGAGCGGGCCATGTTCCCCCGCAGCGCCGCGGCCGCCACCGATGGCGCCCACCTCCACGAGTTGCTCTACGGCGACCACGCGCCCCACGGCCTGATCAACATGCTCACCGGTCACGCCGGACACGAGTAGCCCCACCGGAGAAACCACCGCTGCACGGGGCCTCGGGGCATCGGTGAACCGGACAGGATACGGCGCGGTCCCGGTCCGCCACGGCCGCTCGGCCGCCGTGGCATACGGAGTGAACGGCCACCGGAGTTCATCCGTATCCCTGCTCGTACGCCTGACCGCCCGTGCGGGCAGGAACAGCTCGGAGACGGAGAGGCGACGTGCCACAGCGTCAACTGCCAGCACACACCGGCCGCAACCTGTCCGCCGCCCGCCTGGCGCGCGGCGCCGCCCTCGCGGGAAGCCTGATGATCCTGCCCTTGGCCACGGCCTGCGGCAACTGGGGCGAGGACGACGCCGCGGTGAAGCGCGGTCAGTCGAAGATCTCCGCTCCCGAGATCACGGTCGTGGCGCCGGCCAGGGTCGAGGTGATCGCCAGCCTGACCGGGTGCAAGGTCAAGATCCGCACCGAGGCGGAGGAGCTGCGGGTGGGGGTCTGCCACACCAAGGAGGCGGACTACGCCATCACGACCTTTCCCGAGGAGGAGTACAAGCAGACGTGGCTGGACACGGCCAGCATGTACGGAGGCAAGTACCTGGTCGGCTCGCGCTGGGTCGTCAGCGCACCTCCTGAGATGCTCAAACCGTTCCAGGCGAAGCTCGGCGGGACCATCCAGCAACTGCGCGGGATGGGCCCCACTCCGAGCTCGTCATGACGGGGAGTCACACAGCGGTTCGCGCGGCCCGCTGCCGTTGGGAACCGGGGGCGCCAGGAGCGCACAGGGCGGAACCGGGTGGGTCAGGAGCGCACGGGGCGGAACCGGATCGCGGTGCCGCCTCCGGCGACGAGTCGCAGTGTCAGCACAGCGGACGAGCGCACTGTCGTGGTCCGGATATCGATCGGGAGCGGGTTGTCGTGCCAGCTGGTGTCGGCGGCGTCGCGGTAGATCTCGGCCCTGTGCCGACCCGGCCCCAGGAAGCGCAGCGGCACCCGTAGCGTCCGGTCCTGCTCGTCGGTGATCGCGCCGAGGTACCAGGTGTCGCCCTTCCGGCGGGCGGCGACGGTGTAGTCGCCGATCACGCAGTCCAGGAACCGGGTCTCGTCCCAGCTGGCGGGCATGTCCTTCAGATACGCGAATCCCGGGTGGGAACGGTAGTCCTCCGGGGTGTCGGCCAGCATCTGTAGCGGGCTGAAAAAGAGCGAGTACAGGGCGAGTTGGGCGGCCGAGGTCGTCTGTACGCGAGTACCGAGCGCGGCCGGGTCCCAGGTCACGTTGAGCACGCCCGGGGTGTAGTCGGCCGGCCCGCCCATGAACCTGGTGAAGGGCAGGATGGTGGCCTGCTCCGGCGGATTCCCGAGCCGCCCCATGTGATTCTGCTGCTCCATCCCGGCCACCCCCTCGCTGGTCATCATGTTCGGGTACGTGCGTGCCAGTCCGGTCGGCTTGATGGCCTCATGCGCGATGATCATGATCTGGTGGCGGGCAGCGGTGTCGATGACCCGCTGGTAGTGGCGTACGGCTTCCTGGTCGAAGTGGCTGCGGTTCACCCCGCCCAGCACGAACTTGGTGGCGTAGCCGGTCTTGACCGCGTGGATGCCGAGTTCGGCGTACCGCGCGAAGATCGTGTCCAGGTGCCGGTCGTAGTGGTCGACGAAGCCACGGGTCTCGTTGTGTGCGGTGAACCCGATGCTGTTGTCCCGGGCGTAGCGCAACACCTCGGGCAGATCGAAGTCCGGTTGCGGTGTCAGGAAATCCTGGTCGGTCCACTGACCGCCGGCATTGGTGTTCCATCCCTCGGCGAGTACGTGGCTCGCGCCCGCCTCCCTGGCGAGATCGATGTACTGCTTGACGCGTTCGGTCGTCGCGCCGTGGCGCGGCCCCGCGGTCCAGGTCGTGTGCCGCCGTTGCAGTTCCCACCAGACGCCGACGTACGTGCCCGGCGAGATCCACGACGTGTCAGCGAGCGCGCACGGCTCGTTGAGGTTCTCGATCAGGTGCGATTCGGCGAGATCACCGGGGCGGTCGCCGATGGTCAGCGTGCGCCACGGGGTGGAGAACTCGCCCGCCAGCCGGGCCTTCGTGCCGTCGGGAAGGCTGATCAGCTCACTGGTGAAGGCGCCCGGCCGGGTGCTGTCGGCGGCGAGGGTCATACTCGGATAGTCGATCAACGCCGCCTCGTGCACCACGATGTACTGGCCGTCCGGGGTGACCGAAGTCAGCGGGGTCTGCGCCGTCTTCACATCGGACAACTGGGCCCGCCGGTAGTGCCGTTCGTCGGCGTTCCAATCGGTACCCGCCGCCAGCGACCAGCTCGTGGCGCTCGGCGGCAGTGCGAACTCGGTGCGCTCGGCGGTGACCGTGCAGGTGTCGAGCCCCGCCTGCGCCGGCAGGTGGTAGCGGAAGCCGACGCCGTCGTCGAAGACCCGGACGACGAGGTCGAGCCGTATCCCACTCGCCGCGTGCACGGTCCGTACCACGGCCTCCCTGGCATGGTTGCGGACGCGTGCGTCGGGGCCCCACAGCGGGCGCCATGACTCGTCGATCGTCCTGCGCGCGACGGATTTCACCGCCAGGCCGCTGGTGAGCGACGGCAGGCCGGCCAGATCGAGCCCGAGCCCGGAGGGGGCGACCAGGACCCGGCCGTGACACACGACCTGGTAGACGAGACGCCCGTTCACGATGAGAACGGTCATCCGCAGCCGGCCGTTCGGCGAGTGCACCGTGACGTGGCCGGATGTCTCGGCGAGCGCGGCGGCGGAAGCACCGGCGGTGGCGGAAGCGGGGGCGGTGGCGGAAGCGGGGGCGGTGGCGGAAGCGGGGGCGGTGAACACCCCGGTGAGTACGGCGCCGGCGGTGGCGCCCAGAACGGTACGACGATTCGGCTTGCTGACCACTTCACCCTCCATCGGCGGGACACCGCCTCGATCGCACGGTCACGTACATGAATGCTGACTTGACGCGTGAACCACGGCAATCGATGACTCCGGGCAGGATCACCCCAAGAATCCACCTTGCCGCACCCTGAACCGTCTCACCACAGTCGGCCGGAGTCACGTGTAATGCAGCAACGTTCACATGGATGAACAATTGGCCGTGTGACCGGGCCGCTCGGCCAACCGCGAGAGGCGCTCCCACCTGGGGCTTACCGCCGCGCTGAAATGTTCGCAACTGTTTCTTTGCCTTGCGCCTTGACCTCAAAAGAAACACGACAGCACACTGTGCGCCATCCCCTCGCCGCGCGAGGGGCATCTCCACGCAGCGGACGAGCACGGGCCAGGGGCACGGTCAACTGCCGCTTCCCCAGGCTCCGTTGCACTACAAGGGCACTGACTGGCGATCGGACCTCCCCGCCACCTGAGATCAGGCGACCGGAGCCAGCACCCCCTGCGGCATCCATCCACACAAGGAGAGGTGCGCTCCATGACCCGCGTTCACGGCGCACGACCTCCAAGGCACCTCGGCGGAGCAGCGCCGACTCCGCTGTACCGCAACGAGACAAGGAGCACCTCATGACCGGATTCAGCCGTCGCGATTTCATCTGGGCCGCCGGTGTCGGGTCGGCCGCCCTGACTCTGCCACTGACAGGCGCACTGGGCCACGCGAGCGCGAGCACAGCCTTACCGGCGGTTCTGAGGGCAACCGTGAGTGCGTCGGGCACCTGGCGGGTGACCGCGAGCGACCTGGGCTGGACCTTCAGCGGCTCGGTGGGCTCGGCGGCGACCGACATCACCAGCAGATCGGGATCGGACGCGCTGGGCGCCTACACCGAAACCACGTTCGCCTTCCAGGCGGGCGGGCGGAAGGGCGGCCTTCGCGTCTACAACGGCGCGTCGTCCGTCGTCTTCACCGACACCTACGTCAAGGGCGCGGACAACGCCGAGCCGTTCCCGACCATCACCGGCTACCCGGAACTCGCGCACCAGCTGAGCCACCGCGCTTGTTTCGGGAAATTCCAGTTCAACACCTTCTCGGGCGCGGCGGACAGCCCGTGGGTGTTCTTCGACGACAAGGGCAACACCTTCGTGCTCTCGGCGGCGAACCACTTCGCGGAGGCGCGGACCGCGCTGACCCCGGACGGATCGATCGCGGCCGGCGTGCTCAACTCGGTCGCCACCCTGCCGGCCGGTTACACCCGGCAGACGATCCTTTCGGCCAAGGCCGGCGTCGGCGCCGCCTACCACGCGTGGGGCACCGCGCTGACCGCCCTGGCGGGCAAGACCCTGCCGGCCAACGACGCGGGGCCGATCCTCAACACGCTGGGCTACTGGACCGACAACGGCGCGGACTACTACTACAAGTACGACCAGTCGAAGGGCTACGCGGGCACGCTGCTGGCCGTGCGCGACGAGTGGAACTCCAAGAAGATCCCGCTCGGCTACATGCAGCTCGACAGCTGGTGGTATCCCAAGGGCCCGGCGAGCGCCTGGAACAACTTGCCGGGCGGCACCTATCTGTACGAGGCGGACAAGGAACTGTTCCCGGACGGACTGGCCGCGTTCCAGCGGCAGTTGGGGAAGCCACTGGTCACCCACGCCCGGTGGATGGACAAGGCGAGCCCGTACCACGGTGAGTACACGTTCTCGAACGACATCATCACCGACCCGAAGTACTGGCAGAGCGTCATGGCCTACCTGCGTGACAGTGGAGTCGTCGTCTACGAGCAGGACTGGCTCTGCAACAACGCGAAGCCCGCCGAGAACCTCACCGACGCCGACGCGTTCTTCGACAACATGGCCCGCTTCGCAGCGACCGGCGGCATGGATCTCCAGTACTGCATGGCGCTGCCGCGCGACTACCTCCAGAGCACGCGCTACTCGAACCTGACGACCATACGGGTCAGCAACGACCGCTTCGAGCGGTCGAAATGGGACGAGTTCCTCTACGACTCGCAGTTCGCGGGCGCGCTCGGGGTGTGGCCGTGGGTCGACGTGTTCCTGAGCGCCGAGACGAACAACCTGCTGCTGGCGAACCTCTCGGCCGGGCCGGTCGGCGTCGGCGACGCGCTGGGGAAGGTGCACGCCGGCAACCTGCTCCAGGTGGTACGTCCCGACGGGGTCATCGTCAAGCCGGACGTGCCGATCGTCCCCACCGACGCGACCTACGTCGGCGAAGCGGCGGGCGACCTGCCGCCCATGGTGGCCACCACGCACGTCGCACACGCGGGGCTGCGCTACGGTTACGTATTCGCCTACGCCCGGCAGTCCCCCGCGCCGGAGCAGACCTACCAGGCGGAGGGCGCGACCCTCTCCGGGGCGATCGTCGCCCACGACAACGCCGGGTACACGGGCAGCGGCTACGCCGACTACCAGAACGCCGATGACGACTACGTGGAGTGGACGGTACAGGTGCCAGCGGCCGGCACCTACACGCTGGAGTTCCGCTACGCGAACGGCGGCGCGACCGACCGACCGCTCGCGGTCACCGTGAACGGCGGCGATTCCCACACCGTGGCGTTCGCTTCGACCGGCTCGTGGACGGCGTGGAACCGTGACGGGCTGCCCGTCACCCTGGCCGAGGGCGCGAACACCGTACGCGCGACCGCCACCGGGTCGAGCGGGGGCAACATCGACTGGCTCGGCGTCAGCCGGGGCACCGTGCCGATCGGCCCCTCCCAGACCGCCTCGTTCGGCCTGGCCGAACTCGGCCTGACCGAACCGGCCTACGCCTACGACTACTTCGCCGGTACCGGCGCCCTGGTCGCCCGGGGCGGCAGCGTGAGCACCACCGTCACCACCGGCACGTACTGGGTCGTCGCCCCGGTGGGCGCCTCCGGCATCGCCTTCCTCGGCGACGCCGGAAAGTTCGTCCCGCACGGCGCCAAGCGCATCGAGCACCTGCGCGACAACGGGAGGGTGCACGCCACGGTCGCCTTCGCCACGGGCGAGGGTCCGGTGACCCTGCACGGGTACGCGCCCCGAAAGCCGACCGTCACCGCCACCACCGGCAGCGTCGGCGCCGTCGGCTACGACAAGTCGACCAAGCTCTTCACGGTCACGGTCACGGCCACCACGGCGGAGGCGGCCAACCGGGCTGTCATCACCATCACGCCCTGACCGCGACGGCACTCCTCCCCGCCGCATGACGCACAGCACACCGCACAGGGCCTGGCCGAGCCGCTCGGTCGGGCCCCTGTCGATCTCGCCCCCATCAGCGGAACGGCGCGGATGTGGCAGATCGTCCGGTACGAACCGACCGACCTCAGCGACTGGAAGATCTGCCCGAACAGCACCTGCGACGAGGACGAGTATCAGCAAGGGAACACGGCGGCCGCCGGGCGGCGGTATGCCCCGCGCGCGAGCACGTACGGCTCCGGCCTGCGACGGGCGGGCCGGAGCCGTACGGGAGGTACGAGGTACGAGGTACGAGGGTAGGACTACTGCTGCTTGTAGCGCTCCATCAGACGCACTCGGGCGAAGTTCCAGTAGTTGGACTCGCTGGAGGCCCAGCTGCCCGTATGACCGTTGAACGTGCCGTCGGCCTTGGCGGTCATGGTGAACATCCGGACCGTTCCGGCGTCGTAGCCGTACATGAAGGCGAGGTCGTCGCGGCCGTCGCCGTTGTAGTCGCCGGCCACGACCTTCATGTGGTCGCGCCAGAGGTTCCCGGCCGG
Organism: Streptomyces sp. NBC_01429; assembly: GCF_036231945.1. Taxonomy (NCBI): domain Bacteria; kingdom Bacillati; phylum Actinomycetota; class Actinomycetes; order Kitasatosporales; family Streptomycetaceae; genus Streptomyces; species Streptomyces sp. NBC_01429. Next base: position 7,788,458 of record NZ_CP109599.1, on the reverse strand, counting down.
GATACTCGCCGCGACAGTACGGGTCTTGAAGGTGCCGTCGGGCTCGGAGAGCCAGGTCGACACGCCGTCTGAGCCGTCGGCGTAGTCGTACCAGACGGCGATGTCGTCACGCCCGTCACCGTTGAAGTCACCGGAACTGACGGTGGATCGGGCGCCGTCACCCCAGGTCGGGGCCTCCCAGCCAGCGACGGGATCGGCGAAGCCGCCGTCGGGCCTGGCGGTGAAGGTGAACAGCCGGGCGGAGCGGTCGCTGTAGGTGTACAAGACACCGATGTCGTCGCGGCCGTCGCCGTTGTAGTCGCCGGTGCCGAACTTCATGTTGTCGGCCCACCAGTTGCCGGCCGGCTTGGAGAAGGAGGCCACCGGATTGGCGAAGCCGCCGTCGGGCCTGGCGGTGAAGGTGAACAGCTTGTCGCTGCCGTCGGTGTAGTCGTACCAGACGGCGATGTCGTCGCGCCCGTCGCCGTTGAAGTCGCCGCTCAGCGGATTCACGTTGGCCGCGGTCCAGTTGCCGGGCGTGACCTTCCAGGAGGTGAGGGGCTCCGCGAAGTTGCCGTCACCCTTGCCGAGCCAGGTGAACAGGGCCATGGAGCCGTCGGCGTAGCCGTAGAAGGCCGCCACGTCCGCGGTGCCGTCGCCGTTGTAGTCGCCGGTGAGGAACTTCATCCTGTCGGCGGTGAATCCCCCGGCCGCCCGGCTCCAGCTGGTGACCGGCGGCAGGAACGTACCGTCGGGGCCCGCGATGAAGCGGTGCATGGCGTCGTGGCCGTCGGCGTAGTCGTACCAGGACACGATGTCGCTGCGGCCGTCACTGTTGAAGTCGTTGCGGACGACGGTGCCACTGGACCACAGGGACTCGTTCTTGTCGGTGTGGACGACGAGGTTGCCGCGGTCCGTCAGCACGGCCGAGCCGCCGGGGGCCGAGGTCTTGGACTCCCACAGCTTCGTGGTTCCGTCCGATTTCAGTACGACGAGGTTTCCCTGCGGGTCCAGCCGCGCGGTGGCGCCCGCGTTGCCCCCGGTGCCGGTGGACCAGAGGGTCTTGCCTGCCTTGGAGGTGATGACGAGATCGCCGTCCGTCCGCAGGGTCGCCGTGACGGAGCGCGAGACCAGCGAGTCGCCGGGCAGCAGGCGCTGGCCCGGCCGCAGGGCGGCGCCGAGCGCCGAGCCGTCCGCACGAGCGGCGACCGCGCCGTTGCGGCTCTCTTCGCTGCCGAAGCAACCACCCTGCCAGGAACGGCTGCTGACGCCGACCAGCTCGTACGATCCGCTGCCCGTCTCGCGCAGCACGGGACCGCCGGTGTCGCCCTTGCAGATCGCGTCGTCGGCGGTCCTGCCGGTGATGTTCAGAGCGCCGTCAGTAGCGGAGTCGAGTGTGAAGGCGGCCTCGTGGAGTCTGTTCTGCACCCACTCGGTCTTGGTGCGGCCGTAGCCCGTCACCTTCAGGACGTCACCGGTCTGTGGCGGCTGGGTGGCCATCTTGACCGGGGTGATGCCGGTGGCGGGGGTGGCCAGGCGGGCCATCACCATGTCGCGGCCCGCGCGCGGTACGAGCTGCACCACCTCGCTGACATGACCGCCGGTGGTGGCGGACAGGTCGCCGCGGCCGATCGTGGCGACCGTCTTCATCGACGGTTTCCCGGCGGGGACGTCGGTGCCCGCCTCCGGGTCGGTGGCGAAGCAGGAGGCGGCGGTCACCAGCCACTGGGCGTCGACCAGGGCGCCGGTACAGGCGCGCTCGCCGTCACCGATGGCGAGATGGGCGGTGAAGGCGTAACTGCCGGCGGCGGCCGGGGCACCGACCACGGCCTGTGCGGGGAGCACCAGCATGGTGCTTCCTACGGTTGCTGTCAGTGCGAGCAGCGATACGCCGCGCAGCACGGTAGAACGTCTTCCGGACACGAGTGGTTCTGCTTTCTGTCAGGGGGACGAGGTCGGCGAAGGGCCCTGTGGAAGGGCTACTTGGTGGCGTGGATCTCAAGGAGGGTGTGGTCACGGCCCTCGGGGTCCGCGCTCTCGCCGACCGGGGTCCAGGTGTTCTTGGCGATGTCGAAGGACGTCTCCTTGCCCGCGACCTCCATGTCGACCTGGAGCTTGTAGTCATTGCCCTTGACGGCGTAGACCTGCGGCAGCTCCATGGCCAGGTAGCCGGTGTTGCCCTTGACCTGGAAGCAGAACTTGTCATGACCGCGGGCCCACACCTCGACCAGTCCGGTGGCGGACGCGCAGTCAACGAGCAGGATGTTGCCGTCACCCGTCTTCAGACGGATTCCCCGCTCGGCAAAGATCTTCTCGGCGCCCGGATAGACATAATCCTCCACGGCCACCGGCGGCAATTCATCGGCCGCGACAGCTGCCGGGGCACGGGTGTCGGCTCCGGCGAAAGAGGCGCCCGCCAGCATGACACCAATGACAGAACTCGCTGCCAGGGTGAGCGAAATAAAGGAACGGGTCTTCACGGCTTCGTCAACCTCTCATAGTCGAAAGCATAATGAGACGTCGCGTACGAGCAGGCGCAGTTGTGCACCGCTCGACGAAAACCGAGACCGCACCCCCCCCAGCACGTGACATAGCCTCCGCATGCCGACTTCGCACACGGGACCGAATATTCATATCACTCCGAAGAGGTTCCCCCCAGCCCCTTAACGCCTTCTTCGCGCCCGCAGTTGGGCGACATTCGGCGCGCGGATCCGACGGACGTTTTCCGACTCGACCTCATCACGGCCTTTGCTGAGCGAATTTACCGCCGTGTCTCGTCCGAGCCCGACCACAGGCCCCGAGGAGCTGCGAGCTACCAACCAGCTACTGTACGTCAACTCGGCTTCGCGCGGCGGTAGATGCGGAACGTGTGCACTTGTGAAGTCTCGCCCGATCTCCACCACGGCATGCCATCATGCGGCGACGTCATGGACACGTCGTCGACAACCCCACCGGAGCGCAGAGGCTGTTGACGATGGGCCAATGAGGAGGGGGACATGGGTAGATCCGGACGGACAAGTCGGGTGATAGCGCCGAGTGGCCTCGCGATGCGAGCCGCGACGGTCGGTGTCACCGCACTGGCTCTCGTCGCCGGAACGGTCGGCACCGCGACAGCCGCCTCGCACGCGACTCCACGTAGTACAACCAGCGCACTGAGCGAGCGCGCGCAGGTGCTCGGCATCTGGAAGGGAGGCGGCGAATCCACCAGACAAGCCGCCGAGAGGGCTCTCGCGGGAACCGACGCGGAGGTTCACGAATTCCTCGTGTCCGGCATGAAGACGGTCGCCGAGGAGGACGATCGGCTCGCCGTGCTGAAAATGCTCAACGGTGCCGGACCGGGGGTCCGCGCGGAAGCACAGCAGGCGATGTCCGGCACACCCGAGGACATCGGCGCATTTCTCGCTGGCGGCTGGCAGGCGCCTTACGGGGACGATCAGCGCGCGGACGTACTGCGCGTGATGAATGCCGGTGACCGCGCCGTGCGGACCGCCGGCCAGACGGCCCTCGACGCCAATACGCAAGGGGCACTCGCCGAATTCCTCGCCGAAGGGCAATACACCGCCCGCGAGGAGGACGAGCGAGTACAGACCCTCACCATCATGCGGCTCGGTGGTCCACAGGTGAAGGCCGCCGGGCAGACCGCGCTCGGCGGATCCGCCGCGGACGTGCACGAGTTCATCGTGACCGGGCAGAACCTGGCGCGGGCCCGCGACCAGGAGACACTGACCGTCAAGGCGCTGGCCGAGCTGGCCAGGCGCGCGGGCCAGAAGGCCAAGTCGGAGACGGAGAAGGCCAAGGAGACCTCGGCCAAGGCCGTCTCAGCGGCCAGGCTCGCCAAGGAAGCAGCCGAGCGGGCCGCGAAGGAGACCGCCGCGGCCAAGGCGGACGCGGGGCGTGCGTCCAAGGCCGCCGGCCGCGCCGCCGACGCCGCCGACGCCGCGGCCGATGCCGCCAGCACCGCGATCCGGGCCTCCAACGAGGCGACCTCCGCGGCCCGTACGGCGGCGAGCGCCGCCTCCGCTGCGGCCGCCGCCGCAGCCGCCGCCGGTCAGGCCGCGGCCCAGGCCTACAACTCCGCCACCGCCGCGTCCAAGGACGCCGGACAGGCCGCTGCCGCGCGAAGGGCCGCCCAGGACGCGCGCGACGCGGCGGCCGAGGCCCGTACCGCCGCCGACGCCGTACTCAGCGCGCTGACCGCCGTACTCGAGGCGGTCAACTCCGCGCAGGCGGCGGCCAGTGCCGGTCAGCACGCGGCAGCGGCCGCCACCGCGGCCGCCGAGGCCGGTGCTCAGTCCAATGTCGCCGCTTCCGAGTCCCGCAGGGCCGCCGACGCCGCCGCCCGCGCCCGCCGCGCCGCCGCGACCGCGACCAGCGCCGCCAACCGCGCGGAATCCCTCGCCAACAAGGCGGCAACGGCCGCACGCGCGGCCCGCACCGCCGCCAACTCGGCAGCCGATCACGCGGAGGCAGCGGCCAAGGCCGCCGACGAGGCCGCCAAGTACGCCGGCCAGTCGAAGGATTACGCCAACCAGTCCAGCAAGCACGCGACGGCGGCCCTCGCCGCCGCGAAGATCGCCACCGACGCGATCGACAAGGCCCGTGATGTCGAGGCCACCGCACGCGAGGCCGAGGCCGCGCAACTGAAGAACGATCAGGACACGTCCGTCCAGGTCGCCGAGGAGATCAAGAAGCGGGAGGACGCGCGGAAGGCCGGTGAGTCCACCGCGGTGGCCGAGGCCGACCGACGCAACTCCGAGACCAAGAGGCTTCTCACCGAGGCGGCCGTCGAGGGCATCGAACCGTCCGTCGCCGCGACCAAGGGCCGCGCGGCCGCGATCCACATCCTGAGCATCGGCGGCCCTTGGTCCGAGAAAGCGGCGGAGGCCGCGCTGAGCGGCACGGACGCCGACGTTCTCTCGTGGATCCGAACCGGATACTCCATCGCCGTCGAACAGGACGACCGGGCGCGGGCCGAGCATCTGAAGAGCACCGGCCCGGCCGCGGTCAAGGCCGCGGCCGAGAGGGCGCTGGCCGGGACGCACACCGACGTCGTGGAGTTCCTGGAGAGGGGCCAGCACACCGTCCAGGCCGACGACTACCGTGTCAAGGTCCTCGAACTGGCAGCGAAAGGCGGTCCCGGCGTCAAGCGGGACGCCAACGCCGCGCTCGACAAGGGCACCACGGACGCGCTGCGGCAGTTCCTGGAGAAGGGGCAGTACACCGCCCGCGAGGAGGATGACCGGGCCGACACCCTGAAGATCCTCCAGACCGGTGGCCCGCAGACCAAGGCCGCTGCCCAGGTCGCGCTGGCCGGACCGGACCGGATGCTGCGCGACTTCGTGGCCACTGTGCAGTACAGGACGGCCCAGCAGGACTTCGAGCAGGCCGCTCATGTCGCCGGGGTGCGCAAGCTGATCGCCGAGGGCGCCCGCGCAGCGGCCACCGCCAACCAGAACGCCGCGCAGGCCGCCGAGGCGGCGGCGAGAGCCGTCAACGCCGCCACCGAGGCGGCCGGTTACGCCGAGGACGCGCGCACGTCGGCCACCCGGGCGGCCGGTTACGCGACGGACGCCAAGAAGTCCGCGGACGAGGCCGACGCCTCGGCCAAGCGGGCCCGGACCTCCGCCGACCAGGCCAAGGGCGCCGCCGCCACCGCCAACCAGGCGGCTGCCGCCGCGGGTGAGTCCGCCCACCAGGCTGCCGCCTCGGCGCTGCGCAGCGCGCTGGACAAGCTGATCGAGGACCTGAGGGAGCAGGGCGAGGAAGCGAGCCCGGTCGAGGGCGACGGCCAGAGCGACTATCCGGTCTCGGACGAGGACCTGGTCGGTGAGGGCGGCCTGTCCGCCGCGGACAAGGCCAAGCTGGTACTGGACATCACCGGGATGTTCGACCCTACGCCCATCAGTGACGGCGGCTCCGGTCTGATCAGCCTCTTCCAGGGCGACTGGGGAGGCGCGGGACTCTCCCTCGCTGCCTTCGTGCCGTACATCGGCGACGCGCTCGCCAAGCCGGCGAAATTCGCCAAGTACCTGGAGAAGTTCGAGCACCTCGCCAAGTACGTCGACGATCTCGAATGGGTCGGCAACGCGGCCAAGAGCATGAAGCACCTCTCGCCCGACCAGTGGGGCGAGGCGCTCACGAAGATCAACAAGCTGGCCGGCGACTCGGGCAAGGCGTACAAGAACAAGAACTGGCTCGCCACCGCCAAGAAGTACGACCTGCCCACCGACGGCCCGATCCCCTACGTCCCGCCCAAGGGCTGGGACCCCAAGAAGCCCCAGGTCCGGGGCGGCGGGTTCCCCGACAAGTACGGCAACATCTGGACCCGGGCCAAGGACGGCAAGGACGAGTGGGACGTTCAGATTCCCAAGGGCAAGGGCTTCGAGACGTTCGCGGGCAGCAAGAATCAGGGCAAGGACTATTCTCACGCCAACATCTCGAAGAAGGGATACGTGACCCACTGATGCGGTTCTCCCCGGACGATGTGGTTCTCCGCGTCCATCTCAACCTGGAGCGAGTGCACACCGCCGAAGCGGCACTGCGCGCGTGGCTGCCGCTGGTCGCCGAACTCCACCCCCTGGCAATGGAGTTCGAGGCGGCTGAGCCGTCCGGCCTGCGCCGGGGCTTCATGGCCGACCTGCTCGTGGTCGTTCCTCGTACGGATGGGGAGAACACCGGGGATCAGCTGCTGGCCTCGGTGGCGCCGATCATCGAACGGCTGGGCCTGGACGTGAAGCGGTTCGAGGTGGACGACGCCGGCACGGGCGGTCAGGTGTCGGTGCGGGACGAACACACCACCGGGAAGGACGCGGGTAAGTTCCACGGGGCGTACCTCCTCTTCGCCATGATCGGCGCGGATCCTCTGAACCCCGACGGGGACGAGACGGACTACCACGACGCGGGCGAAGACCTGCTTTGAGCGGTGGGCGGTCAAGCCCTGGGCGGCCAGGACTGACGGCTCCATCGGCCCGTTCCCGGTACTGGTCGCTGCCGCCGGCAGCAACCAGTACCGGTCAGCAGTCCGCACCGCACCGCTCCCCCGACGCCCCCCGACCCCGGGTCCGGCTCGCGCCACTATCACCCATTCTGCGAAACCGGTCTCCCCGGATGCGACAGTGACCGGTATGGCAGAGGACGACGTACCAGGGACGCCCGGTGAGCCGGTCGGAATTGCCGTGGTGGGGGCCGGGGCCGCGGGGTTGTCCCTGGCGCACTGGCTGGCGCGGCGCGGCGATCCCGGGATGCCCACCGTCGCGCTGGTGGAGCCGGCCGCGGCGGAGCAGGCGATCGCGCCGCGTACGTGGTGCTGGTGGGAGCCGCAGGGCGGACCGTACGACGCGGTGGTGCACCGGTCCTGGGAGCGGGTGCGGGTGTACGGCCGGGACGGGGCGAGGTACGAGATTCCGCTGGGTGGCCTGCGCTACAAGATGCTGCGGTCGGCCGATCTGGCCGCCCTGGTGGCGCGGGACGCCGCTCGCACCCCCGGCCTGCGCCGGATCACCGGAACGGTCACCGCCATCAGGGACGGTCGCCGGGCGGCGGAACTCGATCTGGACACACCCCAGGGCCTGCTGCGGCTGCGCGCCGACTGGGTCTTCGACTCACGTCCGCTTCGCCGGCTTCCCCCCGCCCGCACCACGCTGCTCCAGCACTTCCGCGGCTGGTTCGTCCGCAGTGGCACCCCCGCGTTCGACCCGTCCGCAGCGGTGCTGATGGACTTCCGGGTGCCGCAGCCGCCCCGCGGGGCGGCCTTCGGCTATCTGCTGCCGCTGAGCGAACACGAGGCGTTGGTCGAGTACACCGGGTTCTCCCGCGAGCCGCTGACCACACGGCAGTACGACACCGCTCTGACCCACTACACCGGGCAGGTACTGGGGCTGGGCGCACCGCGGACGGGGTTCGAGGTGACCGGTACCGAGCAGGGGGTCATTCCGATGACCGACGCGCGGTTCGAACGCCGTGCCGGGGAGCGGGTCTTCCGGATCGGTACGGCGGGTGGTGCGACCCGCCCCTCCACCGGCTACACCTTCGCCACCGTCCAGCGCCAGAGCGAGGCCGTGGCCGATGCCCTGCTCGCGGGGCGGAATCCGCTGCCGCCGCGACCGCACCGGGCCCGGCACCTGGCGATGGACGCCGCGCTGCTGCGGGCGCTGGACACGGGACGGATCGATGGCGCCGCCTTCTTCGAGCAGTTGTTCCAGCGAAATCCGGCCGCCCGGCTGCTGCGCTTCCTCGACGGGCGCTCCTCATTGCGGGAGGAGATCGCGGTCGGCCTGTTGTCACCGGTGCTGCCGATGGCGCTGAGCTGCCTGGAACTGCCGCTGCGCCGCCGTCGGCCGGTCGGCGGCTGAAGCCGGATCAGGGCGTGCACGCGGTGTCGCCGGTCGGGGCGGGACCGGGTCGGCGCGTCCGGGTCCTGGCTTCCGCGGGGCGCGGTAGCGTCCCAGCGGGCACCGGGGGTCGCGAACCGAGAGAAGGCGCAACGATGACTCTGCTTCAGGGGCTCGGGCCCGAAGACCTGCCCGGCTTCCTGGTCCCGTCGATGACCGGGTGGCGGCGCGGCGTGGTGAGCACCACCGCTCGGCTTGAGGCGTTCGCGTGAACCGGGGCACGGTGGGCGGGAGTGCGAGGCGGGGGCGGGACCGGAGGGCGGTCCGCCACCCGGCGGCCGTCGGCCTCGACCGGGTGGCGGGCCCCACGCCGTCGGTCGCGGTGATCGGTGGCGGGATCGCGGGGCTGGCCGCGGCCACCGGGCTGGCGGAGCGCGGCGTGGCTGTGCATCTGTTTGAACGTCAGGAGCGGCTGGGCGGGCGGCTCGCCGGGTGGACCACCACGCTGGCGGACGGCAGTACGGTGACGATGAGCCGTGGCTTCCACGCCTTCTTCCGCCAGTACTACAACCTGCGGGGTCTGTTGCGCCGGGTGGATCCCGCGCTCGGCATGCTCACGGGTCTTCCCGACTATCCGCTCCAGCGCTCCGGCGGGGCCAGGGACAGCTTCCGGCATGTGCCGCGCACACCGCCGTGGAGCGCGCTGGGCTTCGTGGCGTTGAGTCCCACCTTCGGCTGGCGCGATCTGCTGGCGATGAACCCGCGCGCGGCGCTGCCGCTGCTCGATGTGGCGGTGCCGGAGGTCTACGAGGAACTCGACGGTGTCGGCGCGGTGGAGTTCCTGCGTTCGGTACGGTTCCCGGAGGCGGCCCAGCACCTGGCGTTCGAGGTGTTCTCCCGCAGCTTTTTCGCGGACCCGGCCGAGTTGTCGGCGGCGGAGTTGCTCCTGATGTTCCACATCTACTTCCTCGGTTCGGCCGAGGGGCTGTTGTTCGACGTGCCCGCCGAGCCGTTCCCCCAAGCGCTGTGGGAGCCGCTCGGGGCCTACCTGGCCGGCCACGGGGTGCGGGCGCGCACCGGTGTCGGGGTGCGCGCGGTGTGTCCGGAGGACGACGGCTTCGCTGTGGAGCCGGAGGACGGGGCGCGGGAGCACTTCGACGCGGTGGTGCTGGCACTCGACAGCGGCGGGCTGCGGGCGCTGGTGGCGGGGTCGCCGGAGCTGGTCGACGCGCCGTGGCGGGAGCGGATCGCGGGTCTGCGCCAGGCCCCGCCGTTCCTGGTGTCGCGGTGGTGGCTGGACCGGCCGGTCGCGGCGGACCGTCCCGGCTTCCTGGGGACCAGCGGGTACGGACCGCTGGACAATGTCAGTGTGCTGGAGCGCTGGGAGGGGGAGGCGGCCCGCTGGTGCGCGCGCCATGGCGGCTCGGTGGTGGAACTGCACGCCTACGCGGTCGATCCCGGCGCCGACCGCGAAGCGGTGCAGCGGGCTCTGCGCGAGGAGTTGGTCCGCGTCTATCCGGAGACCGGGGCCGCCGGGGCCGTGGACCAGCGCCACGTGTGGCGGGCCGACTGTCCGATGTTCCCGGTCGGTGGCTACGGGCAGCGGCCGACGGTGACGACCGGTCACCCGAGGCTGGTGCTGGCCGGCGACATGGTGCGCGGCGGCCTGCCGGTGGCCCTGATGGAGCGTGCCGCGACCACCGGCTTCCAGGCTTCCAACGCCCTGCTCGCGAGTTGGGGGGTGCGTGGCCAGACGTTGTGGACCGTGCCCGACGGCGGGCGTTCCGCCGCGTTGCGGGCGCTGTCCCGGCTGCGCTGAGCGGCCCAGGGCCCGGCTGACCGTATCCCGCCCGGCACACGGCACCGGGCACCTGGAACGCGGCGCCTGGCGCCTGGAACGCGGACGCCGCGAGCCCCGCCCTCCGGACCGACGGCGCTATGTGTCGGACATGCCTCAGCCCGGCAGGCCGCCGGTGCTGCGCAGCTGCCAGCGGCGTTCGGCGTAGGCGATGTCGTCGCGCCACAGCCGGCCGGCCGTGCGGCGGATGGCCGGTCGCAGCAGGGGTGCGGCGCGGCGGGCCAGGCCGAACCCCGGGCGCGCCGAGTGGGCGGCGACGAGTTCGACCACGGCGGTGCGCGGCCGTCCGGACGCGTCCGGGCCCAGCGGCGTGGCATGCGTCTCCACCACGCTGGTCACCCCCTCGCCCTCGATGACGTGCATCACCACCGTGCGCGGGCCGGGTGCGGTGAAGGCGGCCCGCACCGGCACCCCCAACCGTCCGCGCAGCCGGAAGGCGACCTGCACCACGAAGCGGTCCGCCGCCGGATCCGCGTCAACCTGCCCGGTGGGGGCGGCCGGTGACTCGATCACGGTGAGATCGGCGAAGGCGTACGGGTGGAACCAGGCGCCGTGCCAGGGGTCGAGGCGGTTGGCGATGATGTCCTCCGGCTCGCAGATCCCGATCGCGGTGGCCACGGCGGACAGCGAACCGGACGGATCAGGCCGGGCGGGCAGCACCGGCGCGGGCAGCGGGGCCTCACCGCCCACGGCATCCAGGCGTACCCAGGCCAGTTCGCCGTCGTCGTGGGCCGGGAAGGGGTCCCAGCCGGGGAAGCCCTCAGGGCCGAGCGCCAGGCCGTGCCAGTGGCAGACGAGCCGGTCCCCGACCTGCGGGCTGCGGCAGAGCGGGGCGCCCAGGTGCGGGCACGCGCCCGGGGCCGCGTGCAGCGTGCCCGCGCCGTCCCGCCAGGCGACGACCTCGCGACCGGCGACGGTACGCCCCAGCGGCGCCCCGGCGCGGATCTGGCCCGAGGCGGCGAGCACGTACCAGTTGCCGGACGGACGGGCGAGGGCCCGCTTCAGGGCTCCCTCGATGACGGCGGGCCGGGCGTCTCGCCAAGTGGGCCGCTGGTCGGCCCACTTGGCGCCGCCGATCACACTCAGCGGGAACCGGCGCCGGAACGGCCCCGGGCGGGCGCCGCCGGGCTGGTCACGCCGGTCGGGTCGGTCACGCCGGTCGAATCGATCGCGCCGGTCGGGTCGGTCGGGTCCGTCGGGTCGGTCACGCCGGTCGAATCGATCGCGCCGGTCGGGTCGGTCGGGTCCGTCGGGTCGATCACGCCGGTCGGGTCCGTCGGGTCGGTCAGTCATGTCGGTACGGTCGCGCCGGGGACTCATCCGGGGTGCTCCTCGGCGATCGGCGCCGCCTTCTCGCACGCCCCGGGCCACGGCGGGACCGGGCGCGCCGCCAGACGGTGCCGGGTCCGGGCCGCGGTGACCCGTAGCAGCCCCGCCAGGGCCACCGTGGCCCGCCGGTGTTCGGGCACGGCGACCCTGCGCCGCAGTACCGGCGCGTAGCCCGCGGCCTCGATCCGGTCGAGGATGCCGCTGTACAGCACCAGCGCGGTGCTCACGCAGGGGCGGGAGACGGCGGCGAGCATGGGGACCCCGAGGGCGGCGTGCCGGTAGATGCCGCGGTTGAAGGCGACCAGTTCGCGCAGGGCCTCGACGACGCGCCCGTCCCGCTCACCGGTCCTGCGGCACCGGGCGAGCAGCTCGTGGTCCACCCCATGCGCGGCGAGGCGGTCGGCGGGCAGGTAGACACGTCCGCGCTCCAGGTCCTCGCCGACGTCCCGCAGGAAGTTGGTGAGCTGGAAGGCGACTCCCAGCGAGGCGGCGTGCGGGGCCGCCTCGGCCCGGGGTGCGCAGGTCCCGAGTACGGGCAGCACCTGGAGGCCGATCACCGCGGCCGAGCCCCGGACATAGCGGGCCAGGTCGTCCCAGGTGGCGTAGTCCGTGGTGTCCAGGTCCATCCGTATCGAGGCCATGAAGTCCGTGAAGTGCCGGTGCTCGATGCCGTAGCGCTCGGCCGTGTCGGCCAGGGCGGCGACCACGGGGTGGCTGCTGCGGCCGGTGGACAGCCCGGTCGCCAGATCCGCCTGGAGCCGGTCCAGGGCTCGGGCCTTCTCCGCCACCGGGGCCCGGTTCCCGAGGTCGTCGACGATGTCGTCGGCCCAGCGCGCGAAGCCGTACAGGGCGTGCACGGCGGGCCGGCGATCCGCGGTGAGCAGCCGGGTCGCCAGGAAGTAGGTGCGGCCGTGCCGGGCGTTGAGTTCGCGGCAGCTCAGGTACGCGGCCCGGAGGCGGGGGTCGGTGATGCCGGCCGCGGCCAGTTCCCGTGCGGTCACAGGGCGGCTCCGGTGAGGCCGGCGGCGGACGTGCGACGTCGGACAGGACGGGCCGCACCGGTGATCCGGGCCGCCGCGAGCTTGCCGGACAGCAGCACGGTGGGCACGCCCACCCCGGGTACCGTGCCGCAGCCGGCCAGGACCGCGTTGGGCGCCCCGGCCACCAGGTTGCGGGAGCGGAACGGCCCGGTCTGGGCGAAGGTGTGCGCGGCGGAGAAGGGGCTGCCGGCGGCGTGGCCCTGCCCGGCCCAGTCGGCCGGGGTGACGACGCGCTCGCACTCCACCGACGCGTCGAAGCCGGTCAGGCCCCGCTGCTCCAGTTCGGCGACGATCCGGTCCCGGTAGCGCGGACCCACCTCGGACCAGTCCATCGGTCCGCGCTCCAGATTGGGGCAGGGGGCCAGCACATAGTGCAGATGGCGGTCGGGCGGAGCCAGCGCGGGGTCGGTGGCGGTGGGACGGGTGATCAGCAGCGAGGGATCGCTCATCAGGCTGCCGGTGCGGGTGAGCTCGTCGAAGGTGCTCTCCCAGGCCCGGCCGAAGGAGATGGTGTGGTGGGCCAGTCGGGACCAGGTCCGGGTGGTCCCGGCGTGCAGGACGAAGGCGGACGGCGACCAGGTCAGCGGCACCGCACGGCGCGGCGTCCGGCCGAGCAGCCGGTGCACCAGCGGCAGGTCGGGCGTGAGCACCACGGCGTCGCAGGCGATGCGCTCGCCGAGGGCCGTGTGCACGGCGGTGATCCGGCCTCCGCCGCCGCGCTCCAGACTCCGCACCTCGGTGCTGAGCCGCAGGTCCGCTCCGGCGTCCGTGGCGGCCGCCGCCAGAGCGCGCGGCACCGCGTGCATGCCACCGCGCGGGAAGTGGACACCGGCCACGGTGTCCATGTACGCGATCACCGCGTACGCGGCCAGAGCCCGAGCGGGCGCCACCCCGGCGTACAGGGCCTGGAAGGAGAAGACCCGTTGCAGCCGCTCGTCCTGGAGGAACCTGCCGATGCGCGGGCCCAGCCGCCCGAATCCGCCGAGGGCGGCCAGCCGTGCCAGGTCGGGGCCCAGCAGACCGAGCGGGGAGTCGAAGTTGACGTCGATGAAACTGCGCATCTGCACCCGGTGGAGAGCGGTGAGCCAGGAGCGCAGCCGCCGGTACCCGGCCGCCTGCGCCGGGCCGGCGAACCGCTCCACCTCGGCCTCCATGGCCTCCGGTTCGGTGTGTACGTCCAGGCTGCTGCCGTCCGCGAAGGAGGCCCGGTAGGCGGGGTGCAGCGCGACCAGTTCGAGGCGCTCGGCCACCGAGCCGCCGACCGCGGCCAGTGCCTCGTCCAGCAGATGGGGCATCGTCAGTACGGTGGGACCGGTGTCCATGCGATAGCCACCCGTTCGGGTGAAGCCCGCCCGGCCGCCCACGTGGTCCGCGCGCTCCAGCACGGTGACACGTCGTTCCGCGCCGAGCAGGTGCAGCGCGGCGGCCAGTCCCGACAGGCCGGCGCCGACGACCACGACATGGTCGGTGGGCCCGGGGATCGTCCTCATGGATCCTGCTTTCCTCACGTTGGAAGGGGTTCGGCGGAAGGGAGTTGACGGAAGTGGTAGACGGAAGAGGTCGGCGGAAGGGGCGCGTGTCCGGCTCATGGCACGGACACCTGGGCAGCCAGCAGTTCGAGGGCGGAGACCGCGTCCGGATCGAGTCCGGCGCCGCTCAGCAGCCCGACGCCCTCCTGGACCATCCGGGCGATGCGCTGTTCTACCGCCCGGTCCGCGCCCAGGCCGACCAGCACGGCACGCACCCGGTCGACGCTCCGCTCGGAGGAATCCCGCTCGTCCCCCAGGCGCAGCAGCACGTGCTCGGCGACCGTGTCACCACGGATCCGGGCCCGGCTCAGGGCCAGGTTGACCAGATAGGTGCGCTTGCCCTCGCGGATGTCGTCACCGCACGGCTTCCCCGTGGCCTCGGGGTCGCCGAAGACGCCCAGCAGGTCGTCGCGCAGCTGGAACGCGACGCCGACCCGCAGGCCGAACCCCCTCAGCGCGGCCAGCGCCGGTCCGTCGGCGCCCGCGGCGGCCGCACCGAGGTGCAGCGGGCGCTCGACGGTGTACCTCGCGGTCTTCAGCTCGGCCATCCGCAGCGAGGCGAGAACCGACTGCGACCGGCCCGCCTGTAGTTCCAGGTCGAGCTGCTGGCCGGCGACCATCTCGGTGCGCATCGCCCGCCACGAGCCGTCGGCCCGGCGGCGGGCGGCCGGGTCAAGCCGTACCTCACGGTAGAGATCCTCGGCCCAGACCAGTGCGAGGTCTCCGGCCAGCAGCGCCCGGGCCGTCCCGTAGGCGGGGCGGTCACCGTGCAGGGCCCGCTCCCGGTGATGGGCCGCGAACTGCTCGTGCAGGGTGGGCTCCCCACGGCGGGTGCGCGAGCCGTCCATGATGTCGTCGTGCACCAGCGCGCAGACCTGCAACAGTTCCAGGGCCGCTCCCAGCACGGCGGCCGGACGGGCCCGGCGGCCCTCCTTCGCTCCGCCGGCGGCACGCCAGCCCAGCACGGCGCACCGGGCCCGCATCCGCTGCCCTCCGCGCAGGGCGAGCCGTGCCAGCGGCTCCGCGAGGAGCCGGTCGGCGCCGGCGTCGATGGCCTTCAGCTCCTGGCGCCGTGCGTTCAGCCAACGCCCCAGCTCGGCCTCGACCATGACGGCGACATCGGAGTGCGCCGGATCGGAACCGGCCGCGGCCCGGAGCGCGGGAACCGCGGTCGCGGGCGGAGGAGTAGGAGCGGACGGGCGTGCTCCGGACGCCAGGGAGCGAGCTTCCCCTCCGTGGAGAGGTGCGGCGGTGACGCGCCCCGGAGCGAAGGCAGGCTCTCGCATGTCCTCATCGTTACCCGGGGCCGGGTCGGGGGCCGGATCGGAGGCGGCCAGAAGAACCAACGCGGTCCACGAGCGGAGCCATTCGGCGCAGTCCGCCGCCGACGGGGGCGCTCCCCGGCTGCCGGAGCCGGTGCGGCGCTCGCGGACGCTCGGCGTGGACAACGGCATCTGCCCCGGCCCGGAGCGCGGGCGCGGGGCCGCACCGCGTCGTAGGGTGCGCCCATGGGCGACCACACGGACCAGCGTCGGGGGTCGCGCTCCGACGTCATCGTGATCGGAGCGGGTCTCGCCGGGCTGGCCTGCGCCACCGATCTGTGCGCGGCCGGGCGTACCGTCCAGGTGCTGGAGGCGTCCGACGGCGTGGGCGGCAGGATGCGGACCGACCGCCGCGACGGGTTCCTCCTCGACCGCGGGTTCCAGGTGTTCAACACCTCCTACCCGCAGGTCAAACAGCGGCTACGCCTTCCGGAGCTGCGGCTGTGCCCCTTCACGCCGGGCGTCCTCGTGCACGGCGCGACGGGCCGTAGGCGCTTCATCGACCCCACCCGGCGGCCCGGCGCCGCCAAGGACCTGCTGCCGGGCCGGCTCGCCTCCGGGCGCGACCTGCTGGCGCTGAGCGTCCTGAGCGCACGCGATCTGTTCGGCCCGGTGTCGGCGATCCGGCGCGGTGCGGACCGTACGACCAGGACCGCGCTCGCCGACGCGGGGATCTCCGACGAACTGACCGAGACGTTCCTGCGGCCTTTCCTGGCCGGTGTCTTCCTGGACGACGATCTCGAAACGTCGTCCCGGTTCTTCCATCTGGTCTGGCGCGGCATGCTGCGCGGGACCCAGTGCCTGCCCGCCGAGGGGATCGGCGCGGTCCCCGGCCGGCTCGCGGAGCGGCTGCCGCCGGGCACGGTGCGTCCCGGGACGCCCGTCGAAGCGCTCACCGACACGGGAGTGCTGCTCGCCGACGGTACGGAGCGCGCGGCGGGCGCGGTCGTCGTGGCGACGGGGCCCGCGGCGGCGGCCCGGCTGCTGCCGGGGCTGGAGGTGCCCGCCACCCGTACCGTGACGACGTACTACCACGCGATGCCGAGCGCCGAGTCGCCGCTGCGTGAGCCGGCACTCCTCATCGACGAGCGGCGACGGCTGCTGAACACCTGTGTGCTGAGCGAGGTGGCCCCGAGTTACGCCCCGGTGGGCCGCGCGCTGGTCTCCACGTCGGTGCTCGGCGCCGACGTGCCCGGCCGCGAGATCACACTGCTGTCGGACCTCGCGGAGGTGTACGGCGCCAACACCACGTCCTGGCAACCGGTTTCCACGTACACGATCGAGGGCGCGCTGCCGGTGATGACGCCGCCGTGGCCACTGACACGCAGGGCCGGGCAGGGTGCCGGGCGCTATGTGTGCGGGGACCATCGCGCCACCGGATCGGTCCAGGGCGCGCTCGCGTCCGGTGCGCGCGCGGCCCGCGAGGTGCTGCGCGACACCTTCGGCCCGGGACCGGAACTGTCCTGACCGCGGCGGCCGTCGGCCGGGCCGGCGTCGAACCCGTCGTTCCGGCGGAAGCATGGACATGACGGTGTGTCAGGAGTCGTCACGCAGTCACACTCGCGCATGGCGCACCTCGCGCACACATCATCCACACAAAAGGTCAGGACAAAGCCCCCATTCACCGACAACGCGGGGAAAGGAAAGGTGAACTCCGCCCGCCCCCTTCGTCGCAGTTCGACAGAACGCGCGTTCCATAAAGAATCGGAAATCAAGGGCGAAAACAGGAGCGAGACGGCAGACCAATCCCCTGGGGGTGCGGATCCCCGCTAAGCAATGACAAGGGGGGAGCAAAGGTGCGGCTCGCGACGGTAAGCCGCGCACCCGGGGGCCCGGATAGGCCACCCCCATATTTCGCAAAGGTTTGGTTCGAGTCGAAATCTCCAGAGGACCGACGTCATCTGGGACCGAAACCGAGCTGATAACGTGATCCTTACCCGCGGCACTATCCAAGTCCCCACACCAGTTTCAACGGGTCGCCCCAGCGGTCTCCCTGGGCGTAGCCGTCGTGATTCCCGCGCTACATCACGTAATGAGCGCCACAGAGAGGCTCCCTTCTCTTGCCGAATTCATTTTCCGCGTCGATCGACTCGGGTCATCCCGTTACGCCGGAAGCCCCGGCAGCCGACTACGCCCTCGCCGGACGTCCCGCCGCCCAGTCAGGGCTGTGTATGGCGAGTCTCGACAACAGGCTGACCATCCGGCAGGCGAACCAGGAGTTCTTCTGGCAGTTCGGAGGATCTGCCAGTGGCATCTGCGGACTCAGCTTCCGTGAAGTGGTGCACCCCAGCGTGCAGCAGCCACTGATGCGGAAGCTCTCCCGCCTGATCGAGGGCAAGCACCAGCGCTTCGTCACCCCGGTGATCGCGATCGGTCAGGGCGAGAGCGCCGCGTTCACGGTGCCGCTGACAGCGGTGAGCGTGCGTGGCAACACGCCTGATACCAACGCGATCCTGGTGATGATGCCCTCGACGCGCGACGCCGAGGACCCCGAAGTGGTCACCAAGAAGATCCTGACCAGGCTGGACGCCCAGATACTGGAAGGCATCGCCGCGGGCGTCTCCACCGTCCCCCTCGCCTCACGCCTCCACCTGAGCCCGCACGGCATCGAGTACCACGTCGCCCGCCTGTTCCGGAAGCTGAAGGTACCCAACCGCGCCGCGCTGGTATCGCGCGCGTACTCGATGGGCGTACTGAAAGTCGGAACCTGGCCGCCCAAAGTTGTCGAGGAATTCGTCGAGTGAACTCGCCCGGTGGCCCAAGAAACCGAACTCGCCGGTAACCCCCCGATGAGTGCGCCAAAGGGGCGCCGCGGCAACCGGACCCGACACTTGGACCAATGCCACAAGTAAACAGAACGTGAATCCTTCGCAGCTCGGTGTTACGTCTGGAATTACCGTACGGCGTTCGATTTACTCGGTCACACTCGGGCACGACGTCGTGCCCGAGTCGGATCCTCCGTCGCCGAATCCGGGCACGAGTCGCGCCCGCATCGCATCCTCCCCGGCTGGAATCCCCGGAGCCTGGCACCGTTTTCCACCCGGGCCGACATGCCGCACACGGAACCATTCGGCCACGTATTCGTACATCTTCCGGGACCGACCGGCATCGCTCGTCGGAGCAGTCGCGCCTCGGCCGGCGCATGCTCGCACGCACTCGGAACAAGCATTCGGATCCGCCCGCGTACGGCCGACGGGCAGGTTCTCGGGCCGGCCGCGGCCGCGGCCGGCCCGAGTCTAAGGAAATCCAGGTTTCCGATGTGAGATCACAGTCCCATGGGGCCAAAGAGAACCGCCCGGTGGCCCGCCCGCCCGGCCCCCGGTCACCCCTGAAAGGAAACCCATGGACTCCGCCCGACGGCCGATCCTGTTCGTCAGCCTCCCCGAGAGCGGCCTGCTGAACCCCCTGCTCGTACTGGCGGGCGAACTGTCCCGACAGGGAGTTGAGGACCTGTGGTTCGCCACGGACGAGCCCCGGCGCGACGAGGTGAAGCTGATCGCCGAGCAGACGCCGGTGGAGTTCGCCTCCCTGGGGGATGTCATCTCCGAGCTGTCGGCGGTGACCTGGGACGACGACGTCTACCGGGAGGTCACCCAGACGTCGCGCTTCCGGGCACACCGCGCGGTCATCAAGCAGTCGTACAAGCCGGCTCTCCAAGCGGTCAAGTACAAGCGCCTCGCCGAGGTCGTCGACGAGGTGAAGCCCGCGCTGATGGTCATCGACTGTGTCGCGGGCTTCGCTGTCGACCTGGCCGTGGCCCGGAAGATCCCGTTCGTGCTCAGTGTGCCGTTCCTGCCGAGCAATGTCCTGACCTCGCTCAATCCCTTCGCCAAGGGGTACGCGCCGAAGGGCTTCCCGGTGCCCCACTCCGGTCTCCCCCGCGACATGAGCCTGGCACAACGCGTCAGCAACGCGCTGTTCAAGTACCGGACGCTGGCCGTGTTCCTCAACCCGGCCATGAGCAAGGTCCTTTCGGAGGACGCCCGGATCCGCAAGGAGCTGGAGATCCCGCCGCCGAGCCCGATGACCAGGATCGACAAGGCCGAGCTGGTGCTGTGCAACTCGGTGGCCGAACTCGACTACCCGCTGGACCTCCCGGACAAGATGAAGCTGGTCGGTGCGATGGTGCCGTCCCTGCCCGAGGTCGACGACGACCAGGAACTCGCGCCGTGGCTCGATGCCCAGGAGTCCGTCGTCTACATGGGGTTCGGGACCATCACCCGCCTCACCAAGCAGCAGGTGGACGCGCTGGTGGAGGTGGCACACCGGCTCGACGGCAAGCACCAGGTGCTCTGGAAGCTGCCGTCGGAGCAGCAGCATCTGCTGCCGGAGAAGGAATCCCTGCCCGGCAACCTCCGGATCGAGAAGTGGGTGCCCTCCCAGCTCGATGTGCTGGCTCACCCCAGTGTGAAGGTCTTCTTCACCCACGGCGGGGGCAACGGCTTCCACGAAGGTGTCTACTTCGGCAAGCCCCTGGTGGTGCGCCCCCTGTGGGTGGACTGCTTCGACCAGGCGGTACGCGGCCGGGACTTCGGCATCAGCCTGACCCTGGACCGGCCGCAGACGATCGACGTGGACGACGTCGTCGCGAAACTCAGCCGGGTGATCGAGGAGCCGTCCTTCCGGGAGAACGCCGAACGGCTCGGCGCACTGCAACACGCGGCGGGTGGCCGTGAGGCGGCCGCGAGCCTGATCCTCGGTCTTCCGGCGCTCGCCGACAAGGGAGAGAAGTGATGTCCTACAAGTACCCCGTGTCCATGCCCACTCTCGACGGCAGAGAGCTGGAGTACGTGACGGACACGATCAACGCGGGCTGGATCTCCTCGCAGGGACCGTACGTCCAGCGTTTCGAGGAGGCGTTCGCGCAGTACAACGGCATCGCGCACGGTGTCGCCTGTTCCTCGGGCACGGCGGCGCTCACCCTCGCGCTGCGTGCCCTGAACATCGGGCCCGGCGACGAGGTGATCGTCCCGGAGTTCACCATGATCGCCTCCGCGTGGGCGGTCACGTACACGGGGGCGACGCCCGTCTTCGTCGACTGCGCCGACGACCTCAACATCGATGTGGCCCGGATCGAGGAGAAGATCACTCCCCGGACCAAGGCCATCATGCCCGTCCACGTGTACGGCAGGCGCTGCGACATGGACGCGATCATGGACCTCGCGTTCCAGTACAACCTGCGGGTCGTCGAGGACTCCGCCGAGGCGCACGGTGTCCGCCCCGTGGGCGACATCGCCTGCTACTCGCTCTTCGCCAACAAGATCATCACGGCGGGCGAGGGCGGTATATGCCTCACCGACGATCCGAAGCTCGCGGGGCAGCTGGCCCATCTGCGGGCGATGGCCTTCACCAAGGACCACAGCTTCCTGCACAAGAAGCTCGCCTACAACTTCCGGATGACGGCCATGCAGGCGGCGGTCGCGCTCGCCCAGGTCGAGCGGCTCGACGAGATCCTCGCCACCCGCCGGGAGCTGGAGAAGCGGTACGACGAGGCCCTCGCCGATGTGCCCGGGATCACCCTGATGCCCCCGCGCGATGTGCTGTGGATGTACGACCTGCGGGCGGAGCGCCGCGAGGAGCTGCGCGCCCACCTGGCGGCGGCCTCGGTGGAGACCCGGCTGTTCTTCAAGCCCATGAGCCGGCAGCCCGGATATCTGCACCCCGACTGGCCCTCGCTCAAGGCGAACCGCTTCGCCGAGGACGGTCTGTATCTGCCGACGCACACCGGACTGACCGCGGCCGACCAGGAGTTCGTGACCGGGAAGATCCGAGAGTTCTACGGCGTCGGCTGAACCACCCCCCGCCAGCTGTTCGAGATGAGATGAGTGGACATGACGAACGCCGACCCGATGGTGGTCGACTTCCCGCTGCGCAAGCCCGGTGAGGCGTTCCCGCCTCCCCGGTACGAGGAGTACCGGCAGCGGGAGGGCCTTGTGGTCTCCTACCTGCCCAGCGGCAACCGGGTCTGGCTCGTCACCCGGCACGAGGATGTCCGCAAGGTGCTGACGAACACCAGGATCAGCTCCAACCCCGAACACAAGGGTTTCCCCAA
The DNA here is from genome assembly GCF_036231945.1 of Streptomyces sp. NBC_01429. Lineage (NCBI taxonomy): Bacteria > Bacillati > Actinomycetota > Actinomycetes > Kitasatosporales > Streptomycetaceae > Streptomyces > Streptomyces sp. NBC_01429. The sequence continues at coordinate 7,767,019 of NZ_CP109599.1, read as the reverse complement.
CATCGGGGAGACCATGGGCGTGCCCAAGCAGGACCAGATCCCGGGCTGGTTCGTGGGCCTGGACTCACCGGAGCACGACCGCTTCCGCAAGGCGCTCATCCCCGAGTTCACCGTGCGCCGGGTACGGGCCATGCGGCCGGCGATCGAGCGCACGGTCGAGGAGCGGATCGACGCGATGCTGGCGGCGGGCGACTCCGCCGACATCGTCGCCGACTTCGCGCTGCCCATCCCCTCACTGGTCATCTCGACACTGCTCGGCGTGCCGCCCGTCGACCGGGACTTCTTCGAGTCCAGGACCCGCACCCTGGTGGCGATCCGGTCCTCGACCGACCAGCAGCGGGACACCGCGACCAAGGAACTCCTGCGCTACATCAACCGGCTGGTGGCCCTCAAGGAGAAGTGGCCCGGCGACGACCTCATCAGCCGGCTGCTGGCGACCGGGACGATCGCCCCGCACGAGCTGTCGGGCGTTCTGCTGCTGCTCCTGATCGCCGGTCACGAGACGACCGCCAACAACATCGCGCTCGGTGTGATGACTCTCCTGGAGAATCCGCAGTGGATCGGTGACGACAGGGTGGTGGAGGAGACACTGCGCTTCCACTCGGTCGCCGACCTGGTCTCGCTGCGGGTGGCGGTCGAGGACGTCGAGATCTCGGGACAGCTGATCAAGGCCGGGGAGGGCATCGTGCCGCTGGTCGCCGCGGCGAACCACGACACGAGCGCCTTCGAGTGCCCGCACCAGTTCGACCCGGGCAGGACCGACCGTCACCACGTGGCCTTCGGCTACGGCGTGCACCAGTGCCTCGGGCAGAACCTGGTGCGCCTGGAGATGGAGATCGCCTACCGGAAGCTCTTCGAGCGGATCCCGGGTATCAAGCTCGCCGTACCGGTCGAGGACCTGGCGTTCAAGCACGACGTGGTGCTGTTCGGCCTGCACGAGATGCCCGTCCGGTGGTAATACCGGTCCTCCGCTCCGAGCGGCCCGAAGGACGCCCGGCCCCACTTGAACACTCGCAGGAGAGACACGTTCATGCGTATCACCGTTGACACCGACCGCTGCGTGGGCGCGGGCCAGTGTGTGCTGTCCGCTCCGGACGTCTTCGACCAGGACGACGACGGGCTGGTGACCCTGGTCGGCGCCGACTCCGGGGACTTCACGGACGAGGACGCGGTCAGGAAGGCGGGCGACCTCTGCCCGGCGCAGGCGATCGCCGTGCACGAGGGCTGAACCACCGCAGCCGGGGACACGTCGGTCCCCGGTGGCAGCCGAGCAGTCCCGAGCCGCGGAACCGTAACCCCACCGAGAGAGGAACCCCGCTGTTGAACAGCGTCGACAAAGCCATGGCCCTGTGGGTCCGGCGCTATCACCCTGCCCCCGACAGCACTGTCCGGCTGGTCTGCTTCCCTCATGCCGGCGGGTCGGCCAGCTTCTTCCACCCCGTCTCGGCCACCTTCTCCCCCGGCGCGGACGTGATAGCGCTCCAGTATCCGGGCCGGCAGGACCGGCGGCTGGAGCCGTGCGTCACCGACCTCGGCACCCTGGCCGACCTGATCACCGACCAGCTGCTCGCGCTGGACGAGAAGCCCACGGTGTTCTTCGGACACAGCATGGGGGCCGTCCTGGCCTTCGAGACCGCGTGGCGGCTGGAGCAGAAGGGCTCGGGCACCGCGCCCCGTGCCGTCCTCGCCTCGGGACGCAGGGCGCCTTCGACGCGGCGTCCCGAATCCGTCCACCAGCGGGACGACGACGGCATCATCGCCGAACTGAAGCTCCTCAACGGCACGGACGCCGGAGTACTGGCCGACGAGGAGATCCTCCGGATGGCCCTTCCGGCGATCCGCGGCGATTACGAGGCGATCGAGTCGTACCGCTGCGACGAGCAGCGCCGGCTCAACGCCCCCATCACGGTGCTCACCGGTGACGCCGACCCGCGGACCACGCTGGACGAGGCGGCGGCGTGGGAGCGGCACACCGAGGGCGCCTTCCGGATCCAGGTCTACCCGGGCGGACACTTCTTCCTCACCGGCAACATCGCAGCGGTGAACGCCGAGATCTCATCCGAACTCGGGAAGTACTGATGCGGACGCTGCTGGTCGACAACTACGACTCCTTCACCTACAACCTGTTCCACTACATCGCCCAGGTGAACGGCGAAGAGCCCGAGGTGATCCGGAACGACGACCCGCGCTGGCGGCCCGAGCTGCTGCGGGAGTTCGACAACGTGGTGCTCTCCCCCGGGCCCGGGACTCCGCACAATCCGGCGGACTTCGGCTTCTGCGCGCGAATAGCCGAGGAGGGCGCGCTGCCGGTGCTCGGTGTCTGTCTGGGGCACCAGGGCATGGCCCTCGCACACGGCGCTTCGGTCGGCCGGGCACCGGAGCCCCGGCACGGGCGGATCTCGCCGGTCTCGCACGACGGGACCGGGCTCTTCGCGGGGCTTCCCTCTCCCCTGGAGGTGGTCCGCTACCACTCCCTCGCGGTGACCGCGCTGCCGCCCGAGCTGGAGCCGGTCGCGTTCTCGGAGGACGGAGTGATCATGGCGCTGCGCCATCGCACCCTCCCGCTGTGGGGCGTGCAGTTCCATCCCGAGTCGATCAGCACCCAGGGCGGTCACCGGCTGCTGGAGAACTTCCGGCGGCTGACCGAGGAGCACCGGCGTACGACCGGGCGGGCCCCCGTACCCGCCGCCGTCCCCGCGCAGCCCGCCCTCCCCGCGCGGCCCGCCGGCACCGCGCCGGACGGTGCCACGGACGCGGTACGGGGCGACGAGGCGCCGCACCGCCGGCTGCGTGTCCTGGCGGAGCCGCTGCCCACGCGGTGGGACCCCGAGGTGGCGTTCGACCGGCTGTTCCGGACGGACAGCCACCCGTTCTGGCTCGACAGCAGCAGACCCGGCGGGCCGCTGGGCGCGCTCTCGATCATGGGTGACGCGTCGGGGCCGCTGGCCCGGGTCGCGCTGGCCGATGTCAACGAGGGCACGGTGACCGTCACTTCGGCGGCGGGTTCCCGTACCGTCCGCAGCGCCTTCCTGGACTGGCTCGACCGGGATCTCCGTACGGTCCGGGTCGACGCGCCCGACCTCCCGTTCGACTTCGCCCTGGGCTGGGTCGGGTACCTGGGCTACGAGTTGAAGGCCGAGTGCGACGGAAGCGCGGCGCACCGGTCGGCCGACCCCGACGCGGCGATGGTCTTCGCGGACCGGGCGGTCGTGTTCGATCACCGTACGGACACCACCTACCTCCTCGCTCTCGCGGAGGACGGGGACGACGCACCCGCCCGCGCGTGGCTGCGGTCGGCCGCCGCCGACCTGGCGTCCGTCGCCGGACAGACGCCGGAGCCCTGCGCCGCCCCCGAGCGGACGGGCGGGACCGAGCTGCGGCTGCGCCACGACCGGGGTTCGTACCTCAAGCTGATCGACGCGTGCCAGGACGAGATCGCGGCGGGTGAGACGTACGAGGTCTGCCTCACCAACATGATCGAGGCCGAGGTCGACCTCGACCCCTGGCACGCCTACCGTCGGCTGCGGCGCGCCAGCCCGGCACCCTTCGGCGCCTTTCTGGGCTTCGACGGGCTGTCCGTCCTCAGTACCTCCCCGGAGCGCTTCCTGCGGATCGACCGGGACGGCGTCATGGAGTCGAAGCCCATCAAGGGCACCCGGCCCCGGGGCGCCACGCCGGAGGAGGACGCGCTGCTGGCGGCCGAGCTGGCGGGCTGCGAGAAGGACCGCGCCGAGAACCTGATGATCGTCGACCTGGTGCGGCACGATCTCGGTCGCTGCGCCGAGGTCGACTCGGTCACCGCCGATCCCGTCTTCCAGGTGGAGACGTACGCGACCGTGCACCAGTTGGTGAGCACGGTACGGGCGCGGCTGCGTCCGGACGTGAGCGCGGTGACGGGCGTACGGTGCGCGTTCCCCGGCGGCTCGATGACGGGCGCCCCGAAGATCCGCACCATGCAGATCATCGACCGGCTGGAGGACGGTCCGCGCGGTGTCTACTCCGGCGCCATCGGTTACTTCTCGCTGACCGGTGCGGCCGACCTGAGCATCGTCATCAGGACCGTGGTGCTCAAGGACGGCGCTCTGCGGTACGGGGTGGGGGGCGCGATCATCGCGCTGTCCGACTCGGAGGGCGAGTTCGAGGAGACGGCGGTGAAGGCGACGCCGCTGCTCAACCTGCTCGGCGCCGAGTTCCCCGGCCGTTCAGAGATCCCCGCGGCTGTCGCGGTCACGACAGCCGCAGAGTCCGACGCACGTCTTTGAGATCCGGGAGCGATGATGTCCGTCCGCACAGATGACTACGCGTTTGATCCGTCCGCCGGTTCAACGGGAACGCTGGGCGGCTTCACGCTCCCGGATGTGTTCGAGCACGCCGTCACCGCCTCGCCCGACGCGGTGGCCATCGCCGACGGCGACCGCTCGTGGACCTGGCGCGCCTGGTCCACGGAGGTGGACGCGCTGGCGCGGGGGCTCCAGGAGAGCGGGGTGGCGGTCGGCGACGTGGTGGCCGTGCATCTGCCGAACTGCTGGGAGTTCCAGACCCTGCACCTGGCGATCGCCCGGGCCGGCGCGGTGCTGCTCCCCGTCCACCAGGGCAATGGCGCGGCCGACGTCCACGCGCTGCTGACCCGGGTGGAGCCGGTGCTCGTGGTGCTGTCCGCCGGTCAGGACGACGACGGGCCGCTCGCCACCCGGACGCTGCTGCGGAGCGTTCCCTCGCTGCGGGCCGTCGTGGTCCGCGGCGAGGCCCCGGACGAGGACGGGGCGATCGCGCTCGACGGCCTGCTGAGCGCCTGGGCCGGCCGGGCGCCGCTGCCGGTGGACGTACGGCCGGAGATGCCCTTCGTGCTCGTACCGTCCTCCGGGACGACCTCAGCCCGGCCGAAGATCTGCGTGCACAGCCATGACGGCCTGCTGTCCAACACGGCGACGGTCACCGCCGATGCGGCCGGGGCGTTCAGGGACGGCGTCATCACGGCCTGTCCGCTCACGCATCTGTTCGGGCTCCAGTCCATGCACTCCGCGCTGTTCGCCGGCTGCCGGCAGGACCTGCTGGCGGGCTGGGACCCGGACCGTTTCCTGGAGCTGGCCAGAGGGACGCGGCCCGGTGTCGTCTTCGCGGTCCCCGCGCAGCTGCACGATGTCGTGGCGCGGCTCGCGGAGTCCGGGGAGGCGGCCGGGTTCCGGCCGCGCGAGGTGAGAACGGCGGGGGTGGCGATCCCGGCCGCGCTCGTGACGGATGTCCGCGCGGCGCTGGAGTGCGGGCTCGTCGTGGTGTGGGGCATGTCGGAGCTGGGGACCGGTACGCGGACCTTCGCCGACGACCCCGCCGAGGTGGCCACCCGCAGCGTGGGACGGCCCACGACCGGCGCCGAAGTGCGTGTCGTGGACGAGAGCGGCGCCGTGTGCGCGCCCGGTGAGACCGGTGAACTCCAGTACCGGAGCCCCCTGATGTTCCGGGGCTACTTCCGTGAGCCGGAGCTGACCCGGTCCGCTCTCACCGAGGAAGGCTGGCTGCGGACGGGTGACCTCGCGGCGCTCGACGCCGACGGCCGGGTGCTGTTCCGGGGCCGGGCGGCCGAACTGATCAACGTGGGCGGGCGGAAGTTCAACGCCACCGAGATCCAGGGCCTCCTGGCGGACCTCTCGGGCATCGGACCGCTGGCGGTGCTCGGACGGCCGGATCCGCGCCTGGGCGAGTACCCCTGCCTGGTGGTCAGCGACCGGGCCGATCCGTCCATCGGGCTGGGCCGGGTGACGTCGTTCCTGCACGAACGCGGCGTGGCCGACTACAAGATCCCGCTCGAACTGCTCGTGGTGGACGAGCTTCCCCGTACCCCCGCCGGAAAGCTGCACCGCAGGTCGCTGGAGCGGATCATCGCGGAGGGCGGCGGACGGCCGCGTGCCGCCGCCGTGGACGCGGCCGCGCCGCGGACGGTCGACGATGCCCTGGATCTGGTGCGGCGCGGTGTCGTCGAGGTGCTCGGGCAGGGCCCGGCGGGCGGTACGGACGCGACGGCCGGCGAGATCCCGGCCGACGCCACGTTCCGGAGCCTGGGGCTGGACTCGGTCCGTACGATCCGGCTGCGCAATCTCCTCCAGGAGGCGACGGGGCTGGCCCTGCCCGCCACCCTCGCCTTCGACTTCCCCACCCCGGCGGCGGTCGCGCGCGTGCTGGCCGACGGCGGCCGGGTCCCGGATACGGTCGTCACGCCGCCCCCGCTGTCCGTGGGCGAGCCGGACGAGCCCGTGGCCGTCATCGGCATGGCGTGCCGGCTGCCGGGGGGCGTGGTCTCGCCGGAGACGCTCTGGACGCTGCTCGCGGACGGCACGGACGCCGTCTCCGGTTTCCCCGAGGGCCGGGGCTGGGATCTGGAGGGCCTCTTCGACGCGGATCCGGAGCGCCCCGGCACCTCGTACGCCCGTGAGGGCGGATTCCTCTACGACGCGGGCCACTTCGACGCGGGGTTCTTCGGGTTCTCCGACCGGGAGGCGACGGCCACCGATCCGCAGCAGAGGCTTCTCCTGGAAGCGTCCTGGGAGGCGTTCGAGCGGGCCGGTATCGACCCGTCGACGCTCCAGGGCTCCCGGACGGGTGTCTTCACCGGCTCCATGTACCGGGACTACGCGACCGGCGCGGCCGCGGGCGGCGAGCTGGAGGGGCTGCTCGGCGTCGGTACCGCCGCCAGCGCGATCTCGGGCCGTATCGCCTACACCTACGGCTTCGCGGGCCCGGCGCTGACCGTGGACACCGCCTGCTCGTCGTCGCTGGTCGCCCTGCATCTGGCCTGCCGGTCCCTGCGGTCGGGCGAGACGTCCCTCGCGCTGGCGGGCGGTGTGGCGGTCATGGCGACCCCCGCGTCGTTCGTGGAGTTCTCACGGATGCGGGGCCTGTCACCGGACGGCCGCTGCAAGTCCTTCGCCGAAGCCGCCGACGGCGCGGCCTGGTCGGAGGGCGCCGGCCTGCTGCTGCTGGAGCGGCTGAGCGACGCCCGGCGCAACGGGCACCCCGTCCTCGCGATCGTCCGGGGCTCCGCCGTGAACCAGGACGGTGCGTCGAACGGGCTGACGGCGCCCAACGGGCCCGCGCAGCAGAGCGTCGTACAGCAGGCGCTGGCGGACGCGCGCCTCGGCGCCGCGGACGTGGACGCGGTGGAGGGCCACGGCACGGGTACCACCCTGGGCGACCCCATCGAGGCCCAGGCGCTGCTGGCGACGTACGGACGCGGGCGTCCCGAGGACCGGCCGCTGTGGCTGGGGTCCGTCAAGTCCAACATCGGCCACGCGCAGGCCGCCGCCGGGGTCGCCGGAATCATCAAGATGATCCTGGCGATGCGCCACGGCGTCCTGCCGAAAACCCTTCACGTGGACACGCCCTCGTCCCATGTGGACTGGTCCTCCGGGGGAGTTCGGCTCCTGACGGACGCCCGTCCCTGGCAGCGGGAGGACGGACGGACGCGCCGGGCGGGCGTCTCGTCGTTCGGCATCAGCGGCACCAACGCCCACGTGATCATCGAGGAGCCCGCGCCAAGCGACCTCGCGGACCCGCTCGTCGGCGGAACGCCCCCGGAGGCCGGGACGGCGGGGGACGGCGCGGGCGCGCCGTGGATCCTGTCGGCCAGGAGCGAGGCCGCGCTCCTGGCCCAGGCCGAGCTGCTGGCCCGGCATGTGGCGGACCGTCCGGAGCTGTCCGCGCGGGATGTCGCGTACTCCCTGGCGACCACACGGTCGAGGCACTCGCACCGGGCCGTCGTCACCGGTTCCGGCCGCGAGGAGCTGCTCTCGGCGACCTCGGCACTGGGCCGCGGCGAGCGGGCGCCGGGCATCGTCCGTGACCACGCGCGCGCAGGCCGGACCGCGTTCGTCTTCACCGGGCAGGGCAGCCAGCGCAACGGCATGGGCCGGGCGGCGGCCGGGGCGTTCCCCGTGTTCGCCGAGGCGCTGCGGGAGATCTGCGCGGCGCTCGACCCGCTGCTGGAGCGCCCGCTGACCTCGGTGATGTGGGCGGACCCGGACACCGAGGAGGCGCTGCTCCTCGACGACACGGCGTACGCTCAGCCCGCCCTGTTCGCGGTCGAGGTCGCTCTGTACCGGCTGTTCACGTCCTGGGGCGCGACGCCGGACCGTCTGGTGGGGCACTCGGTCGGCGAGATCGCGGCCGCCCATGTGGCGGGGGTGCTCGGTCTTGAGGACGCCTGCGCGCTGGTGGCGGCCCGGGGCCGGCTGATGAGCGCGCTTCCGCCGGGCGGCGGGATGATCGCGGTGCGTCTGTCCGAGGAGGAGGTGGCGCCGTGGGTCGCCGCGCTGGCGGACACGGTGTCGGTCGCCGCGGTGAACGGCCCCCGGTCCGTGGTCCTGTCGGGTGCGCGGGAGCCGCTGGCCGCACTGGCGGACGAGCTGAACGCGGCCGGTCACAAGACCCGCCAGCTGATGGTGAGCCACGCCTTCCACTCGCCGCTGACCGAGCCAGCGCTCGACGCCTTCCGGGAGGCGATCGGCTCGCTGTCCTTCGCCGCGCCGTCCCTGCCGGTCGTCTCGGGGCTCACCGGGCGGCCGCTGACCGCCGACGAGGCGCGTGATCCGGAGACCTGGGTGCGCCATGTCCGCGAGACGGTCCGTTTCAGGGACGCCATCGACCGTCTGCGGACGGAACGGACCACGTTCTTCCTGGAGTTGGGGCCCGATCCCGCGCTCACCCCGATGATCGACGAATGCCTCGCTTCCGCCGACGGGCCGTCGCGTGAGGTGGTCGTACCGACGTTCGCGGCCGGACAGGACGAGGTACGGGCGGTGCTCTCCGCGGCGGCCCGCCTCCAGGCCCACGGCGTGCCCGTACGGTGGCGGGAGGCGCTTCCCGGCGCCACGCCGGTCGGGCTGCCGACGTATCCCTTCCAGCGGCGGGAGTACTGGGCCGTCGCCGGAGCGGGGGCCGTGGGGATCGTCGCGGGCCGGCCATCGCTGCCGGGCTCCGGCACCGCCGTCGCGCCCGCCGACGGGGCGGTCCTGTTGGCGGACCGGCTGGCCGGACTCGGTGGGTCCGAGCGGGACGGCGCCGTCCTGGCCCTGGTGATGGCCGAGGTCTCGGCGGTACTCGGCGGCCGGGAGGAGGCGGAGGGGGACCCGTCCCTGGCCTTCAAGGAGATGGGGGTCAACTCCGTCAACGCGATCGAGCTGCGCAACCGGCTCATCACCGCCACCGGCATGCCCCTGCCTCCGACGCTGGTGTTCGACCACCCCACCCCGGCCGCCGTCGTGGGTCTCGTACGGGACGGTCTGGACCGGCCCCCGGCCACGGTCGGCGTATCCGGCCGGGACATCGGCGGCCTCGTGGCGGAACTGGAACGGCTGCTCGCCGAGGGCGCCTCCGTGGACGCCGGCACGGCCGCGCGGCTGAAGGCGCTCGCCGCGCGCGGTGAGGCGGACCACGCACCCGCAGGCGGCGGGCTGGATCTGGCGGAGGCGACCGACGACGAGCTGTTCCGGCTCATGGACGGTGGCAACGGATGACCCCGGGGCGCCGCCCCGGCCCCCTCCCCGATGTGCCCGGCGGATCCTCCGCCGGGCCGGGGATCCGCCGGGGCGCGCGCCTGAGCGAGCCGGTCGGCTCGGTCCGTACGGACCGTACGGACCGAGCCGCTCCCCCCCTGAGCGTCCGCCTCCGCCGTGCGGCGCGCGCGTCGGTGCGCGCCGCACGGCCTTTTTCTTTTCCTCTTTTTCCCTGTCACCTCTTTTTTCCCTGTCACCTCGTCAAGGAAGTCCCACCATGCTGCCCACGGCACCAGTCGAACCACCCGGATCGCCCCGGCACCACCCGGCCGACGGCCGGACCTCTCCCCCGCACCGGTCGTGCGCCTCAATGGCCCCGGCTCCGGCAAGGGGGGTGCGGCGATGAGCGGGCCGGCCGCGCCGCACGGCGGCGACATCATGATCGAGGCGGTGGACGTCAGCAAGACGTTCGGCTCGGTGACCGCCCTGGACTCGGTGAACATCGCGGCGCCCCGGGGCACGGTACTGGCGCTGCTGGGCCACAACGGGGCGGGCAAGACGACCCTGGTGAACATTCTCGCCGCCGCCCTGCCGCCCAGCTCGGGCCACGCCCGGGTGGCGGGATTCGATGTGACGCGGGAGCCCCGTGAGGTCCGCAAACGCGTCGGTCTCACCGGCCAGTTCGCCTCCGTCGACGCGCAGATGACCGGACGTGCCAACCTCATCCTCATCGCGAGGCTGCTCGGGGCGAGCACGCGTGAGGCGGAGGTACGGGCCGACGAACTCGTCGAGCTGTTCGGCCTCCAGGAGATCGCCACGCGCCGCCCGAGCACCTACTCGGGCGGTCAGCGCCGCCGGCTCGACCTCGCCGCTTCACTGGTGGGCAGCCCGGACGTGATCTTCCTGGACGAACCCACGACCGGCCTCGACCCGTCGAGCAGGCTGAACCTGTGGGAGATCGTCGAGGGTCTGGTCGCCGGGGGCACCACCGTGCTCCTGACCACCCAGTACCTGGACGAGGCGGACCGGCTGGCGGACTCGATCGCGGTGCTCTCCGCGGGCCGGGTGATCGCGAGCGGTACCGCAGCGGAGCTGAAGGCGAAGGTGGGACGGCGGAGTGTGACGGTGACGCCGCGCGACCCGTCCGAGCTGTCCGTCGCCTCCGTCGCGCTGCGGGAGGCCGCCTTCGAGCCGGTGGTGGACCGCGAGCACGGCACGGTCGTCGTACCGATCGACGCGTCGAAGGACATCGCCGTCGTCATCAGGGCGCTCGACCAGGTCGGGGTCGAGGCCGCCGAGCTGTCCTTCGGCGAACCGAGCCTCGACGACGTCTATCTGACCCTGGCGGACCAGCCCGCGGCTTTCGCTTCGTAGGGCCCGTCGTCCCCTCGCCCATCGATCTCCGTGGAGTCCTGATGTCCACCCAGTTGACCGGGGAGCCGCGACCGGCGGCCCCGGAACCACTTCCCCCCACCACGCTCCGGAAGACCGCTCCCTGGGGCGGCAGTTCGATGCTCACCCAGGTGCGGGTGCTCACCGGCCGTTCGCTGAAGACGCTGGTGACCGACCCCGGGGTCGTCCTGTTCGGTCTGATCCAGCCGGTGATCATCCTGTTCGTGCTGACCCAGGTGTTCAGCAAGATGGGGCATCCTCCGCACTTCCCGGACGGCATCTCCTACCTGGACTTCGTCCTGCCCGCCGTCCTCGTGGACAACGCGGTCCAGTCCGCCATGCAGTCGGGCGTCGGCCTGGTCGACGACCTCAAGAACGGGATCGTCGCGCGGCTGCGCTCGCTCCCCATCAACCCCAGCTCGCTGCTGATCGCCCGCAGCATCTCCAGCCTGGTCCGCAGCGCCGTCCAGGTCGTGATCATCCTGGTGCTGGGCATCACGGTGCTCGGCTACTCGCCCAAGGGCGGCGCGCTCGAACTCGCCGCCTCGGCCGGCCTGACCCTCTTCATCAGCTGGTCGCTGGGGTGGGCCTTCATCGCGGCCGGCGCCTGGCTGCGGCGCGCCGAACCGATGCAGAACCTCGCGATCATCGCGATCTTCCCCCTCATGTTCGCGTCGAGCGCCTACGTCCCGGTCGAGGACCTGCCGGGCTGGCTCCAGGTCGTCGCGACGGTCAATCCGCTGACGTACGCGATCAACGCGACGCGTGCGCTGGCACTCGACGTGCCGGGCGGCGGGGCCGCCATCCCCGCGGTACTGATCAGCGCGCTCATCGCCCTCGTGGGCGGCGTCTTCGCGGTGAAGGGCTTCCGCCGGCCCCTGTAGGGCGGAACTTCCGCCTCGTCCGTTGGACATGACACTGCCCGTACCGGTTCACCCGGTACGGGCAGTGTCATGTCCAACGGACGACGGGCGGGGCCGGGGAGGGCGCTTGCCCTCCCCGGCTCCGCCAACCGTCAGTCCGAGAGCCCCAGTTCGTCCAGGAGGCCGAAGACCTCCTCGTCGGAGGCGGACTCGAAGTCGAACTTCTCCTCCTTCTCCTGACCACCGCGCTCCGCCCCGGCGGCGGTGTCGCGCAGCGCGCCCCACTTGGACTTCAGCACTTCCAGGCGGCCCGCGATCTGCTCGTACACCTCATCGGTCATCTCCAGGTCCCCGAAGGACCGCTCCAGCTTGTCCAGCTCGTTCAGGACCGACTTCGAACCGGTGGCCACGGCCTCCGGGGCGATCCGCGCGTACAGGTGGTCGACCAGTTCGGCGGGCGTCGGGTAGTCGAACAGCAGCGTCGCGGGCAGTCGGGTACCCGTCAGGGCGTTCAGCCGGTTCCGCAGCTCGACCGACGTGAGCGAGTCGAAGCCGAGGTCCTGGAACGCCTGTGCCGGATCGATCTCGGCGGCCCCCGTGTGCCCCAGCACCAGGGCGACCTGGGCCCGTACGGCGTCGAGGAGCAGTTCGCGCCCCTCGGCCGGGGAGAGCGTGGACAGCCTCTGTACGAGATCGGCCGTCGGTACGCCCGCTCCGGCACCGGCACCGGCGGCACGCCGGCCGCGTACCCGCACCAGCCCGCGGAGCAGCGGCGGAACCTCACCGCGCGCTCCGAGGGCGGCGAGGTCGAGCCGCACCGGAGCCACCGCGGGCTCCGTGGTGGAGAGGGCGCTGTCGAAGAGGGCCACGCCCTCCTCGGGCGACAGCTCGGGCATGCCGGTACGGGCGATGCGCTGGAGGTCGGCCTCGGAGAGCGCTCCGGTCATTCCCGAGTCCTGGGCCCAGGGGCCCCAGGCCAGCGACGCGGCCGGAAGGCCCTCCGCCTGGCGGTGGCGGGCGAGTGCGTCGAGGAACGCGTTACCGGCGGCGTAGTTGGCCTGTCCCGCGCCGCCGAGGGTGCCGGCGAGGGAGGAGAAGAGGACGAAGGCGTCGAGGTCCCGGTCCTTGGTGGCCTCGTGGAGGTTCCACGCCGCGTCCACCTTCGGACGCAGCACCCCGGCCAGCCGCTCGGCGGTCAGGGAACCGATCACCCCGTCGTCGAGCACACCCGCCGTATGGACCACCGCGGTGATCGGGTGCGCGGCGAACAGCTCCGCCACCGCCGCACGGTCCGTCACGTCACAGGCCACAACGGTGGCTTCGGCGCCTCCGGCGGCGAGTTCCGCCACCAGCGCCTCGACACCTTCGGCAGCCGCTCCGCTCCGACTGACCAGAAGAAGGCTCCGTACGCCGTGCTCGGCGACCAGGTGGCGCGCCACGATCCGGCCCAGACCACCCGTACCACCCGTGATCAGCACCGTGCCGTCCGCACGCCACGGCGTGTCCACCACGGACTCCGCGGAATCCGGGGCGGCCGGCACCCTGGCGAGCCGGGCCGCGAGAATCTCCCCGCCGCGCAGCAGAAGCTGAGGCTCGGCAGAGCCGAGTGCCCTCGGCACCAGCCCACGCGCCGATTCGTCCGCCACATCCACCAGACCGAACCGGCCCGGATGCTCCAGCTGAGCCGACCTCACCAGACCCCAGACCGCGGATCCCGCGAGATTCTCCCCCGTACTCGCGCCACCGGTGACGAAGACCAGCCGCGAACCGTCGAACCGCTCCTCCTCCAACCACTCGCGCACCAGCTCCAGCACCCGGGCCGTCAGCCCGTGCACCGAGGCCACCACGCCGGTTCCGGATTCGGCGGCGATGCCGTCCAGCGGCACGACCACCACGTCGGGCACCTCGGCCCGAGCCGCCAGCGACCCGAAGTCCTCGCCGTCCACGCCCCACGTCGCGTAGGACGGGAGCGGCTCCACCACCGGCGACGGGTCGGCGACCCACTCCACCCGGAACAGCGAGTCCCGATGCGCCCCCGACCCCACCTGCTCGGCAGAGATCGGACGCACCACCAGCCCACCCACCGAGGCGACCGGCGCACCAGCGCCGTCCGCCAGCTCGACGGACACCGAACCGTCCGACCCGCGCGTCAAACGCACGCGCAGCGACGACGCACCCGCCGCGTGGAGCGACACATTCGACCACGAGAACGGCACACCGGCCGCGGCGCCTTCCCCGTCGCCGTCACCGAACGCGAACGCGTGGAGGCAGGCGTCGAAGAGGGCGGGGTGCAGACCGTAGGCGTCCGCGTCGGTCCCCTCAGGAAGAGCGACCTCGGCGAAGGTGTCCTCACCACGCGTCCAGACGGCCCGCAGCCCCTGGAACACCGGACCGTACTCGAACCCGGACTCCGCAAACCGGTCATAACAATCAACGACATCAACGGGTGCAGCGCCCTCCGGCGGCCAGACCACCGCGTCGAACGGGACGGCGCCGACAACGGCCTTCTCCCCGAGAGAACCCTGCGCATGAAGCGTCCAGGGCTCATCACCCGCACGGGAATGAATCGTCAACGGACGGCCACCAGACACGTCGGGCTCACCGACCCAGACCTGCACCTGTACGGCGCCACCCCGCTCGGAGAGCACCAACGGCGCGGCCAGTGTCAGCTCCTCGACCACATCACAGCCGACCTCGTCCCCCGCACGCACCGCCAGCTCCACCAGGGCCGTACCCGGCACCAGCACCGAACCCATCACCACATGATCCGCGAGCCACCCATGCGACCCCACCGACAACCGACCCGTGAACAGGAACCCATCCGTATTCACCAACTCCACCGCAGCACCCAACAACGGATGCTCAGCAGAACCCAGACCCGCAAACCGCACATCACCAGGACGCACAACAGAACCCGACGGCCAGAACCGCTCACGCTGAAACGCATACGTCGGCAAACCAACCCGCCGCGCACCCCGCCCCGCAAAGAAACCAGACCAATCGACCTGTACGCCCTGTACGGCGAGTTCGGCCATGGCCGTGACGATCGTCGGCTCCTCGTCGCGGTCCTTACGGCAGACGGGAACGACCAGCGCCTCGTCCGGCAACGACTGCCGCGCCATCCCCGACAGCACACCATCAGGACCAAGCTCCAGGAACCGCGTCACACCCTCGGTGCGCAGGGAGTCGACTCCGTCGGCGAAGCGGACCGCCTCGCGGACATGGCGCACCCAGTAGTCGGCCGAGCACAGCACCTCGGGATCGGCGAGCCCACCGGTCACGTTGGACACCACCGGCACAGCCGGAGCGGTGAAGGAGAGACCCGCGACAACCTGCCGGAACTCCTCCAACATCGGTTCCATCAACGGCGAATGGAACGCGTGCGACACCCGCAGCCGACTGGTACGACGACCCAGCCCCTCGAAGTGACCCGCCACCTCCAGCACCGCATCCTCAACACCCGACACCACCACCGATACCGGACCGTTCACCGCAGCCAGCGACACACGATCCGACAACAGCGGAACAACCTCAGCCTCAGCCGCCTCCAGCGCCACCATCGCACCACCAGAAGGCAACGCATCCATCAAACGACCCCGCGCAGCCACCAGCACACAGGCATCCTCCAGCGAGAACACCCCCGCCACATGAGCGGCAGCGACCTCACCAATCGAATGACCCGCCACAAAGTCCGGCCGCACACCCCACGACTCCACCAACCGGAACAACGCCACTTCCACGGCGAACAACCCGGCCTGAGCGAACACCGTACGGTTCAGCAGTTCCGCGTCAGAACCCCACACCACATCACGCAGGGCACGCTCCAGGTGCGCATCCAACCCCGCACACACCGCATCGAACGCCTCCGCGAACACCGGGAAACGCTCATACAACCCACGACCCATACCCAGCCGCTGCGACCCCTGACCCGAGAACAGGAACGCCGACTTACCGGAACCCGCCATACCCTCGACGACCCCGGCATCCGACTCTCCAGCGGCCAGTGCCGACAGCGAGCGGACCATGGCCGCCGCGTCCGTTCCCACGACCACCGCGCGATGGCGGAAGCTCGACCGGCTCGTCACCAGCGACATCCCGACATCCACCAGCCCGGGAGCCGCGCCCCCGCCCCGCACGAACGACAGCAACCGCGCCGCCTGGCCCCGCAACGCCTCAGCACTCTTCGCCGACAGCACCCACGGCACCACCGCACCACCGGCCACCACCGAAGGCTCCGCCCTCGACGGGTCCACCGCCGACGCCTCCGCGTCGGCCGCCTCCGGCTGCTCCAGAATCACATGAGCGTTCGTCCCGCTGATGCCGAACGACGAGACGCCTGCTCGACGCGGGCGGTCACCGGTCTCCCAGTCCATCGGCCGCGTCAGCAGCTCGACCGCGCCGGCCGTCCAGTCCACATGGCTCGAAGGTTCGTTGACGTGGAGCGTCTTCGGGGCCACGCCGTGGTGCATCGCCATCACCATCTTGATGATCCCGGCCACACCCGCCGCCGCCTGCGTGTGCCCGATGTTCGACTTCACCGAACCGAGCAGCAACGGCTTGTCGGCGGCGCGGTCCTGCCCGTACGTGGCCAGCAGCGCCTGCGCCTCGATCGGGTCGCCCAACGTCGTCCCCGTACCGTGCGCCTCCACCACATCCACATCAGCAGCCGACAGACCACCACTGGCCAGCGCCTGGCGGATCACCCGCTGCTGCGACGGACCGTTCGGCGCCGTCAGACCATTCGACGCACCATCCTGATTCACCGCCGAACCCCGCACCACAGCCAACACCGGATGCCCATTGCGGCGCGCGTCCGACAGCCGCTCCAGCACCAGCATGCCGACGCCCTCGCCCCAGCCGACGCCGTCGGCCGCGTCCGAGAACGCCTTGCTGCGACCGTCCGCCGCCAGACCACGCTGCCGCGAGAACTCCACGAACGTCGTCGGCGTCGACATCACCGTCACACCACCGGCCACCGCAAGCGAGCACTCCCCCGACCGCAGCGCCTGCGCGGCCAGGTGCAGCGCGACGAGCGACGACGAGCAGGCCGTGTCCACGGTCACCGCCGGACCCTCGAAACCGAAGGTGTACGACACCCGGCCCGAGGCGACGCTTCCCGCGCTGCCGTTGCCCTGGTAGCCCTCGAACTCACGGCCGGAGAGGAGGTTGGCGTAGTCGTTGTACATGACGCCGGCGAAGACACCGGTCCGGCTGCCGCGCAGCGACACCGGGTCGATACCCGACCGCTCGACCGCCTCCCAGGTCGCCTCCAGCAGCAGCCGCTGCTGCGAGTCCGTCGCCAGCGCCTCACGCGGACTCATCCCGAAGAACGCCGCGTCGAAGTCGGCGGCCTCCTTGAGGAAGCCTCCCTCACGCGTGTAGACGGTCCCCGAGTGGTCGGGGTCGGGGTGGTAGAGCGACTCCACGTCCCAGCCCCGGTCGACCGGGAAGCCGGAGACCGCGTCCACACCGTCGGAGACGAGCCGCCACAGGTCTTCCGGAGAGGACACACCACCGGGGTAGCGGCAGCTCATACCGACGATGACCACCGGATCGTCGGCCATCGAAGCCAGCGTGGTGACCAGCGCCGTGGACTCCGTCTCGGCGCCGAACAGCTCCTCCAGCAGATGGCCGACCAGCGCGTCGGCGGTCGGGTAGTCGAAGACGACGGTGGCCGACAGGCGCAGCCCGGTGACTCCGTTCAGCCGGTTCCGCAGTTCCACGGACGTCAGCGAGTCGAAGCCGAGGTCCTGGAACGAACGGGTCGGGTCGACCTCGGCCGCTCCGGCGTGGCTCAGGACCATCGCGATCTGTGCGCGCACGGTCTCCAGCAGCGCGTCCCGCCGTTCCTGGAGGGACAGGCCGGTCAGCCGCTGTACGAGCCCGGAAGCGGCGGTGGCGGCGCCGGTCCTGCGGGCGCGGGCGCGGATCAGTCCGCGCAGCAGCGGTGCGGGCTCGCCCTGTGCCTTGAGCGCCGCCAGGTCCAGCCGTACTGGCAGAACCGCCGGTTCCGCACCGTTGACGGTCGCGTCGAAGAGGGCGAGTCCCTGCTCCTCGGAGAGGGGCGGCATTCCCGAGCGGGACATCCGCTCGGCCTCGGCCTCGCTCAGCGTTCCCGTCATTCCGCTGCGCCCGGTCCAGGGGCCCCAGGCCAGCGCGGTCCCCACGAGCCCTTCGGCCGCGCGGTGGCGGGCGAGTGCGTCGAGGAAGGCGTTACCGGCCGCGTAGTTGGCCTGTCCGGCGCTGCTCAGTGTGCCGGCCACGGAGGAGAAGAGGACGAAGGCGTCGAGGTCCCGGTCCTTGGTGGCCTCGTGGAGGTTCCACGCCGCGTCCACCTTCGGACGCAGCACCCCGGCCAGCCGCTCGGCGGTGAGCGAACCGATCACCCCGTCGTCGAGCACACCAGCCGTATGGACGACCGCACTGACCGCCCGACCGGCGAACAGCTCGGCCACCGCCGCACGGTCCGTCACGTCACAGGCCACAACGGTGGCTTCGGCGCCTCCGGCGGCGAGTTCCGCCACCAGCGCCTCGACACCTTCGGCAGCCGCTCCGCTCCGACTGACCAGAAGAAGGCTCCGTACGCCGTGCTCGGCGACCAGGTGGCGCGCCACGATCCGGCCCAGACCACCCGTACCACCCGTGATCAGCACCGTGCCGTCGGCGGACCAGGGGCTTGTGCGCTCGGTGTCGGGAGCGGCGGCCCGCGCCAGCCTGGGCGCGAGCACCTTCCCTTCGCGCAGCAGCAGTTGCGGTTCGTCCGTCGCGAGTGCCCGTCGCAGCAGAGCGGGAAGGCTGTCCGGCGTTCCTGTCTCCAGGTCGGCCAGGACGAACCGCCCCGGGTGTTCCGCCTGGGCGGAACGCACCAGACCGGAGACCGCGGCACCCAGCAGATCGTCGCCAGCGGCGACGCCGCCCGTCACGAAGACCAGACGTGCGTTGGCGAACCGCTCCTCGGCGAGCCACTCCTGTACCAGTGCCAGTACCCGGGCCGTCGCCGCGTGCACCGACTCCACCACGTCGGTGGAGTCCGTACCGCCTGTCACCGGGACCAGTACGGCGCCGGGTACGTCAGCCGTACGCCGCGTTAGCGCCGCGAGGTCCGGGACCCGCTCGAACGACGAGCCGAGCGGACCGTCCGCGCCCTCCGCGTCCTTCGCACCCTCCGCGTCCTTCGCGTCCGCCGCGCCGAGTACGACGACGGATTCGGCCGACTCCTCCAGTCCCCGTACCTCGCTCCACTCCACCCGGAACACGGAGTCGCGGTGGGCGGTGTCGAGCTGTCCTGCCGAGACCGGCCGCACCACCAGAGCACCGACCGATGCCACCGGCGTTCCCGCGCTATCCGTGACCGCGAGCGAAAGAGCGCCTTCGGGCGTCCGCGTGAGGCGTACCCGTACGGCGGACGCGCCGGTGGCGTGGAACGAGACGTCGGTCCAGGAGAAGGGAACAGCCCCCTCACCGTCTCCGCCGGCGAAGGCCGCCGCGTGCAGGCAGGCGTCGAAGAGGGCGGGGTGCAGACCGTACGCACCACCGTCGGTCCCCTCGGGGAGCGCGACCTCCGCGAAGATCTCCTCGCCGCGTGTCCAGGCGGCCCGCAGCCCCTGGAACACGGGGCCGTAGGCGAAGCCGGACTCCATGAAACTGTCGTAGCAATCGGTCACATCGACCGGCTCCGCGCCCTTCGGCGGCCAGACCGCCGTGTCGAACGGGACGGGCGCCTCGGCGCGGACCGCGAGGGATCCCTGTGCGTGCAGCGTCCACAGGTCCTCGCCCGAACGGGAGTGGACGGTCACGGCACGGCGACCGGCCTCGTCGGGTTCACCGACCCAGACCTGTACCTGGACGGCGCCTCCCCGCTCGGAGAGCACCAGCGGCGCCGCCAGCGTCAGTTCCTCGACCATGTCGCAGCCGACGTCGTCGCCCGCCCGCGTGACCAGCTCCACCAGGGCCGTACCCGGTACGAGCACCGCACCGGAGACCACGTGGTCGGCGAGCCACGGATGCGACGTCACCGACAGCCGTCCTGTGTAGAGGAATCCGTCGGCTCCGGCCAGTTCGACCGCGCCGCTGAGCAGCGGGTGCTCGGCGGGCGAGAGACCGACCGGCTGAGCGTCGCCTCCGGGGGTGATGACGGCGGGCCAGTAGCGCTGCCGCTGGAACGCGTAGGTCGGGAGATCGATCCGCCGCGCGCCGCTCCCTGCGAAGAACGCCGCCCAGTCGACCTCTCCTCCGGAGAGATGGAGCTGAGCGAGTGCGTCGACGATCGTCGGTTCCTCGTCGCGGTCCTTGCGGCAGACGGGTACGACCAGTGCCTCGTCCGGCAGGGACTGCCGGGCCATCCCCGACAGCACACCATCGGGACCAAGCTCCAGGAACCGCGTCAC
This sequence comes from Streptomyces sp. NBC_01429, assembly GCF_036231945.1. Classification (NCBI taxonomy): domain Bacteria; kingdom Bacillati; phylum Actinomycetota; class Actinomycetes; order Kitasatosporales; family Streptomycetaceae; genus Streptomyces; species Streptomyces sp. NBC_01429. Next base: position 7,746,892 of record NZ_CP109599.1, on the reverse strand, counting down.
ACCCTCGGTGCGCAGGGAGTCGACTCCGTCGGCGAAGCGGACCGCCTCGCGGACGTGGCGCACCCAGTAGTCGGCCGAGCACAGCACCTCGGGATCGGCGAGCCCACCGGTCACGTTGGACACCACCGGCACAGCCGGAGCGGTGAAGGAGAGACCCGCGACCACCTGCCGGAACTCCTCCAGCATCGGTTCCATCAACGGCGAATGGAACGCGTGCGACACCCGCAGCACCGTGGTCCTGCGACCCAGACCCTCGAAGTGGGTCCGGATCTCCGCCACCGCATCCTCGGCACCCGAGACCACCACCGACGTCGGACCGTTCACCGCAGCCAGCGACACACGATCCGACAGCAACGGAACAACCTCAGCCTCAGCCGCCTCCAGCGCCACCATCGCACCACCAGAAGGCAACGCGTCCATCAAACGACCCCGCGCAGCCACCAGCGCACAGGCATCCTCCAGCGAGAACACCCCCGCCACATGAGCAGCCGCCACCTCACCAATCGAATGACCCGCCACAAAGTCCGGCCGCACACCCCACGACTCCACCAACCGGAACAACGCCACTTCCACGGCGAACAACCCGGCCTGAGCGAACACCGTCCGATTCAGCAGTTCCGCGTCAGAACCCCACACCACATCACGCAGCGGACGCTCCAAAGGGGCATCCAACCCCGCACACACCGCGTCGAACGCCTCCGCGAACATCGGGAAACGCTCATACAACCCACGACCCATACCCAGCCGCTGCGACCCCTGACCCGAGAACAGGAACGCCAGCAGTCCGGAGGTCTCGGTGCTGCCGGGCAGCTCTCCCCGGGCGATCGAGTCGAGCGCGGCGAGGAGTTCGGTGTGGTCGGAGCCGAGGACGGCTGCCCGGTGTTCGTGGGCGGCCCTGGTGGTGGCCAGGGAGAATCCCACGTCGAGCACCTGGCGGACGTCGGCGGCGGAGTCGAGTTGCGCGCGCAGACGCTGTGCCTGCTCACGGAGCGCCGTCGCGTCGCGGGCTGACAGCAGCCACGGGACCACGGGGGACGCCTCGCCGTCGGGGGCCTGGCGCTGAGCCGCTTCGGCGGGCTCCGCGGCGGCCGGTGCCTGCTCGATGATGACGTGCGCGTTCGTCCCGCTGATGCCGAAGGACGACACGGCCGCGCGCCTCGGCCGGCCGGTCCGGTCCCATTCCCGTGCCTCGGTCAGCAGCTTCACGCTGTCGCCCGACCAGTCGACCTGGGCGGTCGGCTCGTCCACGTGCAGGGTGGGCGGAAGCGTCCCGTGGCGCATCGCCATGACCATCTTGATGATCCCGGCGACACCTGCGGCGGCCTGCGTGTGGCCGATGTTGGACTTCACCGAGCCGAGCCAGAGCGGCCGGTCGCCGTCGCGGTCCTGGCCGTACGTGGCCAGCAGCGCCTGCGCCTCGATCGGGTCGCCCAACGTCGTACCCGTACCGTGCGCCTCCACCACGTCGATCTGGTGGGCGGAGAGCCGGGCGTTGGCGAGCGCCTGCCCGATCACCCGGCGCTGGGAGGGGCCGTTGGGGGCCGTGAGGCCGTTCGAGGCCCCGTCCTGGTTGACGGCGGAGCCGCGGACGACGGCGAGCACCGGGTGGCCGTTGCGCTGCGCGTCGGAGAGCCTCTCGACCACCAGGAAGCCGGCGCCCTCGGCGAATCCGGTTCCGTCGGCGGCGGAGGCGAAGGACTTGCACCTGCCGTCCGAGGCGAGAGCGCCCTGCCGGCCGAACTCGGCGAAGACACCCGGCGTGGACAGCACGGTGACACCGCCCGTCACGGCCAGCGAGCACTCGCCCTGGCGCAGGGCCTGCACGGCCAGGTGGAGGGCGACGAGGGAGGACGAGCACGCCGTGTCGACGGAGACCGCCGGGCCTTCGAGGCCCAGCTTGTACGACACGCGGCCCGAGACCACGCTGCCGTTGCCGTCGCTGCCCGGGTAGTCGTGGTACATCACACCGGCGAAGACGCCGGTCCGGCTGCCCTTGAGCGAGGTCGGGTCGATGCCCGCCCGCTCCAGTGCCTCCCACGACAGTTCCAGCGTCAGTCGCTGCTGCGGGTCCATGGCCAGCGCCTCGCGCGGCGAGATCCCGAAGAACGCGGGGTCGAAGTCCGCGACGTCGTCCATGAATCCGCCCCGGTAGGGGTACGGCCCGCTCTCGGGCAGGTCCCAGCCGCGGTCGGTCGGGAAGTCGGTCACCGCGTCGGTGCCCGAGGTCAGCAGCTGCCACAGGCCCTCGGGGCTGGACACTCCGCCCGGGTAGCGGCAGGACATGCCGACGATGGCGATGGGCTCGTGCTGCACGGCGGAGAGCTTGCGGTTGTGCCGACGCAGCCGCGCGCTTTCCTGACGTGCCGCGCGAAGCGCCTCGCCGCCGTCCTGGGTCTCCTCGCCGCTGTCGGCTTCGTCATCGAACGTCTCGTCGACCGTTTCGCCGAATGTTTCGTCGTACGGGGAGATGTCCGTGGAGGTTTCCCGCGCGTCGGTCACGTCGGCGAGTTCGAGCAGGCTCTCCATCAGTCCCGCGTCACGGAGCCGGCTGGTGGGGATCGACTGAAGAACCTGCCGGATCTCCTCCTCGACGGACCCGGCGGACCCGGCGGATCCCGCGACGCCGGTCAGCTCGGCCACCGTGGCCGCAAGCTCGGATTCGATGTGCTGGGCCACGGCGAGGGACGTGGGGTAGTCGAAGGCGAGGGTCGCGGGCAGGCGCAGGCCGGTGACGCGGTTGAGCTGGTTGCGCAGCTCGGTCGCAGCCAGGGAGTCGAAGCCCAGTTCCCGGAACGCCCGCTCGGGCGCGATCTCCTCGTCCGACGTGTAGCCCAGAACCGAGGCGACCTGTGTGCTCACCAGCTGGAGGACGGCGCGCTGTCGCTCGCCCGGTGTCAGGGCTGCCAGTCGCTGTTCCAGACCGGCCGTGGGTGTTTCGGCGGTACCGGTCGCCGCCGCGCGACGCCCGGCGGGTGCGAGCCCGCGCAGGAGTGCGGGAATCTCGTCGGTACGGGTGCGCAGGGCTTCCGTGTCGACACGGATCGGGACGACGGAGGCGTGCCCGGAGTCGAGCCCGGCGGCAAAAAGCGCCAGCCCGTCCTCGTAGGAGAGCGCGGGCACACCCTGAGTGGCCATGCGCTTGCGGTCGATGTCGCTCAGGTAGTTGCCCAGTCCGGCGCCGACCTCCCAGAGGCCGAAGGCCATCGAGGTGGCGGGCAGCCCCTCCGACCTGCGCTGCTGCGCGAGCGCGTCGAGGAAGACGTTGGCCGCCGCGTAGTTGCCCTGCCCGGCCGTCAGCACCAGACCGCCGGCCGAGGAGAAGAGGACGAAGGCGGCCAGGTCCATGTCCCGGGTCAGCTCGTGCAGGTACCAGGCCGCGTCTGCCTTCGGCGCCAGGACGGAGTCCGTCTGCTCCTCGGTGAGCGCGGTCACCAGGGCGCTGTCGCCGATTCCGGCGGCGTGGACGACGGCGGTCAGCGGACGCTCGGCAACGATCCCCGCCACCAGAGCGGCCAGATCCTCACGACGCGACACATCACACGCCTCAACCCGAACCACCGCACCCAACTCGGCCAACTCAGCCACCAGACGCTCCGCACCCGGAGCACCAAGACCCCGACGGCTCGTCAACACCAGATGCCGCACACCACGCTCAACCACCAAATACCGGGCCACCACCGCACCCAGACCACCCGTACCACCAGTGATCAGAACCGCACCACCGGCATCCAACACCACCCCACCCACAGCCTCAGCCTCAGCCTCAGCCTCAGCCTCAGCCGAACCAGAGGCCAAACGACCCAGACGAGGCACCAACACCTCACCCGACCGCAACGCCAACTCCGGCTCCCCCAAAGCCACAGCAGCACCCAACACCCGCCCCGACTCCGCACCACCATCCGAATCCACCAACACAAACCGACCCGGATTCTCCGCCTGAGCCGAACGCACCAGACCCCACACAGCAGCCTGAACCACATCCAACCCAGCACCACCCGAAACAGCCACACCACCACGCGTCAACACAACCAACCGCGAACCAGCAAAACGCTCATCCGCCAGCCAACGCCCCAACACACCCAACACCCGATACAACACCGCCCGCACACCCGACGGCACATCAGACGACACCTCAGACCCCACCACACCACCACAATCCAGCACCACCACACCCGGCACCGAACCCACAACAACACCAGCAGGACCAGAATCAGCAGCACCCAAGTCGGCAACCGCATCCCAATCCACCCAGGACACCGACCCGCCCCCCACCGACACCGGCACACCCGACCACCGCACGCCGAACAACGGCGCATCCCCGCCCGACGCACCCAACTGGTCCGCCGAAACCGGCCGACCCACCATCGAACCGACGGTGAGAACCGGCCTGCCGGCCGTGTCGGCGAGAGCGAGGGCAAGCCCACCGTTGTCGAGGCGACGCAGCCGCACCCGCACGGCCGAGGCTCCCACGGCGTGCAGGGAGACGTCGGTCCACGCGAAGGGGATCATCGTCTCCTCGGCGTCTCCGACGAGGATGGAAGCGTGCATGGACGCGTCGAGCAGCGCGGGGTGCAGACCGAACCGGCCCGCTTCCTCCCGCGCCTCTTCCGGCAGGGCCACCTCAGCGAAGAGGTCCTCACCCCGCCGCCACACCGCACGCAGCCCCTGGAACACCGGCCCGTAGCCGTAACCGTGCTCGCGCATCGCCTCGTACGCGCCCTCCACCGGCACCGGCTGGGCACCCACGGGCGGCCAGACGGCCAGGTCGGTGTCCGGGGCTGTGTCCGGGGACAACGCCTTGTCCGAGGTCGTGTCGGCGAGGAAGCCGGAGGCGTGGCGGACCCACGTCCGGTCGTCGCCGTCCTCTCGCCGTGAGTGCACGACGACCGGACGACGGCCGTCCGCCGAGGTGCCCACCACTGCGTGGACCTGTACGGCTCCGTGCTCGGGGAGGACCAGCGGGGCGGCGAGCGTCAGTTCCTCCAGCTGGGCACAGCCGGTCTCGTCACCCGCCCGGATGGCCAGTTCGACGAGCGCCGCGCCCGGCACGAGGACCGTGCCCCGTACGGCGTGGTCGGCGAGCCACGGGTGCGACCGCACCGACAGACGGCCGGTCAGGACGACTCCGTCGGCATCGGGGAGTCGCACGACCGCACCGAGCAGGGGGTGCTCGGTCGGGTCGACACCGATCGCACCGAGGTCGCCTTCGCCGTTCGTGGCGTTCACCCAGTACTCGCGGCGCTGGAACGCGTAGGTCGGCAGTTCCACCCGGTGGGCCTGGCGGTCGGCGAAGTACGCCGTCCAGTCGACGCCGCTCCCGGAGACGTGGATCTGGGCGAGCGCGGCGGTGAGGGTCGTGGTCTCGTCCCTGTCCTTGCGCAGGGCCGGGACGGTGAGGATCTCGCCGCTCGGCGTGTCGGCGGTGGCCGCCGTCAGGGCGTCCTGGACCATGCCGGTCAGCACGGCGTCAGGGCCCAGCTCCAGGTAGCGCGCCACGCCCTGGGTGTGCAGGGTGTTGACTCCCTCGGCGAAGCGGACCGCCTCGCGCACATGGCGTACCCAGTAGTCGGCCGAGCACAGCACCTCGGGATCGGCGAGCCCACCCGTCACGTTGGACACCACCGGCAGAGCCGGAGCCGTGAACGACAACCCCGCGACAACCCTGCCGAACTCCTCCAACATCGGTTCCATCAGCGGTGAATGGAACGCGTGCGACACCCGCAGCGCCGACGTCCTGCGACCCAGACCCTCGAAGTGGGTCCGGATCTCCGCCACCGCATCCTCGGCACCCGAGACCACCACCGACGTCGGACCGTTCACCGCAGCCAGCGACACACGATCCGACAACAGCGGAACAACCTCAGCCTCAGCCGCCTCCAGCGCCACCATCGCACCACCCGCAGGCAACGCATCCATCAAACGACCCCGCGCAGCCACCAACGCGCACGCATCCTCCAGCGAGAACACCCCCGCCACATGAGCAGCCGCGACCTCACCGATCGAATGACCCGCCACAAAGTCCGGGCGCACACCCCACGACTCCACCAACCGGAACAACGCCACTTCCACGGCGAACAACCCGGCCTGAGCGAACACCGTACGGTTCAGCAGTTCCGCGTCAGAACCCCACACCACATCACGCAGCGGACGCTCCAAATGCGCATCCAACCCCGCACACACCGCATCGAACGCCTCCGCGAACACCGGGAAACGCTCATACAACCCACGACCCATACCCAGCCGCTGCGACCCCTGACCCGAGAACAGGAAGGCGGCCGGGGCGTCCGGGCGTGCCGACGCCGTGAAGACACCGGGCGCTTCCTCGCCCCTGGCGAGAATCCCCAGCGCGTCGAGCAGCCCGTCGCGGTCCTCACCGATCACGGCCGCGCGGGATTCCAGCGCGGTGCGTCCGGTGGCGAGCGAGTAGGCGACGTCCCGGGGGGTGTGTGCCGGGTTGGCGACCAGGAACGACCGCAGTCGCTCGGCCTGGCCCCGCAGCGCGTCGGCATTGGCCGCGTGCACCAGCCAGGGCACAGTGCCCGGTTCGTCCACCGTGACGTTCGGTTCCGGCTCCGGTTCCGTGGGGGCCGGGCCCTGCTCAAGGATGACGTGTGCGTTCGTCCCACTGATTCCGAAGGCCGAGACACCTGCCCGGCGCGGCCGGTCGGCCTCGGGCCAGGTCCGCGTCTCCGTGAGCAGTTCGACGGCGCCCTCGGCCCAGTCGACGTGCGGCGAGGGCTGGTCGACGTGGAGCGTGCGGGGCAGCTGACCGTGCCGCATCGCGAGCACCATCTTCATGACTCCGGCCACCCCGGCCGCCGCCTGGGCGTGGCCGATGTTGGACTTCACCGAGCCGAGCCAGAGCGGCCGGTCGCCGTCGCGGTCCTGGCCGTACGTGGCCAGCAGCGCCTGCGCCTCGATCGGGTCGCCCAACGTCGTACCCGTACCGTGCGCCTCCACCACGTCGATGTCGGACGTGGACAGGCCGGAGTTGACCAGGGCCTGCCGGATCACGCGCTGCTGGGAGGGGCCGTTGGGGGCGCTGAAGCCGTTGCTCGCACCGTCCTGGTTGACGGCTGTGCCCCGGACCACGGCCAGGACTTCGTGTCCGTTGCGTACGGCGTCCGAGAGCCGCTCCACGAGGAGTACGCCCACGCCCTCCGACCAGCCGACGCCGTCGGCGGAACCGGCGAACGCCTTGCAGCGGCCGTCCGCGGAGAGGCCGCGCTGCCGGGAGAACTCGATGAACATGCCGGGCGTCGACATGACGGTGGCACCGCCGGCCAGCGCCAGCGAGCACTCACCGGACCGCAGGGCCTGTACGGCCAGATGCAGGGCCACCAGGGACGAGGAGCAGGCCGTGTCCACGGTGACGGCCGGGCCTTCGAAGCCGAACGTGTACGAGACCCGGCCGGAGACGACGCTGCCGCCGCTGGTACCGGAGGGCGAGGCGTTCAGCGCGTAGTCGTGGTACATCACGCCGGCGAAGACACCGGTCTGGCTGCCCTTGAGGGACGTGGCGTCGATGCCCGCGCGCTCCAGCGCCTCCCACGACGCCTCCAGCAGGAGCCGCTGCTGCGGGTCCATGTAGGCGGCCTCACGCGGGGCGATGCCGAAGAAGGCGGGGTCGAACTCGGCGGCGTCGTGCAGGAAGCTGCCGCGTCGTGTGTAGCTCTTGCCTTCCTTGCCGGGTTCGGGGTCGTAGAGGTCGGCCACGTTCCAGCCACGGTTGACCGGCAGGTCCGACACCGTGTCGACGCCGTCCATGACGAGCTTCCACAGCTCTTCGGGAGAGGTCACGCCGCCGGGGTAGCGGCAGGCCATGCCGACGATGGCGATCGGCTCGTCGTCGGAGGGGCCGTCGGCACGGTCGGCGACAGCGACCGTGCCGGGCCGGGGGGCCTCCTGATCGCCCATGAGGGTGTCGATGTGCTCGGTGACGGCCCTGGCGGTGGGGTGGTCGAAGACGAGGGTGGCCGGCAGGCGCAGGCCGGTGACGCGGTTGAGCTGGTTGCGCAGCTCGGTCGCCGCCAGGGAGTCGAAACCCAGTTCCTGGAAGGCGCGGTCGGCGCCGATCGCCTCGGCCGAGGAGTGGCTGAGCACGGCAGCGACCTGGTCGCGCACGATCTGGAGGATCGCGCGATGCCGCTCGCCCTGGGTCAGTCCCGCCAGCCGTACGGCGAGACCGTCCCCGGTGGGTGCGCCCGACGCGGCGGTCCGGCGGGCCCGGGGCGTGAGGCCGCGCAGGAGTGCGGGGATCTCGTCGGTGCGGGTGCGCAGGGCTTCCGTGTCGACATGGATCGGGACGACGGAGGCGTGCCCGGAGTCGAGCCCGGCGGCGAAGAGCGCCAGCCCCGTGTCGTGGGAGAGGACGGGCACGCCCTGGGTGGCCATGCGCTTGCGGTCGATGTCGGCCAGATGCCGGCCGAGTCCGGCGCCGACGTCCCAGAGGCCGAAGGCCATCGAGGTGGCGGGCAGCCCCTCCGACCTGCGCTGCTGCGCGAGCGCGTCGAGGAAGACGTTGGCCGCCGCGTAGTTGCCCTGCCCGGCGGCGAGGACGAGACCGCCGGCCGAGGAGAACATGACGAAGGCGGCCAGGTCCATGTCCCGGGTCAGCTCGTGCAGGTACCAGGCCGCGTCTGCCTTCGGCGCGAGCACCGCGTCGACGCGTTCCGGGGTGAGGGCTCCGACGAGTCCGTTGTCGCCGATTCCGGCGGCGTGGACGACGGCGGTCAGCGGACGCTCGGCAACGATCCCCGCCACCAGAGCGGCCAGATCCTCACGACGCGACACATCACACGCCTCAACCCGAACCACCGCACCCAACTCGGCCAACTCAGCCACCAGACGCTCCGCACCCGGAGCACCAAGACCCCGACGGCTCGTCAACACCAGATGCCGCACACCACGCTCAACCACCAAATAACGGGCCACCACCGCACCCAGACCACCCGTACCACCAGTGATCAGAACCGCACCACCGGCATCCAACACCACCCCACCCACAGCCTCAGCCTCAACCCCAGCCTCAGCCTCAGCCGAACCAGAGGCCAAACGACCCAGACGAGGCACCAACACCTCACCCGACCGCAACGCCAACTCCGGCTCCCCCAAAGCCACAGCAGCACCCAACACCCGCCCCGACTCCGCACCACCATCCGAATCCACCAACACAAACCGACCCGGATTCTCCGCCTGAGCCGAACGCACCAGACCCCACACAGCAGCCTGAACCACATCCAACCCAGCACCACCCGAAACAGCCACACCACCACGCGTCAACACAACCAACCGCGAACCAGCAAAACGCTCATCCGCCAGCCAACGCCCCAACACACCCAACACCCGATACAACACCGCCCGCACACCCGACGGCACATCAGACGGCACCTCAGACCCCACCACACCACCACAATCCAGCACCACCACACCCGGCACCGAACCCACAACAACACCAGCAGGACCAGAATCAGCAGGACCCAAGTCGGCAACCGCATCCCAATCCACCCAGGACACCGACCCACCCCCCACCGACACCGGCACACCCGACCATGCGATACCGAACAACGGTCCGCGTGCGGCACCCGCGTCCAGTTGCTGGGCGGACACCGGCCGTCCGGCCACGGAGCCCACCGAGAGCACCGGGCTGCCCGCCGTGTCGGCGACGGCCAGGGTCAGGTTCCCACCGTCGCGAGTCAGACGTACGCGCACGGACGAGGCACCCACCGCGTGCAGCGAGACATCGCTCCACGAGAACGGCACCACCGTGTCCTGGGCGTCACCGACGAGGATGGCCGCGTGCATGGAGGCGTCCAGGAGCGCGGGGTGCAGACCGTAACGGCCCGCCTCCTGCCGCGCGCCCTCCGGCAGAGCCACCTCGGCGAAGAGGTCCTCGCCCCGCCGCCACACCGCACGCAGTCCCTGGAACACCGGCCCGTAGGTGAATCCGTACTCCTCGAAGAGCGCGTACGCGCCGTCGACGGAGACCGGCTCGGCGCCGGTGGGCGGCCAGACGGTGGTGTCGAAGGACGGAGTATCGCCCGTGCCGGACGCCAGCACACCGTCGGCGTGCTGGGTCCAGGGCTGGTGCGGCTGGTCCTCCGGTCGCGCGTGGACGCTCAGGGTGCGTCGGTCCGACGCGTCGGGGGCACCGACGCGTACCTGGATCTGGACGCCGTTCTGTCCGTGCAGCAGGAGCGGCGCGGTGAGCGTCAGTTCCTCGACGAGGTCGCAGCCGACCTCGTCGCCGGCGCGCACGGCGAGTTCCAGGAGCGCCGTTCCCGGCACCAGCACCGAGCCCCGCACCACGTGGTCGGTGAGCCAGGGAAGGGACTGGGCGGAGAGCCGTCCGGTGAGCAGGCAGCCGTCGGAGTCGGCCAGTTCGACGGCGGCGCCCAGCATCGGATGGCGCGCGGCCATGAGCCCGGCGAACCGCATGTCCCCGGAGTGGGACGCCGTACCGGTCGGCCAGAAACGCTCGCGCTGGAACGCGTACGTCGGCAGTTCGACGCGCTGGACATCGGTGCCCGCGTGCACGGCGGCCCACCGGACCGGGAGACCGTCGACATACAGCCGGGCCACGGCGGCGAGCAGGGTCGCGTCCTCGGGCCGGCCCTTGCGCAGGCAGGGAGCGAACGCGGCGTCCTCGGGCGCCGACCCGCCGGCGAGCGCCGACAGCGCTCCGTCGGGGCCGAGTTCGAGGAACGAGGTGACGCCTTCGGAGACGAGCGTACGCACACCGTCGGCGAAGCGGACGGCCTCACGGACGTGCCGGACCCAGTACTCCGGCGACCGCAGCTGCTCCTCGTCCGCCGGCTGCCCCGTCACGTTCGACACCAGCGGAATGGCCGGGGCGCCGTACTCCAGGGATTCGGCGACCTCGCGGAACTCCGCGAGCATCGGTTCCATGAGCGCCGAGTGGAAGGCGTGGGAAACGCGGAGCGAGGTGACTTTGCGTCCCCGCGCCTCGAACAGGGCCCCGATCGCGGCGACTTCGGTTCCGGCACCGGAAATGACCACGGCGGCCGGTCCGTTGACGGCGGCGATCGAGACGCCGTCCGTCAGCGACGGCAGCACCTCGTCCTCGCTCGCCTGGACGGCCGTCATCGCGCCCCCGGCGGGCAGCGCCTGCATCAGGCGTCCCCGGGCGGCGACCAGTCGGCAGGCGTCGGGCAGGGAGAGGACGCCCGCGACATGGGCGGCCGCGATCTCACCGATGGAGTGGCCCAGCAGCCGGTCCGGGACGACGTCCCAGGACTCCAGCAGCCGGAAGAGAGCCACCTCGACGGCGAAGAGACCGGTCTGGGCGTACTGCGTCCGGTTGAGCGCCTCCGCGTCGTTCCCCCAGACCACGTCACGCAGGGGACGCTCCAGGTGGGCGTCGAGCCCCGCGCACACCGCGTCGAACGCCTCCGCGAACACCGGGAAGCGCTCGTACAGTCCACGGCCCATCCCGAGCCGCTGCGACCCCTGGCCCGAGAACAGGAACGCCCGCTTCCCGGGGCGTGCCAGGCCCTCCGTGGTCTCGGTGTCCGATGTGCCCCCGGCGAGTGCGGACAGGGCGCGCAGCGCCTCGTCCCGGTCGGCGGCCACGACGACGGCGCGGTGCGGGAAAGCGGACCGGCCGACGGCCAGTGAGTGGGCGACATCCGCGAGGGAAGCGGCGCCGGTCCGGCCCTCGTCGAGGTACTGGAGCAGACGCGATGCCTGGGCCCGCAGGGCCGCCTCGGTCTTGCCGGACAGCGGAAGCGGAACGGGGCCGACAGCGGAGGCGACCGGGGCGGCATCGCGCTCGGCGGGGCGCTCGGCGGTGACCGCTTCGGGCTGTTCGAGGATGACGTGGGCGTTGGTTCCGCTGATACCGAACGACGAGACGCCCGCGCGGCGCGGCCGTTCACCGCCCGGCCAGTCGGCGGGCTCGGCCAGCAGCTCCACGGCTCCGGCCGACCAGTCGACGTGCGTGGAAGGGGTGTCCGCGTGCAGGGTGCGCGGCAGCGTCCCGTGCCGCATCGCCATGATCATCTTGATGACACCGGCCACCCCGGCCGCGGCCTGGGAGTGCCCGATGTTCGACTTGATGGAGCCGAGGAGCAACGGCTTGTCGGCCGCGCGGTCCTGGCCGTACGTGGCCAGCAGCGCCTGCGCCTCGATCGGGTCACCCAGCGTCGTACCCGTGCCGTGCGCCTCCACCGCGTCGACGTCCGACGCGGAGAGCCCGGCGCCCGCCAGCGCCTGCCGGATCACGCGCTGCTGCGCGGGGCCGTTGGGCGCGGTGAGGCCGTTCGACGCGCCGTCCTGGTTGACGGCGCTCCCCCGTACGGTGGCGAGGACGCGGTGCCCGTTCCTGCGGGCGTCGGAGAGGCGCTCCAGGACGAGGATGCCCGCGCCCTCGGCCCAGCCGACCCCGTCGGCCTCGTCGGCGAACGAGCGGCAGCGGCCGTCGGGCGAGAGGCCGCCCTGACGGGAGAACTCGACGAAGGTCATGGGGGTGGACATGACGGTCACACCACCGGCGAGAGCGAGCGAGCACTCCCCCGACCGCAGCGCTTGCGCGGCGAGGTGCAGCGCGACGAGCGAGGACGAGCACGCCGTGTCCACGGTCACGGCCGGACCCTCGAAACCGAAGGTGTACGACACCCGGCCGGAGGCGACGCTTCCCGCGCTGCCGCTCCCCTGGTAGCCCTCGAATTCGCGGCCGCCGAGCAGTTGCGCGTAGTCGTGGTACATCACACCGGCGAAGACACCGGTGCTGCTGCCGCGCAGCGACGCCGGGTCCATCCCGGCGCCCTCCAGGGCCTCCCACGTCGTCTCCAGCAGCAGCCGCTGCTGGGCGTCCGTGGTGAGTGCCTCGCGGGGGCTCATGCCGAAGAAGTCGGGGTCGAAGTTCGGTGCGTCGTAAAGGAATCCGCCGGAGCGGGTCGCGACGGTGCCGGCCCGGTCAGGGTCGGACTCGTTCGCGTCCTCGACGTCCCAGCCGCGGTCGGTGGGGAAGCCGGAGACGGCGTCCACACCGTCGGACACCAGACGCCACAGATCGTCGGGGGAGGTCACACCACCGGGGTAGCGGCAGCTCATGCCGACGATGACCACCGGGTCGTCCGTCAGCGGCGGCAGCGCGGAGACCGGGAGCGTGTGCTCGGAGTCGGCCCCTCCGAACAGCTCGTCGTACAGATAGTCCACCAGCGCGTTGGCGGTCGGGTAGTCGAACACGGCCGTGGCGGGCAGCCGCAGACCGGTGGCCTTGCCGACGCGGTTGCGGAGTTCGATCGCGGTGAGGGAGTCGAATCCGAGATCCTGGAAGGCCCGCGTGGGGTCGACGGTGTCGGCGCCCGCGTGTGCCAGTACGAGGGCGATCTGCGTCCGCACGAGGTCGAGCAGCGCTTCCCTGCGCCCGGGGGCGGTGAGCCCGGTCAGGCGTCGCAGCAGCCCGGAGGCCGCCGCCCGGCCGCCGTCGGCCGCACGACGAGTGACGCGCGTACGGACCAGGCCGCGCAGCAGTACGGGAACCTCACGCTGAATCCCCGGCGCCGTCAGGTCGAGCTCGACGGGCAGTACGGCCGCCTCGCCGGCGGCGAGGGCAGCGTCGAAGAGTGCCGTGCCGTGCTCCACGGACAGCGCGGGCATGCCGGTACGGGCGATGCGCTCAAGGTCGGCGGCGGAGAGGGTTCCGGTCATTCCGCTGCCCTGGTCCCAGGGGCCCCAGGCCAGCGAGGTCGCGGGGAGCCCCTCGGCCGTGCGGTGGCGGGCTAGGGCGTCGAGGAAGGCGTTGCCGGCCGCGTAGTTGGCCTGCCCCGCGCTGCCGAACGTGCCCGCCACGGAAGAGAAGGTGATGAACGCGTCGAGGTCGGTGTCCCGCGTCGCCTCGTGGAGGTTCCACGCCGCGTCGACCTTCGGACGCAGCACCCCGGCCAGCCGCTCGGCGGTCAGGGAACCGATCACCCCGTCGTCGAGCACACCCGCCGC